>CAZVFN010000139.1:0-7084 GCA_964626335.1 uncultured Ectothiorhodospiraceae bacterium
ACCGAAGCGAGCGATGCCCTGAGTGCGGCCGAACGGTCAGTCACACGCAGCAGCGGGGGATCGCCGCCACGCGATAATCCCCACGCCCGCTCGCGGCCCTGGCGCGAAGCGCCCTCGCCGCGGGTCGCGGCCGCCTCCGGAAGCTCGATCCGATCGACGTAGTCGCCCTCGTCGGCATCCGGGTCCTCCACGACCTGCATCCTGACGTCGTCGATCCGCCCGTCGTCGTCCGCCGCGACGGCACTGTCCGGACACACCAGCAAGGCCGCAGCGAGCACGCATGCGCCGAGGCGCACCGGATCCATCCACGCGCCGGCCGTCCAGGCGCAACGATCGAGCTCACGCGGTGTCATCGTCGCCCTCCCCTTCGCGGAATCGGAGCGGGACCTCGAGCCGCCGCTCGCCGGTGTCGTGGACGACGCGCGTGACGAGGGTACCAAGTTCGGCGTCGTGCGTGATGCGCAGCGGCAGCTGCAACCGGCTGCGCCCGGCCGCCAGCTGCCCGTCCCAGCGAACCCGGCGCTGACCCGGGAAGCCCACCAGCTCGACCCCCCGCGGCAGTTCCACCACGAACTCGACGTCCTGCAGGCGTTCCGGGCTCTCGAACGCAACGGCCACGCGCTGCACGCCGGGCCCCTCGACGGTCACGGCCTTGGCGCTGATGCCGGCGTCGCCGGCGAAGCGCGCGGACAGCATCATCCCCAGCGCCACCCCGATCACGAGCGTCGCCGCGAGCGCGGCCCAGCGCAGGCGATCGCGCGCCGGCGCCGGCGTGCGCTCCCCGCCCGGCAACGGCAGGTCGGAGAGCTCCATCAGCAGCCGCCGCATCTGGCGGTCGTAGCGCGCGCACGCCTCGCACTCGCGGCAATGGGCGGCCATCGCGGCCGCGTCGCACTCGTCGGCGCCCGCGTGCCACTCGCTCCAGTGCTGCCGGAATTCGGTGCAGTGCATCGTCTCGCCCTATCTGGGAGTCACGAATCGGGCCCCGAAAAGGTTCCTTCGGCGAGCAATCCGCGCAGGCGAACCCGGCCCCGGTGCAGCCGGGACTTGAGGGTCCCGACCGGGGTCTCGGTGATCGTCGCGATCTCGACGAGCGTGTAGCCCTCGACATCGTGCAGCAGCACGACATCGCGCCTCTCCGGCGACAAGCGGTCGAGGGCGGCCTGCAAGCGCTCGCGCGCGAGCGCGCGATCGAAATCGTCATCGGGCACGTCGGCGGTGTCCGCCTGGGCGTCCACCTCGGCCTCCGGGTCCAGCTGGGGCCGCGCCCGCGCGTGTCGCCACTGGTCGACGAACAGCCGGTAGAGCACCCGCCCCAGCCATGCCCGCGGATTGTCCAGGCACAGGACCTCGTCGCGTCGCGGCGTCACCCGCTCGACCAGGTCCTGCAACAGGTCCTCGCCCGCATCCCGGTCGCCCGTCAGGCGGAACGCCATGCGCCGCAGGCTGTCCCAGTGCTGCGCCAGCAGCCGTTCGAAGCGTCTGGACTGGAAGCCGACCACGCGATCGGGACCCCTCTCGTGTCATGGCGATCGGCGGCGCGCTCCCCGCGCCCCGCCAGTCGTTCGGTGGGTCGCCGCCGCCATCCCATCGGGGCACCGATGCACGCTCGCGGGCCCGGTTGCGTGGCGCATTGTCGCCGCCATGGTCCGCCGAATCCACGCCGTGACGCGCTTGCTTGTGCCCGCCGGACCCCGTTGCTACAGTACCGGCTTCGCCGCGCCCCCCTCCAGGCCATTACGAGAATAATTCCAGCATGTTCAGCGCCCTACGCGGACTCTTCTCCACCGATCTGTCGATCGATCTCGGTACGGCCAACACACTGATCTATGTCCGCGGCAAGGGGATCGTTCTCAACGAGCCCTCGGTGGTCGCGCTGCGCCAGGACAAGGGCGGTGGGGCCAAGTCGATCGAGGCGTACGGCGAGGCGGCCAAGCGCATGGTCGGGCGCACGCCGCAGTCGATCACCGCCATCCGCCCGATGCGCGACGGCGTGATCGCCGACTTCAACATCACCGAGAAGATGCTGCAGCACTTCATCAAGAAAGTGCACGACTCGCGCTTCTTCCGCCCGAGCCCGCGCGTGCTCGTCTGCGTGCCGTGCGGCGCGACCCAGGTCGAGCGCCGCGCCATCCGCGAATCCGCCGCCGGTGCCGGCGCCCGCACCGTCTACCTGGTCGAGGAGCCCATGGCCGCGGCGATCGGTGCCGGGATGCCGGTGTCCGAACCGCAGGGATCGATGGTGCTCGACGTCGGCGGCGGCACCTCGGAAGTCGCCGTCATGTCGCTCAACGGCATCGTCTACTCCGCGTCCGTGCGCATCGGTGGCGACAAGTTCGACGAGGCGATCGTCAACTACGTGCGCCGCAACTACGGCGCGCTCATCGGCGAGGCCACGGCCGAGCGCATCAAGCACGAGATCGGCTCGGCCTATCCCGGCAAGGAACTGCTGGAGATCGAGGTCAAGGGCCGCAACCTGTCCGAGGGCGTACCGCGCGCGCTGACGCTCAACAGCAACGAGATTCTCGAGGCGCTGCAGGAGCCGCTGTACGGCATCGTCAGCGCGGTCAAGACGGCGCTCGAGCAGACCCCGCCGGAACTCGGCGCGGACGTCGCCGAGCGCGGCATCGTCCTGACCGGCGGGGGCGCCCTGCTCGGCGATCTCGACCGCCTTCTGACCGAAGAGACCGGCCTGCCCGTCGTCGTGGCCGAGGATCCGCTGACCTGCGTGTGCCGGGGCGGTGGTCGCATCCTCGAACTGATCGATGAGCACGGTACCGGCTTCGTCTCGGTCGAGTAAGGGTATCGGCGAGGCCGCTGCCTCCACCGTCGGCCGGCGGGAGCCGGCCTGATGCAGCCGCTGTTCCAGCAGGGCGCCGGCGCCTTCCTGCGCCTCCTGTTCTTCGTCGTGCTCTCGGCCGCCCTCATGGTGGTCGACCACCGCTTCAATCACCTCGAGCAGGTGCGCCACTTCCTGTCCGGGGCGATTGCCCCGCTGCGCTACGCGGTGGATCTGCCCGCCCGTTTCGTCGGCTGGAGCTCGGACCGGGTGCAATCGCGCGCCGAGCTGCTCGACCGCGTCGAGGCCCTTGAGCGCGAGAACCTGCGGCTGCAGGCGCAGCAACAGAAACTGGAGACCCTGCGCAGCGAGAACGCGCGGCTGCGTGCCCTGCTCGACTCCTCGCCGAAGGGCACCAACCGGGTCCTCGTGGCGGAGCTGATGTCGGTCGACCTCGACCCGTACCGCCAGCAGGTGGTGATCAACAAGGGCAAGCGCGACGGTGTCTACCAGGGCCAGCCGCTGATCGAGGCCAACGGCGTGATGGGCCAGATCATCCAGGTCGGCCCGTTCACCGCCACCGCCCTGCTGATCTCGGACGCGAACCACGCGCTGCCGGTGCAGGTGAATCGCACCGGGCGCCGCACGGTCGCCGAGGGCACGGGCGAGCCGGACCGCCTGGACCTCCTCTACCTGCCGAACAATGCGGACGTGCGCGTGGGCGACACCGTCGTCACCTCGGGCCTCGGCGGCCGCTTCCCGTCGAACTATCCGGTCGCGGACATCGTCAGGGTCGAGCGCCGGCCCGGGCAGTCGTTCGCCAGGGTGACCGCCGAGCCGCGGGCCCGCCTGGACCGCTCGCGCGAGGTGCTGCTGGTCTGGCCGGACGCGCGGGCCGGGCCCACCGGGGAGCCGGCTCGCGACGACGGGCAGGGCGTCGCGGGCAGCGGCGACACCGCCGCCGGGGCCGGCCCCGAGCCCCCGAGTGGCGCCGAGCCATGAATCCGCGCTGGTGGCTCATCCCGCTGACCGTCGTCGTCGCCCTGATGCTGGCGATGGTGCCGCTGCCCGAGGCCGCGGAGGCGTTCCGCCCGGACTGGGTGACGCTGGTGGTCATCTACTGGGCGATGGCGACACCGCGCCGATTCGGGCTGTTGTTCGCCTGGATCGCCGGCGTGCTGCTCGATGTCGCCCTCGGCAATCTGCTCGGCCAGAACGCCCTCGGGGCGGTCCTCGCCGCGGCCTTCGTCCAGCGCAGCCACCAGCGCCTGCGCGTGTTCCCGATCGCGCAGCAGACACTGGTGGTCACGGCGCTGCTTTTCATCAAGCAGGCGCTGGTGCTGTGGACCAGCGGCATGGCCGGTCGCGCCCCCGCCGATCCGTGGCTGTACTTCGCCGCGCCGCTGACCGCGCTCGTCTTCTGGCCGATCCTGTTCACGATCCTGCGCGACATGCGCCGGCGCTACCAGTCGGGCTGAAGCCGTGCACGGGGTGGTCCTCGACGCCGAAACGCTCGGCCCCGGCCTCGAGCTCGCCGCGCTCGCGGCGACGCTCGAGTCCTGGGACTGGCACGACCGCACGCCCGCCGGCCGGGTCGCGGAGCGCATCGCGCACGCCGACGTCGTGGTCACCAACAAGGTCGTGGTCGACGCCGCGGCCCTCGCGGCCGCGCCCCGGCTCGCGCTCGTCTGTGTCGCCGCGACCGGCGTCAACAACGTCGACCTGGACGCGGCCGCAGCCGCCGGCGTGACCGTGTGCAACACCACCGGTTATGCCACACCGGCGGTCGCGCAGCACACCTGGGCACTGATCCTGGCGCTGGCGACCCACCTGGTCGACTACCGCGACGACGTTCGTGCCGGCGCCTGGTCGCGGGCGCCCCACTTCTGCCGCCTCGATCACCCGATCACGGAGCTGGCCGGGGCCACGCTCGGCATCATCGGCCACGGCACGCTCGGGCGCGCCGTGGCGGCCGGCGCCGACGCATTCGCCATGGAGGTGCTGATCGCCGCCCGCCCGGGGAGTGCCAGCGTGCCGCCGGGCCGTGCACCGCTGAGAGAGGTCCTGGAGCGCGCCGACGTGCTCAGCCTGCACTGCCCGCTCACCGACGCCACCGACAGGCTCATCGATGCCGCCGCACTGGCACGGATGAAGGACACGGCCCTGCTGATCAATACCGCGCGCGGCGGCATCGTCGACCCGGCGGCCCTCGCGGACGCCCTGCGCAACGGCGCGATCGCGGGCGCGGGTGTCGACGTGCTCGAGCGCGAGCCGCCAGTGGACGGCGACCCGCTGCTGGCCGACAACATCCCGAACCTGATCGTCACCCCGCACTGCGCCTGGGGCACGCGCGCCGCCCGCCAGCGCCTGGTGGAGCAGCTCGGCGAGAACATCGCGGCGTTCCGCGCCGGGGCGCCGTGCAACATGGTCACCCCGGAGGCGACATGAACACCGACGAACGGCTCGACGCGATCGAGGAACGCCTGATGCGGCTCCAGCACGAGCTCGAGCAGCTGGACGCGACCGTGCAGGGCCAGGGCGCGACCCAGGACCGCCTCGCGCAGCGCTGCCAGCGACTCGAGAAACGCCTCGAGCGGCTGGAGCAGGGCGGCGGCGGCGACGGCGACGGCGACGGCGACGGCGACGGCGACGGCGAAGCGGAGGCTGAGGGCTGAGGGCGGCGGGCGACGGGTGCCGGGCGACGAACGGGATCAAGGCGCGTTTTCGCGAAGCAGACGCGCGCATTCGGCTCCGCCACCCCTTTGCAAGATCGCGCGTGCCGGGATCGATCCGGCCGCGGTGATCGCGCGCGAGCTCGCTCCGAAAGGCTGATAGAACCCGCCCGGCCGCCGGCCGCCGGCCGCCTTCGCCCCCAGCCCTCGCCCCTTTCTCATGCATCCCCTTCCCCCCCCAGAATGAGGCGCCCGTCGTCGGTCATGCGATGGGGCGGCACCTGCAGGGGGCCGGCGTTGGTGGCGGGTAGCGGGTGGCCGGCGGCGTCCCAGGCGGCCTGACCGCAGCTCTCGCGGAAGCGCTCGCGGCGCGGCTGCCAGACCAGCGTGCAGCCCGTGGCAGTGCCGGCGGCGCGGGCGACGAACCAGGCGGGGCTCGGGTCGTCGGCGAGCGCGTCGCCGAGCTTGCGGACGGTGTCGGGGCTGCGGTGGAGCACGATCACGGGGCTGCCATCCCAGCCGACGGTGCGGACCGCGCCGGGCGCAAGGTCCGACAGGTCGAAGCGGTCCTGGCCGGTGGTCTCGCTCACCCCGGCACCGAGGAAGCGCACACCGACGACGACCACGCCGAGCAGTGCGAGTGCGACCATCACCTTCAGCGTGAGCCGCAGGTACAGGCGCAGCGGCGAATCGGGGACATCCGTCATGGAGCGAACACCGCTCGAGCAGCAACGCAGTGACCCACTGTACCCCGAGCGGGCGCTCGTAGTCTGCGCCGACGCCGGGCGCGAGGCCGAGGCCCGGGCGCTGGCGCACCACCTCGGGCTGACCTGCGCGCGCGCGATTCCGGCGGAGCCGGATCGCCTGGCGTTCGTCGTCACCCGCCAGCGCCTGCAGGTCCAGGCAACAGGTCCGGACGCACCGGGTGCGGTCTACGCCGACTTCGTGCAGGGCCACACGGCGCGGCGCGCGCGCCAGGCGGCGCAGGCGGACGAGGGCCTGCTGCGGGCCGTCGGCGCACGCCGCGGGCGTACCCCGGGCGTCATCGACGCCACCGCCGGTCTCGGTCGCGACGCGGGCCTGCTCGCCGGCGCCGGCTGCCGCGTCACCCTGGTGGAGCGCCACCCGGCGGTCGCCGCCCTGCTGTGCGACGCGCTGGGGCGCGCGCGGGCCGACGCCCACGGGGCCGACCTCGCCGCCCGCATGGAACTGCGCGAGGCCCATGCCCTGGCGGTGCTGGGCGCGCACACCGCGGACGTGGTCGTGCTCGATCCGATGCACCCGCCGCGGCGCAAATCGGCGGCCGTGCGCAAGGAGATGCGCCTGTTCCGCGACCTGGTCGGGGCGGACGCGGACAGCGACGAACTGCTGCCGGCCGCCCTCGGCGCAGCCCGCGCGCGTGTGGTGGTCAAGCGACCGCGCGGCGCACCGAGCCTGGCGGGACCGGCGCCGAGCGGCTCGATCGGCGGCCGCTCGACCCGGTTCGACATCTACGCCGGCCACGCCGGCGGCTAGGAGCCTGTCCGAGAAATTGGCGCCGTCGCGAGCGCGTGGTACAGCGTGCAGATCTTGGCGATTGTGAAACGAGCATGGTGGTTGCCATGGGAGTTGAGCAATCGCCAAAAGATGGCGC
>CAZVFN010000140.1:0-7082 GCA_964626335.1 uncultured Ectothiorhodospiraceae bacterium
ACTCCCATGGCAACCACCATGCTCGTTTCACAATCGCCAAGATCTGCACGCTGTACCACGCGCTCGCGACGGCGCCAATTTCTCGGACAGGCTCCTAGTTGAGCGTGAAACGGATGGTCTGGCGGGCGCGCCGCGACACCTTGCGCCCGCCCTCCTCGCGCGGCTCGAACTTCCAGCGCGCCAGCGCCCGCCGGGCGGCCTGTTCGAACGTACCTTCGGGATGCGAACCGACCACCGTGATGTTGGTCACCGAGCCGTCCGGGCGGATCGTGAACTCCATGGTCACGTAGCCCTGGATGCCCTCGCGCCGGGCCTCCAGCGGATACTGCGGCGGCACGCGCGAGATCGGCGTGGCGTCGGTGTCGATGCCGCTCTCGCCGGTGGAGAAGTCGCCGATGAACGGCCCCGATCCCGCGCCCGCGTCGATGTTCATCTTCGGCATGTCCATCTCGGGCATGGGCGCGCGCGCCTGTTGCTGCTGCTGCGCGACCGGCTCCGGGGACTCGGGCGGCGGCGGCGGATCCGGCGGCTCCTCGGGCGGCTTGCGCCGGTCCTTGGTGCGCGTCTCCGGCTCCTCCTCGTACTGGATGAAGCGGATCGGTTCCTGGTCGGTCGCGTCGGCGAGCTTCATGTCCTCGTTCGTCACGAGCCACATCATGAGCACGAACAGGGCGAACGTGATCGCGGCGCCACCGCCGATCGACAGCGCCAGGCGAAGCGCGCGCGGCATGATCATTACCGCTCGTTCCGGGCCGCGATCGACACGCCCGTGGCACCGGCCTGGCGCGCCTGGTCGATGGCCCGGACCAGCGTGCCACTGCTGGCGGCCTCGTCGGCGACGACGACGACGCTGGCCTCCGGGTTCTCGGCGAGCATGCGCTCGACGTTCGCGCGGATGGCGTCCTTCTCGATCTGGCGGTTGTCCATCCAGATCTCGCCGTTGCCGCGGATGCCGATCAGGATGCTGCCCTTCTCCTTGCGCTCGGCCGTGTCCGCGCTCGGGCGCGAGACCTCGATACCGGTCTCCTTGACGAACGAGGTGGTGACGATGAAGAAGATCAACATGATGAACACGATGTCGATCATGGGCGTCATGTTGAGCTCGGCGTCCTCCTGCTCGCTCGCGACGTGACGGCTACGCATGGGTCGTTCCTCCGGCGATGGCCAGCTTGTCCGCCAGCAGGCGGGTCTCGGCCTTGGCGCGGCGCTCGAAGTAGACGCCGAAATAGAGACCGGACAGGGCGGTCACCATCCCGGCCATGGTGGGAATCGTGGCGGCGGACACGCCGTTCGCCATGGCCCGCGGATTGCCGGTGCCCATGATCGCGAGCACGTCGAACACCTGGATCATGCCCGTGATCGTGCCGAGCAGGCCGAGCAGCGGCAGCACCGCCACCAGGGTCTTGACCACGGGCACGTAGCGCTGCAGGCGCACCTCCAGCTCCGAGATCAGCGTCTCGCGCACGCGATGGGCGTACCAGGAACGCTTGTCGCTGCGCGCGTTCCACTGCGCCAGGGTCTGCTCGAGCTCGCCCGGATAGCGCCGGGTGAAGAACCAGAAGCGCTCGATGATCAGCCCCCACAGGAGCACGGTCAGGGCCAGGATGAGCCAGAGGACATCCCCCCCGGCGTCGAAGAAATCCTGCAGGCCGATGATCAGTGCGTTGAGCTCATGCATGGGCCTGCGCGTGCTCCTCGGCGTGGCTCGCGACGATGCCGCTCGCCTGGTGCTCGAGTGTCTGGATCAGGCGCCGGCTGCGGCCGTTGAGCAGGCTGTGCAGCAGGATCAGTGGCACCGCGGTGATCAGCCCGAGCGAGGTCGTCACCAGCGCCTGCGAGATGCCACCGGCCATGAGCTTGGGGTCACCCGTGCCGAACAGCGTGATCGCCTGGAAGGTCGCGATCATGCCGACCACGGTGCCGAGCAGCCCGAGCATCGGCGCGACGGCCGAGAGGATGCGCACCGTGGCGAGCCCCCGCTCGAGGCGCGGCAGGCGCCGCAGGATCGCCTCGTCGAGCTTGAGCTGCAGCGTCTCCGTGTCAGCGCTCTTGTTGTCGTGATACGCCTTGAGGACCTCGCCGAGCGGGTTGTTCGTGCTCGGATTGTCCAGGTCCTTGCGCTGAGCGCGCATCTTGCGCTCGATGCGGCCGAGCGTGATGAAACGCTCGAGCGAGATGAGCAGGCCGATGATGCCGATCGCGATCACCACGTAACCGACCAGGCCGCCCTGCTGGACCCGCTCGAGCAGTGTCGGCTTCTGGATCAGGCGGCTGAGGATGGCCCCCCGCGACGGGTCGACCGGCGCGGCCAGCGCGGCGGCATCCGCGTTCGCGTCGTAGAGAGTCGCCGCCATCGACTGCCAGCGGCCCGCGGGCTGGCGCGGCAGCACCGACAGCTCCTGCGTCGAGGCGCTGAAGTTCAGGAACCGATCACCGACGAACGCGGTGAACGGCCCGACGCGCATGACCTCGGCCTGCTCGCGCGTGCCGTTGGGATCCACGACCGGGGCCTGGTAGCGCGCGATCTCGCCGGTCGCCACCATCTCCTCCAGCAGGGTGCGCCACAGCCGGTCGATCTGTTCGGTCGAGGGCAGCGCCTTGGTCTCCGACAGGGTGCCGAGGAACTCGGCGCGCTCGGGGGCCTGGCTCGCGGTCAGCGAGCCGCGCATGGTCGAGCGCGCGTCGCCGGCAACCTCGCGGATGACGCCGAAGACCTCGCCGAAGTCGCCCTTGCGGGCCTCCAGCTCCCCGGTCAGCTCGGTGAGCTTCTGCTCGTTGGCGTCGAACGTCTCCTGCAGCTCGTCGCGCTTCTGGCGGGCGGCGTCGCGCTCGGCGATGGCCTCGTCGAGCATTGCCTCGCGCTGGTTCACCTTGTCGATGAAGTCGTTGATGCGCTGCTCGGCGCGCTGCTGCTCCTGCTGGCGCGCCTCGCGCAGCTCCTGCAGCAGTTGCTGCAGCTCGCCCTGCTGGGCGTGCACGGGCACGGCCGCGAACAGGCCGAGGAGGCCCGCCAGGCCCAGCAGCAGGGCCGGGAGGGCGCGCGTCGTACGGTCACCAGGCATCATGATCAGCGGCCTCCCGGGGCGTTGACGGGCATTTCGACGAGGTCCGGCGGTGCCTGCTCGGCGGCGATCTTGTAGCCCTGCTCGAAGGCGGCGCGGAACGCGCCGCCGACGGCCTCCCACTCGTCCGCCGCCGGGTTCCAGCGCCCGGTGCGCTGCTGGTCGAGCGTCTGGTACATCAGCGCGACGCGGCCGACCCGCAGGAAGCGCACACTGCGCTGCTCGCCCTCGAGCTCGAGTTCACCGCGGTAGGTCTCGATCGTGCGGCCGTACTTCATCTCGGCCTGGAAGCGCGCCATGAGCTGGCGATACTTCTCGGCGGTGGTCACGTTCGCCTGGCCCATCAGCTCGCGCAGCGCCTCGATCTCGGCGCGGCGCTCCTCGATGCGGAACGGCAGGTCGCGCTCGACGAACTGCTCCAGCGCGTTCAGCGCCTCGAGCATCTGCGGCACGAATTCCTGCTGCGTGCGATCGATCTGCGCCAGCTGGTCCTCGAGCGAGGCGATCTCCTCTTCCTGCGACTCGATCTGGCGCTGCAGCTGCTCGTTGTAGATGCGCAGGTTCTCGGTCTCGTCCCGCGCGGCGCGATACTCGGCGAGCATCTCCTGCGCCTTGTCCGATAGGTCGTCGATGCGCGCCTGGGTCTCCTGGGCGATGTCGTCGATGCCCTTCTGCGCCTGCCTGGCCTGCTCGACGCCGTCGTCGGCGCTCCAGGCCAGCGGCGACGCGGCGAGCAGCAGGCACGCGGCGAGGCCGTGGGTCAGTCTGGATCGGATTGGGAACACCTGTTGCACCTCCGTGGATCGCGGAACGCGGGCCGTACGGATCATGGGTGGCTGCGGAGCGAGCGAAATCGCGTCATTCGGGAGCGCGGCGCCGAGTCGCGAGGATGGCGCGTGTCTGTGACAGCGGGGTGACAGAACGGCGACACCCCGTTGACGCTCGGCCGAAGCGGCTTGCGGCACGGCTCGCGCGGTGCGATCAACGACTCCGGGATCCTGCCGCCGGCGAACCGGATGGGGCCCGACGAGCGCCCGGGATCCGCCGCCCCGCCTCGTTCGACGACCCGGGGTAGGGCACAATCCGTTCGGACATGGGCATGGCGCACGACGACCAGCACGAACACGACCCCGCGCACGCGGACACGCATCGCCTGCCGGACGACCGCCGCCGGCTGCTGGCGGCGCTGCTGCTGACGGGCTCGTTCATGGTCGTCGAGGCGGTCGGCGGCTGGATCGCCGGCTCGCTCGCGCTGATCGCCGACGCCGCGCACATGCTCACCGACACGGCGGCGCTGCTGCTGGCCTGGATCGCCTTCCGCGTGACCGACCGGCCCGCGGATCGCAAGCGCACCTTCGGCTACCACCGCTTCCCGGTACTGGCCGCGTTCGTCAACGGCCTGGCGCTGCTGGCCATCGTCGGCTGGATCGCGTTCGAGGCGGTCGGGCGGCTGGTCGAGCCCGTGCCGGTGATGGGCCCGCTCATGCTGGGCGTCGCGGTGGCGGGCCTGCTGGTCAACGTCGCCGCGTTCGTGCTGCTGCACGGCGGCAGCCGCGCCAACCTGAACATGCGCGGGGCGGCCGTGCACGTGCTGGGCGACCTGCTCGGCTCGGTCGGCGCCATCGCCGCCGCCGGCGTCATCCTGGCGACGGGCTGGACGCCGATCGACCCGGTCCTGTCGCTGGTCGTCGCGGCCCTGGTGCTGCGCTCGGCCTGGTACCTGCTGCGTCGCGCGACCCACGTGCTGCTGGAGGGCTCGCCCGAGCACGTCGACACGGTCCGGATCGAGCGCGAGCTGCCGGCCGCGATCACCGGCCTGCGCGACGTCCACCACGTCCACGCCTGGAGCCTGTCGCCCGAGCGCCCCATGATGAGCCTGCACGCGCGCGCCACGGGCAGCGTCGACCACGACCGCCTGGTCGCGCGCATCAAGGCGGTGCTGCGCGAGCGCTTCGGCGTGGAGCACGTCACGCTGCAGGTCGAGTACGGCGACGAGTGCGTCGACCACGCGCCGCCGGCCGGCGAGCGGGCGCGCGATGCGCCGCCGCCCGATGACGACCACTGAACGCATCGCGAGCCCGGGGAGAGCGCATTGCCGGATCAGACCACCGTCGAGGCCGACGTCGCCCGCGCCCTGGCCGAGGATGTCGGCGCCGGCGACCTGAGCGCCGCGGCCATCCCGGCCGAGCGTCGGGAACGCGTGAGCGTGATCGCGCGCGTGCCCGGCGTGGTCTGCGGCCGGCCCTGGTTCGACGCCACCTTCCATGCGCTCGATCCCGCGATCGCGATCGACTGGCACGTGCAGGAGGGCGCCCGGGCGAGCCCGGAGGCGGCCGTCTGCACCCTGACCGGGCCCGCCCGGGCGCTCTACACCGGCGAGCGCACGGCGCTCAACTTCCTGCAGCTGCTGTCGGGCGTGGCCACGGCGACGCGGGGCTACGTCGACGCCGTGCGGGGCAGCGGCGCCACCATCCTCGACACGCGCAAGACGCTGCCCGGGCTGCGGGCCGCCGAGAAGTACGCCGTCGCCTGCGGCGGCGGCGCCAACCACCGCATGGGGCTGTACGACGCCGCCATGCTCAAGGAGAACCACCTGCACGCCGCCGGGGGCATCCACGCCGCCGTGGCCGCGGTCCGTGCCGCTCATCCGCAGGCCCCGCTGATCGTCGAGGTCGAGACCTTCGAGCAACTGCGCGAGGCCCTCGCCGCCGGCGTCGACCGCGTGCTGCTGGACAACTTCGCGCCCGCGGACCTGCGGCGCGCGGTGGCGGAGACGGCCGGCCGCGCGCCCCTGGAGGCCTCGGGCGGGCTCGACCGCGCGACGGTGGCCGCGGTCGCGGCCACGGGGGTGGACTCCATCTCGATCGGCGCCCTGACCAAGGACGTGGCCGCGCTCGACCTCTCGCTGCGCTTCGCCGGCGATGGCGCGGCCGGGGGCAATGCGCCGACGGACGGGGACTGAGCACGGCGCGATGGACGCTATACTGGGCGCTCGGCCGTGATCGAGGAGGTGGCCATGGCCACGCTGCGCGAACGCATGGCGGAGCACGGCTTCGAATCCAACATCGACTACG
Source organism: uncultured Ectothiorhodospiraceae bacterium (assembly GCA_964626335.1). Lineage (GTDB taxonomy): Bacteria > Pseudomonadota > Gammaproteobacteria > XJ16 > Halofilaceae > Halofilum. The sequence goes on from CAZVFN010000140.1 coordinate 6,137, forward strand.
CCTACCACGTGCGCTGCGTGCTGTCGCAGCCCAACGAGCAGGTGCCGGCGCTGAGCGTCGAGGGCGACTCCGGCCGGCGGAAGACCGCGCTCGCCTCGGCGCTCGCGTCCGCCCTCGAATACCCGCAGCGGCTGTACCACGATTTCACGCAGCAGCACGAGCCCCCGCCGCGGGTCGTGCCACCGCCGTCGAAGGACGAGGACGGGCGCGAGGAGCCGCCGATACCGGCCTTCGAGCGCATCATGAGCGATGCCTGCGCCTATTCCGAGGGCGAGAAGACCGTGCTCATCCTTGACCAGCTCCAGGGCGCGGACTTCCGCGAGCACATCCGCCTCTACGAGTTCCTCGTGACCGCCGAGTGGCGCTTGCGCGACGCCGTGTTCACGGCCAATCCGCAGAACCTGCTGGTGCTGCTGATCTCCGAGGAACCGCTGTACCACTCGCTGCAGAAGGCCAGCTTCTCGGCGTGGGTGCCGAAGGCGTCGGTGGGCGAGAGCGACTACGAACCCGCGGACTTCGGCCTCGGCCCCGAGGCGCAGGAGCTGATGGCCCACCTCGGCGCGCTGTTCCGCGAGCTGGGCGTGCAGCCGACGCCATCCGAGTTCCGCAGGATCCTGCACGACATCCAGCACAACGTGCGCACCGCCGACCAGCTCACGCACTCGATCTACGGCTGGACCGAGGGCGTCGACCGCACGCTGCTGCTGGCCGACCGCATCCAGCAGCGCATCCACGACCTGATGCCGCTGATCGAGGAGTACGTCGGCGTCGAGCACGTCGAGCTGAAGAGTCTGTGACGACAGCCGGCGGCAGGCGGCAGGCGGCAGGCGGCAGGCGGCAGGCGAACGATGGTCGCCGCGCCCCCGCGGGTCGCTCGCGATGACGGCGCGCCAAGGGCGAAGGGGGAAGGGCGAAGGGCGAAGGGCGAAGGGCGAAGGGCGAAGGG
>CAZVFN010000141.1:0-7039 GCA_964626335.1 uncultured Ectothiorhodospiraceae bacterium
CGCTGTGGGACGCGCGCAGTAGGCGACGAGTTTCTTGGACAGGCTCCTAGCCTCTGGCGGCGCGCCCTCGGACCCGGCGGGCCCGCAGCCGCAGCAGGGTCCAGGTGATCGACACCGCGGCCGCGACCCAGGCACCGACGCGCAGCACCTGGTCGAGGCCGATGCCCGCCACCGGCTCGAGATCGGGTGCCAACAGGCGCACGACCATCGTCGCACTGAGCAGCGCGAACGTGACCACCAGCGCGACGTAATAGGCCTGGCGCCGCCGCACGCCCAGTACGGCGAAGGCGATGAGGTGCACCAGGAAAACCACCAGCAGGAGCGCGGACACGAGCATCGCGGCCACCGGATCGATCGGGAGGCGGCAGACTAACGCGTTTGCCCGTCGATCACGAGTCGGGCGGCGCCCCGGTCGCGCCCGCGCGTGCCCGCGCTGCGCCATCTCGGCGAACGCTGCCCGCGGAGGGCCGCACGTGGGCGGCGCGACCGTTGCGCGCGGCGGTCACCGTGGTGACGAACGCGCCGGCGAGCTCGCGGAACCGGGCATCGCCCGCCGACGGACGCGCCAGCGCCAGGCGTCGGCGCAGGTCACCCGGGTGTCCCGGGCGCCAGGCGAACGCCACCAGCTGGCGCGGCAGCGGCTTCAGGGGCGGCAGCGTATCGAAGTCCGCGCCCGGCGGCCCGTCGCGGCCGGGCAACAGCCGCCGTTCGCCGAGGTACCCCTGGAAGCTGTAGAAGGCGTCGCTGTGGGGCAGGAAGCGCAGCCCGTAGTCGACGGCCCGCTCGGGGCGGACGACATCGTGGAACGCCGTCAGGCCACCGCCCTGGCCCTGCGTCAGCCACTCGACCGCGCCCTCGGCGTCGATGAAGCGCACGCCGCGCTCGCGCCGCTCCGTGCCGTCGCCCGCCGGATAGAGCTCGTTCGAGCGCACCGCCGCCGCGATCCGCGGGCGGCCGTCGGGCGGCAGCTTGAGATCGCGCCCGAGGACGTACGTGCGCTTGTAGTTGTGCTGCATCAGCATCAGCGCGAACGGCCGTCCCTGCGGGTCGAGCGCGAGCGTCGCGGCCGTGTAGTGGTCGAGCTGGTGCCAGTCCGCGCGCGCCCCGATCAGCGCCGCACCCGCCTCGAGCGGCCAGGCGACGTCGGCCGGCAGACCCGACTCACGGAACACGAAGTGCCAGGTCAGGAACGTCACCCGGCCCATACCGGGCAGGTGACCCCGATCCACCCGGCCGAAGGCCGTGGGGTGGGTGGGTGCGTCGGCGGGGACGTGCTCGAATACGGCCGCCGGGCGCTCGCGCCAGCGATTGAGCATGGCCCGGGTCACGGCAGTGCTGACGGTACGCCCGTCCGGCGCCCTCAACCGGCCCTGGGCGATGTAGTCGCGGTAGAAGCCGATCGGCCCATCGGCCCCCGCCGCCACGAACAGCCGCGGTCGGTGCGCGCGCAACAGGTCGCGCTCGCGCGCCGTCGCCGGCTCGGCGGACCGGGGGTGCGCGGCGTAATGGGCCGCGAAACCGGGCCGCTGCGAGAAGTTCGGCTCCGGCGGGCCCGCACAGCCGACGAGCGCGCAGGCCAGCAGCAGCAAACCGGGGCCGCGCCGTTGTGTCGCACTGGGCACCGACTGCGTGCGTTTCATGCGGCCCCCGTCGCGCCGGCGTCCAAAGCCGGGCCCCCGGTATCGTGGCAGGTCCCCCGTGGCCGCCACGGCGAGGGGCTCGCCGTCCGCGGCCGTCGCGCGTCGGCCACGGGGCACAGCGTCGCCGATCACCGGCCGCGCGTCGAGCGTCGCCGAGTGGCCGCTTGCCGCACGGTCGCGGGCCCGGACGTCCCCTGAAGGGCGCAAGCGGGCCCAGCACTCGCCGGGCAGCGCTACGGTCGGTCGAACCGCTCCCGCGCCCCGGGACCGCACGCGCCGCTGGCCCGCGCGTCCCCGGCACCGGGGAAGGCGATCGGCGGGTGCCCCACCCGAGGCCGAACCGGACGCTGCGAGCGACGCGTGCGGCGGGCTGCCCGAGCGGCTCACGCACGCCCCGGCGCGGCCACGGCAACACGTTCGACCTGCCGCCGGGCTCGAACCACTTCCGGTGCGGCCCCGTCCGCACCGACCCGGTGTTCCACGGGGCCGGCGGGTGATCCGTCTGCAGTTCCACCGCGAGGCGACACCGGCCAGCGTGGCAGCCCGGGTCGACCACTGTCGCGACGCGATCGCGCCGGGCGCGAGCCGATCGCGCCCGAACGGCTCGGGGACTGCGCGGGCCACTGCGCGGCGGTGGCGCCGGTGCCGGCATTCGTGCTCGACTCTCGCGAGCGGCCCCGGGGCGACGACGGGCGGCAACCCGCGGACGACCGCGGGCCGGACACCGCGGCCGAATGCTCCGGCCCGGACCGCGGCATTCGGCTTCCGATCGGGAGGACACAACCATGTATCGACTGCAACCGACCTTCGCGGTGCTGCTCGCGCTCCTGGGGGCACCCGCCGCGGCGGCCGAACCGCCGGCCAGTGACGCCGCGAACCGCACAATCGAGTATTACTACAGCGACGCCCAGCGGCCCGTCCTGATGGCGTTCCGGGTCTGCCGCGATGTCCACGAGGAAGGCGACAACCGCCACGACTGCACGCAGGCCATCGACACGGCCACGCTCACCGAGGGCAGTGAGATCGTGCTCTGGATGAAGTTCCTCGTGCCGCGGGACGCAGCGCCGAAGATCCTCATGCAGGTCGACCAGGACGGCATCACCCGGGACACCTTCGAGCGCACGCTCAGCGGTGCCATCCGTTACCGGACATGGAACCGCGTCCAGCTGTCACGCGACGGCACGTGGCAGGTCCGCGTGTTCCGCGAGACCGAGGACGAGGTGCACGAGCTGCACGCGGCCACGCTCGAGGTCGCGCCCGCCACGTCGAATAGCGGGAACGGGTCGAACGCTGCCGCGCAGCAGTGACCGCCGCCGCCCAGGGCCGCGACTCGGCCCATGGCCCGGGCGCTCGCGTGCCGGCGGAGCAGGCGGCGGCGGTCGATGTCGAGGATCGGGCCCTCGGTGCAGGGATGATTCAGCGGGCACCCCGCGGTGTCGCCTCGGCGATGGAATCGGGTCCCGGGACGCTCGGGTCGCGGTGCCCTGCAGGGCAATCTGGACCGCCCGGCGCGTCGCGGCCACTGCGGCCGGATCGTGCTCCGGGGCGACTCGCCGCCAGGGACAGCGGCCACGCAGCGGCCCGCGACCATCCGGGCAACGGCATCGCCGCCATCGTGGCGTCCCGCCGGCCGCGGCCTCCGGCCCGGGGATGAAGGGCCGCCCCGCGGACCCTCGACGCTGGGTCCGGATGGCGTCACGTCCGGTGGCCCGGGACCAACGCGACCGGATCATCGAGCGGATCGCCCGACACGCGGGTTCGGAGGCGGATCACTACCCGGCGGACAGAATGAAGAAGGCAGGCCTGCTCGCGGAACTGCGCGACTGCGCCCGTACACGAGCGCGGGTTCGCGGCGGTCGTGCGTTGCCGCTGGGAGTGGCAACGCTCGATATCGACCGACCCGAAGGGGCCATCCCTGCTTGGATGGCCCCGGGCTACGTCCGGTTCGCCCCGGGCGTATCGGCGGTCACGGGGTACGCATGCACTCGCGCACCGTCTGACCGAGGGTATCGACGGCTTCGCGTGTCGGCACTGCCGGCCTGACGCTACGACATCGCCTCGGCTGCTCGGCGACGTGGGCCCGCAGGCCCCGGCAGCTCAGCCCCGCACCGGCCGATACGACCCGCCGGCAAACCCGATGGGATTCACGATCATTGCGCTCACCTCCGGGTTGCTTTCAGGTTCTCAGCTGGTGCGGAAAGCCGGCGGCGGTGCCCGCCGGCCGTTCTATTATGGGGGCCATGCGACGCCGTCAAAAGGGGTCTCGCGGGCAGAACGCACGATTTTCCCGACCGCGTCGCCCGGCCGTACGCGGCCCGCCCGGGCGGCGGCCTCGGCGCGGGCGTCACCCCACCGCCGGCACCCCGATCAGCCAGGTGTGCAACCAGAGTGCGAACACGACGTAGATGGCGAGGCCGCCCACGACCGCGACGACGTCATTGACCGGCGTGGCCGGCAGCGTCGGCGCGCGTGCCGGACCGGCCGGCCGGCGCTTGAGCGAGATCCGGTCGACCACGGCCCAGGCGAGGAACACGCCGAACAGCAGCACATCGACCGTGCGGCCGTTCATCAACAGGTGCGAAATGGCCCAGAGCTTCACCGCCACCAGCATCGGGTGCTTCAGCGTCGTGCGGATGCGGCCGGGCAGATAGGTCGCCAGCAGCAGCGGAAACACGGGCAGCAGTAGCAGCGTCCCGAGGTGGCGCATCCAGTCGGGCGGGACGTACAGGATCGTCGCGCTCCAGCGCACGCTGCCGTAACCGTGGATCAACAGGACGATCCCGACCAGCGCCACCAGCGCGTAGATCGCCTTCCACGGGACCGGACCCAGGCGACGCACCATGCCGTCGCGCCAGCCCGGCGCCACGATCGCCACGGAATGGATACCGAAGAACAGGACGATTCCGGCGATCAGCTCGAGCATGCTGCCTCCTCGTGGGCGCCCGCGCCCCGAAACGGCGCGTGCCCGCAATGGTAGCAGGAGCGGAGCGCGAACATCGGCGCAGTCAGCGCTCCATCGAAGCGCTATGCTGTGCGCGCGTGCGCGCTTGCGCCCGCGGGGCAAGCGCGCCGCGGCGCAACACCGTCCTGCAAAACCGGAGTGGAGATGAGCGATCCCGTATTCCTGATCACCGGCGCATCCAGCGGCATCGGCGCGGAGACCGCGCGGCAGGCCGCGGCCGCGGGCTACCGCCTGGTGCTGGCCGCGCGCTCGCGCGACAAGCTGCAGTCGCTCGTCGACGAGCTCGGCGGCGAGACACGCGCCCTGCCGGTCACCTGTGATGTCACCGACGACGCGGCCCAGCGCGCCATGGCCGAGGCCGCACTCGAGGCGTTCGGGCGCATCGACGTCGTCTTCGCCAATGCCGGGCGCGGGGGTTCGCCGGGCGGTTTTGCCGGCGCCGACCCGGTGGTGTGGCACGACATGATCCTGACCAATGTCTACGGCGTCGGCCTCACGCTGCGTCACGCCCTCCCGGCGGTGAAGACGAGCCGCGGGCACGTGCTGCTGATGGGCTCGGCCGCCGGGCGCGGCACCATTGCGGGGTCGATGTACGGGGCCAGCAAGTGGGCCGTGACCGGCATGGCATACAACCTGCGCGAGGAACTGCGCGGCACCGGCGTCCGGGTGACGCTGCTCGAGCCGGGCATGGTCGACACGCCGTTCTTCGACGCGCCGCCGGAGACGGCGATGGAGCCCGGCGACATCGCGGGCGCGGCGCTGTACGCCGTGTCGCAGCCCCGGCGCGTGGACGTCAACGAGATCCTGGTGCGCCCGACGCCGCCCGTGGACCAGTGAACTTGCCGCGGCGTATCGGCGACTCGCGCGCCCGGCGATGTCGGTGCCAGCGCGCGCCCCGGCGCCAGCCGTAAGGGGGGGCCGCCAGCGGTGTTGCTGTTCCCGCCTGCCCACACCCGTCGCCACGGGGGGGGGGAGCGAGCGGAGCGACACCATGAGCGCGGTGATCGACTTCCTGAACACGATCTTCTGGGACGACATCCTGATCCCCGGCCGGCTCGCCGTCGGGGTGTTCCTCACCATCCGGCGCGGCTGCGTGCAGTTCCGCCACTTCGGCGAGCGGTTCCGCGTGATCCGCAGCGCCCCGGAGACGGATCGCTCCGGTATCACGCCCTTCCAGGCACTGACCGTGAGCCTCGCCTCGCGCGTGGCACCGGCAACCTCGCGGGCGTGGCGGTCGCGCTCTACCTCGGCGGCACCGGGGCCGTCTTCTGGATGTGGCTCGTCGCGCTGGTGGGCATGGCCACGGCGTGCGCCGAGAGCACGCTCGCGCAGCTCGACAAGGTCCGCAATGCGCCGGGCGATTACCGCGGCGGGCCCGCCTTCTACATCGCGCGCGCGCTGAAATCGAACTGGGCCGCCGCGCTCTTCTCGATCGCCCTGATCCTGTCGTTCGGCCCCGTGTCCAACGCCGTGCAGTCCAACTCGGTCGCCGGCGCGGTCGAAGGCGCGTTCGGGGGGCCCAAGGTCGCCACGGGCATCGTGCCGGCGGCGCTGGCGCGCATCGTCATCTTCGGCGGCATCCCCCAGATCGCGCGTTTCGCCGCCTACGTGGTGCCGTTCATGGCGGGCGCGTACCTGCTGCTGGCCCGGGTCGTGGTCGCGCTGAACATCGACGCGGTGCCCGGGATGCTGGTGACCATCGTGCAGAGCGCATTCGGCTTCAGCGAGGCCGCCGGCGGTGTGACCGGGGGACTGATGGCCGCGCCGCTCAACGGCGTCAAGCGCGGCATGTTCTCCAGCGAGGCCGGCATGGGCCCGACCCCGAACATCGCGGCCTGCGCGGTGCCACAGCCGCATCACCCGTCGGCGCAGGGCTTCGTCGAGGCGCTCGGGGGTGTTCGTCGACACCATCGTGGTGGGCACGGTCACGGCCCTGATCATCCCCCTCTCCGGGGGGTTCGAGGCGGGCAGCGGCCTGACCGGGACGAAGCTCACGCAGGCCGCGCTCGAGGACCACATCGGCGCCGGCGGCCGCTATTTCGTCGCGATCGCGATCCTGTTCTTCGCCTTCACCTCCATCGTCGGCAACTCCTCCTACGCGGAGAACGCGCTGACCTACCTCGGCCTCGCCGGCAGGACGGGCATCATGTCGCTGCGCGTGCTCGTGCTGCTGATGATCATCTGGGGCTCGATCCCGAGCGTGGCCACGGTGTTCAACACGGCCGACGCGTCGATGGGCCTCATGGCGACCATCAACCGCGTCGCCATCGTCCTGCTGTCGGGCACCGTGGCGAAGCTCACGCGCGACTGTTTCGACCAGCGCCGAGCCGGCGGGGAGCCCCGGTTCCACGGCGGTGACCATGCCGAGCTGGCCGAGGGAATCAACCACGACATCGGGTACCGCAGCGAGTCGCGTGGTTGAGCGGCGATTCGCTAG
>CAZVFN010000142.1:0-6964 GCA_964626335.1 uncultured Ectothiorhodospiraceae bacterium
AGTAGCTCGGGCAGCTGGTGGTACAGCAGGCGCAGAGGATGCACTCGTAGAGCCCGTCCAGGTCCTCGCGGTCCTCCTTGGACTGCAGCCGCTCGCGGTCGGGCGGCGTCGGCGACTGCGTCTTGATCCACGGCTCGACGGACGCGTGCTGGGCATAGAAATGCGTCATGTCCGGCACGAGGTCCTTGTGGATGGTCATGCCGGGCAGCGGATAGATGTTGAGATCGCCCTTGTAGTCCTCGATCGAGCTGATGCAGGCGAGCGTGTTGCGCCCGTTGATGTTCATCGAGCAGGACCCGCAGATCCCTTCGCGGCAGGAGCGACGGAAAGTCAGTGTCGGGTCGATCTCGTTCTTGATGTGGATGAGCGCGTCGAGAACCATGGGCCCCGTGCGCGCGACATCCACCTCGAAGGTATCGATGCGCGGGTTCGCGCCGGAATCGGGATCCCAGCGATAGACCAGGAAGCGGCGGACGTGCTCGGCGTCCGTGGCCGCCGAGAAGGTCGTCCCCATCTCGATCTTGCTGTTCGCCGGCAGTGTGAACTGCGCCATGGTGATCGCCCCTTCGCCGTCTCGGCCGCGGCCCGCCGTCAATAGACCCGCTGCTTCGGCGGTATGACCTCGACCTCGTCGGTCAGCGTGTGCATGTGTACCGGCCGGTAGTCGATCGTGGTCTCGCCCGATCCCGGATCGAGCCAGCACAGCGTGTGCTTCATCCAGTTGTCGTCGTCGCGCTCCGAATAGTCCTCGCGCGCGTGGCCGCCGCGCGTCTCGCGCCGGTTGAGTGCCGAGTCCGCGGTCGTCACGGCGGAGCCAAGCAGGTTGTCCAGCTCCAGCGTCTCGACGAGATCCGTGTTCCAGATCAGCGAACGGTCCGACACGCGCACGTCATGGAAGTCGCGGTAGATCGCGCGCATGCTTTCGCTGCCCTCGGACAGCAGCTCGTCGGTACGGAACACGGCCGCGTTGGACTGCATCGTCGCCTGCATCCGGTCGCGCAGCTGGGCCGTCGAGTTGCTGCCGTCGGCGTTGCGCAGGCGATCGAAGCGCTCGATGATCCAGTCGCTGGAGCCGTCCCTGAAGGGCCGCTGCGGCGCCCCCGGCTCGACCAGCTCGGCGGCGCGGATCGCCGCCGCGCGCCCGAAGACGACGATGTCGAGCAGCGAGTTGGAGCCAAGCCGGTTGGCACCGTGCACGGATACGCACGCGGCCTCGCCGATCGCCATGAGGCCGGGCACCACGGCGTCCGGGTCGCCGTCCCTGAGCGTGACGACCTCGCCGCGGTAGTTCGTCTGGATGCCGCCCATGTTGTAGTGGACGGTGGGGATCACCGGGATCGGCTCCTTCGTCACGTCGACCCCGGCGAAGATGCGCGCGGACTCGGCGATCCCCGGCAGGCGCTCCTGGATGACCTCGGGCCCGAGGTGCTGCAGGTTCAGGTGGATGTGGTCGGCATTGGCGCCGATCCCCCGACCCTCGCGGATCTCGATCGTCATCGCGCGGCTGACGACGTCGCGCGAGGCCAGGTCCTTGGCGTTGGGTGCGTAGCGCTCCATGAAGCGCTCGCCGTCGGAATTGGTCAGGTAGCCGCCCTCGCCCCGGCAGCCCTCGGTGATCAGGCAGCCGGCGCCGTAGATCCCGGTCGGGTGGAACTGGACGAACTCCATGTCCTGCAGCGGAAGACCGGCCCGCAGCACCATGCCGTTGCCGTCGCCGGTGCAGGTGTGAGCGGACGTGCACGAGAAGTACGCACGCCCGTAGCCACCGGTCGCGAGCACGACCTGCTGGGCGCGGAAGCGGTGCAGCGTGCCCGTCGACAGCTCCCAGGCGACGATGCCGCGGCACTCGCCATCCTCCATGATCAGGTCGAGGGCGAAGAACTCGATGAAGAACTCCGCCTTCTCCGCCAGCGACCGCTGGTAGAGCGTATGCAGGATGGCGTGGCCGGTCTTGTCCGCCGCGGCACAGGTGCGCTGCGCCGTGCCCTTGCCGAAGTGCGTGGTCATGCCGCCGAACGGGCGCTGATAGATGGTGCCCTCTTCGGTGCGCGAAAACGGCACCCCCGAGTGCTCGAGCTCGATCACGGACGGCACGGCCTCGCGACACATGTACTCGATCGCATCCTGGTCACCCAGCCAGTCCGAGCCCTTGATCGTGTCGTACATGTGCCACTGCCAGCTGTCGTCCCCCATGTTGCCGAGCGCGGCCGACATGCCGCCCTGCGCGGCGACCGTGTGGCTGCGCGTCGGGAAGACCTTGGTCACGCAGGCCGTGCTCAGGCCCTTCTCGGCCATGCCGAGGGTCGCGCGCAAGCCGGCGCCCCCGGCGCCCACGACGACCACGTCGTAGGTGTGATCGACGATCGTGTAGTCCGCGGTCATGCGATCAGGCTCCCAGGGCGATGCGAAGGACGGCGAAGATGCCCGCAAGGGCAAGGAGAACGGCGGCGAATTGCACCAGCAGCAGCAACGTCAGCTTCTTCCACGCGGTGGCGACGTAGTCCTCGATCACGACCTGCAGCCCGAGGGCACCGTGCCAGAAGCCCACGGCGAGGACGAGGGTCATGAGCACCGCGTTCACCGGGTAGCCGAGCCAGGCGACGACCGTGTAGTAGTCGGCCGTGCCGATCAGGGCGATCGCGAAGCCGAGCCACAGGAACAGCGGCACGAGCGCGATCGCGGTCAGGCGCTGTTTCCACCAGTGGTCGACCCCTTCCTTGGCGGAGCCGAGGCCGCGGGCGTTGGCGAGCGGGGAGCGCAGGCTCATCGGTTCATCCCCCGTTGGCGGCAAAGGCGAGCGCCCAGGTCACCGCGGTGAGCAGTACCGCGGCGACCAGAATCGCGTAGGACGAGCGCCGCGCGGTTGTCAGCTCGTAGCCGTAGCCCGCGTCCCAGAACAGGTGGCGCACGCCGGCGCACAAATGGAAATACAGCGCGAGCGTGAAGCCGACCAGCACGATCTGGCCGAGCCAGTGGGCGGCGAGGGCATACATCGCGCCATAGGCCTGCGAGCCGGCGGCGGCCGCGATGAGCAGGGCCACGACCAGCACCGCGCCGAGGGCCAGTACGATCCCGGTGATCCGGTGCGAGATGGAAAGGATGGCGTTGAGCGGCAGGCGGTAGACCTGCACATGCGGTGACATCGGGCGGCCACGTCCGGCCATGTTCAGCTCCCCATTGTTCGCGCTGGATTCGGCGCCCCGCGGAGATCCCGCCGGCGCCCGCCGGGCATTGGATCAGAAGTCGGTGCAGCGCCCCTTGCGCTCCCAGTCCCCGTACCGGGTCGGTTCAGGGCCCTTCGGCCCCCCGATCTCGGGGGTTTCGGTGCCGGGGGCTTCGGTCTCTTCGGCTTCGGTCTCTTCGGCTTCGGTCCCGGCGTCGGCGCTGTCGGCAGGTGGCGCCGCCTCCGCCGTCGCCGTCGCATCATCCGAGCGGCCCCGGCGCTCGCGGTTGCCCTCGCATGTGGAAATGCCCTGATTCTCGGTCATCGCGCAATGGCCCCGACGCATATGAGCGCGCATTGTTGACCGTGGCCCGCCGCTTGTCAAAACACTGCGCGGCAGAGGCACTCCGCAAAAGAACGAATGCCTTCCAATTCATCTATAAATAGGAGTTATCACTACAATATGCACTTCGAATCGGGCATTCGTCGAGCCGCCCGAAAGCCCGCTATAATCCGGTTGCGGTAAACAAGTCGCTTTCCCGCCTTGTCGCAACCCCGCGCCGGCCCCATCGTGGCGAGCCGGCTGCTTGCGGCCGGCCACCGACTCGAACACGGAGATCCCGATGTCCGCGAACGACCGCGCCGCCCTGCCCGCCGACGGGCCCCCGGCGGCCGCAGACACGCCGACGACCCGTCGCGCCGCCCTCGACGGCAGCCTGCGATGCGTACTCGACGACCGCGGGTTGCTGGCCTTCGCGGGCGCGGACGCCGCCGATTTCCTGCACCGCCAGCTGAGCACCGATGTGCTCGGCATGGCGCCCGGTGAGTGCGGACTGACATCCTTGTCGGACGCGCGGGGTCGCCTCCTCATGGTCGGCCGGCTGCACGCCGAGCCCCAGCGCCTGCTGCTCGAGTTGCCGCCGGAGCGCCTCGAACCCGTGCGCCAGCAGCTGCAGAAGTACGTCCTGCGCGCCGACGTGACGATCACCGATGTCTCCGCCGACATCGCCCGCTTCGGCGCGGCGGGCCAGAGTGCGGCCGTCGCGCTGCACACGGTGACCGGGGCGCTGCCCGAGCAGCCCGGTCATGCGACGACATCGAGCGCGGGCCTGCACGCGGTGCGCCTGGCCGGGCCGCGCCCGCGCTGGCTGTTCTTCGGCGCGCCGGGCGCCGTACGCCCCGCCTGGGAGGCGCTCGCGGACCACGCGACGCCGGGCGCCCCGGAGGCGTGGCGACTGCTCGACGTCGAGGCCGGGATCCCGACGGTGCGCGACGCAACCGCCGGTCGCTTCGTTGCGCAGATGCTCAACCTCGACCGCCTCGGCGCGATCGATTTCGGCAAGGGCTGCTACCCGGGGCAGGAGGTCATCGCGCGCACCCACTACCTCGGGCGCATCAAGCGGCGCATGCAGTTGCTGCACGCGCCGGGCGCGGGCCTTGCCCCCGCGCCGGGCACCGCCGTTCGCTCCGGCGACGCGCAGGTCGGCGAGGTCGTCGATGCGGCACTGCACCCGGACGGCGGTGCGATGATCCTCGCCGTGGTCCGCATCGACGCCGAGGATCCGCTCGTGCTCGGCGACGACGCCGCGCTCGGCCTCGACCGCCATGCGCTGCCCTATGCCCTCGACGAGGAGGCGGCGTGAATTGAAACGCGTCTACAGCGCCGAAAACGTCTTCGACGCCCAGCTCATCCGCGATCATCTCGACCAGCACGGCATCGCCGCCAGCGTGCACGGCACGATGCTGACCGGGGCCATCGGCGAGCTGCCGATGGACACGCGACCGACGGTGTGGATCGACGACGCCGACCTCTACGCGCGGGCCCGCGACCTCATCGCGCGATTCGAGCGCGCCGACCCCACGGGCAGCCAGTGGACCTGCCGGTGCTGCCAGGAGGTCAACGAGCCCGCGTTCGAGAGCTGCTGGAACTGCGGCCGCGACCGCTGAGCGCGCGCCGGCGCCAGCGCCTGCATCCCGGCCCCCCGCGGCGTTGCGTTACTCCCTCCCGGTCAGGACGCGTCCCGGCCCCGGGCGGGGCAGAGCTCGAGCGCGGCAACACCGCCGCGACCGCCGACGCCCGACGACCGCGGCTCACGGTTCGGTGGCGACCGCCAGGAATTCGTGCACCCGCTCGCGGACGGCCGCGAACGGATCGGGTTCGCTGGTGTACCACTCGACCCCGGGCGCGCCGCGCAGCCAGGTGAGCTGGCGCTTGGCGAGCTGGCGGGTCGCGACGATGCCGCGCTCGCGCAGCCCAGCGGCGTCGAGCTCGCCGTCGAGGTATTGCCAGGCCTGGCGGTAACCCACCGCGGCCATCGACGGCAGGTCGCCGTGCAGGCCCGGGCGCGCGCGCAGCGCGCGGACCTCGTCGACGAGGCCCGCCTCGAGCATGGCATCGAAGCGCGCGGCGATGCGCGCATGCAGGCGCTCGCGCTCGGCCGGCGCGAGGGCGATGCGGAGCACGCACGCGTTCAGCGGCTCGGCGGCATGTTCGCGCAGGAAGGTGCTGATCGGGCGGCCGGTGATCCGGTAGACCTCGAGCGCGCGCTGGATGCGCTGCGGGTCGTTGCGATGGATGCGGGCCCCGGCCTCGGGATCGACCCGCGCCAGCTCCGCGTGCAGCGCCCCCAGCCCCGCCTGCTGCCACTCGCGTTCGAGTTCGGCGCGCACGGCGGCGTCCGCCCGCGGCAGCGGCCCGAGCCCCTCGGCCAGGGCCCGGAAGTAGAGCATCGTGCCGCCGGTGAGCAGCGGCACGCGCCCGCGGGCCCGGATGGCCTCGATGGCTCCGACGGCGTCGTCGCGGAAGCGACCCGCCGAGTAGATCTCCTCCGGATCGGCGATGTCGATCAGGTGATGCGGCACGCGGGCGCGCTCGGCGGCATCCGGCTTGGCGGTCCCGATGTCCATGCCGCGGTAGACCAGCGCCGAATCGACGCTGATGATCTCCAGCGGCAGGCACTCGGCGAGGCGCAGCGCGATCCCGCTCTTGCCCGCTGCGGTCGGCCCCATCAGGAAGATGGCCGGCGGCCGATCGGCGGTGGTCATCGCCCGCGCAGGAAGAGCTTGTCCAGGTCGTGCATGGCGAGCTGAACCCAGGTCGGGCGGCCGTGGTTGCACTGGTCCGCGCGCTCGGTGCGCTCCATCGCCCGCAGCAGCCCGTCCATCTCCGTGCGGGTCAGCGCGCGGCCCGCGCGCACCGAGCCGTGGCACGCCATGGTCGACAGCACGGCATTGATCGCCGTCTGCAGGCGGTCGCTGCGGCCGAGCGACTGCAGGTCGGCCAGCACATCGTGCACCAGCGCCTCGACGTCGCCGTCGGCGAGCAGCGTCGGCACCGCGCGCACGGTGATGCGCTCGGGCCCCGCCCGGTCGATCTCGAAGCCGAGCGCGCGGAAGTCGTCGGCGTGGCGTTCGGCCGCGTCGGCCTCGCCGTGACCAACGGCCATGGCGAGGGGCACGAGCAGTGGCTGGCCGCGGACGCGGCCGGCGGCGTGGCCCTGCTTGAGGCGCTCGTAGGTGACCCGCTCGTGGGCGGCGTGCATGTCGACCAGCACGAGCCCCTCGGCATTCTCGGCGACGATGTAGACGTCGCGGATCTGGGCGCGCGCGAAGCCGAGCGGCGGCACCTCGGAAGGCGCATCCGCCTCGCCCGACGCCGCCTCGGCCGGACCCGGCGGGGGCGCGTCGGCGCCCGCGGGCGGTGCCCCCTCCGCGCCGGGATGCAGGGCGGTGTAGGCGGCCACCTGCTCGGCCACGTTCAGGTTCATGTGCCGTTGTGCCGGCGCCGGCCTGCCCGCGCCG
>CAZVFN010000143.1:0-6890 GCA_964626335.1 uncultured Ectothiorhodospiraceae bacterium
CCTTGGCACATCGATGCCGAATGGAAGGAGGGAGGAGGCCATCCCAATCAGGCTACGAAGGCGGGTGCGGGAATGTTACTTCGGCCCCGGATATTACGGCGCGCGGGCGGTTGCTGACTGCGGCCGGGTCCATGCGCTGGCTCCTTTCCCGGGATCGGGCGGGTTGGCGGTTCATCGGTCTCGCCAGAGACCGGCGAAAACCGATTCAGCGGCTGTGGTTGCTCAAGGGAGTGGAACGCCGCCTGCCTCATCGCGGCGGCTGGTCTGTGCCGGTTTCGAGGCTCGAGGCATGCGCAGACAGACTCGTTCCCACAAAGATACGATCGCGGTTTTCCCGGAGGGTGCTGGGGACATGGCGCAACGCGGGTTCGGGCAAACCTGGTGGGGAGCGCATTGGCTGCAGGCGTTGCAGGCGGTGGACTGGAACAACCGCCTGCCGCGGGGGCGGCGCTACGCGAACAACGGTTCGGTGCGCTCGCTCAGCCTGGACAACGCCACCGCCACCGCGCAGGTCAAGGGCAGTCGCGCCCGCCCGTACCAGGTGCAGGTCAGCCTGCCTCGCCTGCCGCGGCGCAAGCTGGCGCGGCTGCTGGATGATCTGGCCGCCGACCCGGTCCTGATCGGCCGGTTGCTCAATCACAGCCTGGACCCCGCTGTGCAGGAGCGCGCCGATGCCCGGGGGATCGCCCTGTTCCCCGCCTCCTGGCGGGATCTGGACATGCACTGCTCCTGCCCGGACGGGGCGATCCCCTGCAAACATCTGGCCGCGGTGATCTACCTGCTCGCGCGCGAGATCGACGCGGACCCGTTCCAGGTCTTCCGCCTGCGCGGCGTGGACCTGATCGGCGAGCTCGAGCAACGCGGTCTGCATCTGGCCGCCACCGCCGAGGCGGGATTGCCCGACCCGCACCACCTGCTGGCCCGGGCGCCCGTGACCCTCGATGAGCCGCCACCGGAGGCGAACGGGGCCCGCCTGCGCCACATCGACTATGCCCACCTGCGCCCGTTGCGCGATGCCCTGCTGCAGGCGCTGCCGGACGATCCCGGCCTTGAAGCCGCGGCACGGGTGCGCCAGGCCTGGAAGACGCAGATCGGCCGGATCATGCGCCGGGCCCGTTCGGACCTCGGGCAATTGACCGGCGATGCGGCCCACGAGCCGGGCGAGACGCTGGCGCTGGCGCCCGACGCCGCGCCAAGGCTCGTGCTCGACAAGGCGCTGGGCGTCAAGGTCCATGGCGCGCGGGACTGCAACGGACTGGCGGAGCTGTCGGCCACGCTGGGTGAGTTGCGCGGCGACGATCTGGGCGACTACGACGCGGCGGTCGGTGCCTGGTACGGCGTGCGCATGGCCGCATTGCACCTGCTCGCCGCCGGTGCCGTTGTCCCGCGTCTGTTCAAGAGGGCGCGGGGAGAGACCGGGGCCGTCTGGCTGCCGGCGGCGCTCGACCCCGAGGTCCAGTCCGTGCTGCAGCAACTGGCCCAGGGGCTGCCGGCGGATCTGTTGCGCCTGCGCCAGGGGCGCGGCTACCGGCAACTGCCGCCCATGGCCCAGGCCATCGCCGCGTGCGGGCTGTTCATCGACCACGCGATCCGCCAGTGGGCCGATCTGCCGGCGCGGCAGGGCGAGGACAAGACGCTCGCGCTGCTGTTCGGCGCGGGCCGCGCCCGCTTCGACCGGCCCGGCGAGGGCGGCACGGCCGAGCGCATGCACCTGTGGCTGTCGCGCCTGCAACTGGCCGAGCGCGATTATCTGCCTGTGCTGCGGATCACCGAACGGCGCAACCACGCCGGCTTCAATCTGCATGTGGGCGCCGAGGACCGCCGGCCAGAGGCGCGCGGTGGTCGACCCACCCCCCTGAAGACGGTACTCACGCAGGCGGAGTGGCAGGGCGCACGCGGCGACCTCCTGCAGACCATCGGCCTGCTGGGCGAATCGTATCCGCCGCTGAACGATTACGTCGCCCGCGGCGGCAAGCGCCCGATCACGCTGGAACCCGAGGCCATGCCCGAGCTGCTCGAGACGGTCTTCCCGGCTCTGCGCCTGCTCGGCATCCGCATCCTGATGCCCCGGGCCCTGGAACGCGCGCTGCGCCCGCGCCTGTCGCTGCGCGCGCAGGGCAAGGACGACCACGCGAGCCAGGCCAGCAGTGGTCTGCTCGACGCGGGTCGCCTGTTCGACTTCGACTGGCGGGTCGCCCTCGGCGACGAGGTCGTCACTGCCGAGGAATTCGAGCATCTGGTGCACACGGCCAGGGGCGTGGTGCGTTTCCGTGGCGAATACGTGTTTCTGGATCCCGACGAGATCGACCGGCTGCGCAAGCAGTTGGAGAACCCGGAGACTCCCTCGGGCGCCGAGGGCGTACGCATCGCCCTGGCGGGCGAGTACGAGGGCGCGCCGGTGCAGCTCGACGAGCGGGCGAGGGCCCACATCCGCAGTCTGACCGAAGCGCCCGAGGTGGCCCTGCCCGAGACCCTGCAGGCTCGGCTCCGCCCCTACCAGCGTCGCGGTTTCGAATGGCTCTGCCGCAACGCCCGGGCCGGTCTCGGCAGCATCATTGCCGACGACATGGGCCTGGGCAAGACGCTGCAGGTCATCGCCGCCATCGCCCGGCTGAAGGAAGACGGCGAGCTGGAGGCCGGCAAGGCACTGATTATCGTGCCGACCTCGCTGCTGACCAACTGGCAGCGCGAGCTGGAGCGCTTCGCCCCCGGGCTCGGCGTCGCCATCTTCCATGGCCCCAAGCGCCGGCTCGCCCGCAAGGCACGCCCGGATATCCTGCTCACCAGCTACGGCGTCGCCCGCAGCGACGCCGCCCGGATCCGGAAGCTGGAATGGCGCCTGCTGGTCGTCGACGAATCGCAGAACATCAAGAACCCGGACGCGCAGCAGACCCGCGCCGTCAAATCCATCCCGGCCGGTGCCGCCATCGCCATGAGCGGTACCCCCGTGGAGAACCGTCTGCTGGAATACTGGAGCGTGATGGACCTGGTCAATCGCGGCTACCTCGGCCCGGCCAAACGCTTCGAGGACCAGTTCGGCAAGCCCATCCAGGTCCATGGTGACGAGCGGGTCGCCGAGCGCTTCCGCCGCGTGACCGCCCCCTTCATCATGCGCCGCCTCAAATCGGACAAGCGCATCATCAGCGACCTGCCCGACAAGATCACCCAGGACCAGTACTGCGAGCTCACGGCCGAACAGACCGCCGTCTACGAGACCGTGGTCCGCGAGGCGATGCAGGTCATCGAGGGCACCTCGGACACCTTCCAGCGCCAGGGTCTCGTGCTGCAGATGATCCTGGCGCTCAAACAGGTCTGCAATCACCCGGCCCAGTACCTCAAGCAGACGCAGGCCGCGATCGACGCCTCCGGCAAGGCCCGGCGCCTGCTCGAACTGCTCGATGCCGCCCACCGCCAGCACGAAAAGGTGCTGGTGTTCACCCAGTTCCGCGAGATGGGCGACATCCTGCGCCGGTGGATCGGCGAGCACTTCGGCACCGAGCCCGCCTTCCTGCACGGCGGCATCGCCCGCAAGCGGCGCGACGCCATGGTCAGCCGCTTCCAGGAACACCCCTCCGAGCGGGTGCTGCTGCTCTCGCTCAAGGCCGGCGGCACCGGGCTCAACCTCACCGCTGCCTCGCAGGTGATCCACTACGACCTGTGGTGGAACCCGGCCGTCGAGAACCAGGCCACGGACCGCGCCTACCGCATCGGCCAGACCCGCGCCGTGCAGGTCCACCGCCTGCTCACGCGCAACACCTTCGAAGAGCGCATCAACGACATGATCCAGGCCAAGCGTGGCCTCGCCGACATGAGCGTCGGTACGGGCGAGCAATGGATCGGCCAGCTCAACGACCAGCAACTGCATGAACTTTTCACACTGGGCGTGGACTGAAACAAGCCGGTCGAGCGCCCCTTTTAGCGAAACGAGGGGCCGGTCGTCGTCGACCCGATCGGGAAGGTGGACAGGTCGCGCCTTGTCAAATGACCGGGCGCGCTTGGGAAAGGCCGCACACGGGAAAAGGCGCGGGCGCTGCAGGTGGTGTTTTCCTGCGGCGATTGTGCAAGGGAGGCGCCAGCCTTCTGGCCAAAACGCCGGGGTCGCATCAGGCTTCGTGGTGAACGGTGCGACGCCTCGGGTTGTGTAAGTATGGTGATCTGTTGAACCTGGAATGGAGTGATTCGCGATGTGTTCGAAATCGGCAAAGGTTCTGCAACTCAGGGTAACCCTGTGTGATCTTGAGCCCCCGATCTGGCGGCGCTTTGTCGTGGACGGCGCTGCCGATCTGGCGCACCTGCACGACGTGCTTCAGGACGTGATGGGCTGGACGGATTCGCACCTGCACATGTTCGTGACCGCAAACGGCGTGTATGGCGTGCCCGACCCCGACTTCGGCGACGACACGGCTTCCGAGGAAGGCGTGCGGATCGATTCCATCCTGCAATGCGAGGGGGACGCGGTCCGTTACGAATACGATTTTGGCGATGGCTGGGAGCATCAGGTCATGGTGGAGGCTGTCCGCGATGGCGGGGGCAAGGAAGCCGTACCGCGATGTCTCGCCGGCGAGCGCGCCTGCCCGCCAGAGGATGTGGGCGGTGTCCCGGGCTACGAGGACTTCCTCGCCGTCTACCGGGACGAAAGCCACCCGGATCACCGGGAAATGGCGGAATGGGTCGCCGAGGGTTTCGATCCGGAGTGGATCGACATCGAGGAAATCAATGCATTCCTGAAAGCGCGCGGATTCTGAGCCGCTCCAGGCGTTGGTTCCGAGCAGGATCACGGAGCCCATCCACGCGTTTCCCCGGGGGCGTGCAGGCCCCGCGTTTCGCGGGGGCGGACCATGGTCGAGTGCCGATTCATCACGGTCGAAGACAACCCGCCCGAGCTGATCGTCTCGTTGTCCTGCGCGCGCGAGATCCACGATCAGGAAAACGACCTCCTCATCCTGCGGACCCCCGCCTACGAGCCGCTGCGGGCGGAGGAAGAGCGGGGCGCGGGCCTCTCCGTGGGCTACAGCGACGACCGCAGCGCGCGCCTGGAATGGGTCCGGGTCAACGGTGACACCATCGCCTTCAATGCCAGCCCGCTTTACGAAGAACGCGACTGCCACCGCTTGGACCCTGACGAATGGTGCGAGGCGCTGCGTCTATTGTAGTTCGGGGTCGGAGTAAAAATTCATCCGAGGCGGTGTTTCGCTTTGTCTATGGGCCGGGGATCGACGTCAACGGCGCGGATCTCGCGACGCTGGAGGCGATCCCCCATGTCGACCGCGAGCGGTTGCGATTGATCATGGAGCGGCGTCCGTTGGAGTGTCTCGACGATCTGACCGCCATCGACGGGATCGTGCCGAAGCCGCTCGAGGCGATCCGGACCTCCGGCGTGGTCTGCGCGACGGGGTCGGGGAGAGGGGGCGGCCGCCGACTGGGTGGCCGGTGGCGAGGACACGCCGCTGCTCGAGTGCCTGCTCAAGGCCTGGATCGTTCCCCGGAGCGCCTCGACGAGATCCAGCGGCTCCTGGTCGACATCCGCGCGAGCAGGAATCCGGACGAGATGCTCCCTGAAGGTTTCCGGGCGGTGCGGGAGGCTGTGCGGGCGAATCGGCGCGGGCAAGCGTGCGAGAAGGCCGTTCATTATTGCTGAACGTTCAACATGAGTGTACGTTTATTGCCAGGGAATGCGGAGACGGGGCGACAATGGAGCAGGACGAAGCAGTGGCAACGGCGTTGCGGACCTTCCAGCAGGTGACTGGCCTGGAAGCGGTGCAGCGGGCGGAAGGTGACGGGACGGTCGTGCGGCTCGGCGAGGCGGGCCCCCTGCGCGTTCGGCGGGCGGGCGTGGTCGTGCCGCGCGATGTCGATCGGACACTCGCCGGCTACGAGCGTGGCGATTTGCTGTTGGCGGATCGGGTTACCCCTCGCGCGGCCGAGGCATTGCGTGACCGCGACGTGCCATTCCTGGACCGGGCCGGCAACGTGTTCGTGCGTACGTCGTCGACCTTCGTGTACGTGTGCGGCCGGGATACCGCCGGGCGGCAGCGTGCCGTCGCCGGGGCGCAGGCATTCCGGCCGAAGGGGCTCCGAGTCGTGTTCGCATTGCTGTGTCGAGCCGACGGCCTCGATGCCTCGTACCGCGAGCTGGCGCACGACGCGGGCGTGGCGCTGGGGACGGTGACGGGCGTCATGCGCGACCTCGAGCGCCTCGGTTACCTCCGTCAGCGCGGTCGGAAGCGGCACTGGGAGAACCGGGCCGGCCTGCAGCAGGAATGGGCACGGGTGTTCCCGCGCGAGTTGCGGCCACGCCTCGAGGCCCGGCGCTATCGGGTCGACCGGGTGGATTGGTGGCGGGCTACGGATCCTCGCCGGTTCGGGTTCCGGCTCGGCGCCGAGGCGGCCGCCGCCTGGATGACCGGCATTCTCGAGCCCGGCGAGGTGACGTTGTACGGCTCGGGGGATTTCGACGGGTTGGCAGCGGACATCCGGCCGATCCGGGATGAGGCGGGGAACCTGGAGGTTCTGGATGCTTTCTGGCACTTCGAGCAGGCACCGGACCCCGGGCCGATCGTGCCCCCGCTGCTCGTCTACGCGGACCTGCTCGCCAGTGCCGCCGATCGCGCACGCGAGGTCGCCCACGAGTTCCGGGAGCAGTTCGTTGCCTGAGTACACGACCGACGTTGATCCGTTGTCGCTGCGGATCCTCGAGGCGGTCGCGTACGCGGCATTCCATGCGGATGTCTCGTGGATGATCACCGGCGCCATGGCGCGCCACGTGGTTTTCGAAGGGATTCACGGGCAAGCACCGGGCCGCCGCACGCACGACTGGGATCTCGGTGGGAATTCAGGGACAGTAACCGAAATTGCGGGCCGTAATCGGCTTCTTGTCTTCGGAATCAGGG
>CAZVFN010000144.1:0-6844 GCA_964626335.1 uncultured Ectothiorhodospiraceae bacterium
CCTGCGGAGCCCGCGCGAACGCGCGCACGCCTGCCAGCGACGGTCCGGCGCGCCCGCCACCCCGCGCCCGCCACCCATCGGGTCGCTGCCCCGTTTCGGGTACCATGCGGGGCCCCGCCGCGACCGAGATCCCGCCCGCATGGCCACCGGCGACGCCCACGACCCGCACGCCGACGAGCCGCGCCTCCGGGTCACCCGCACCACCACCTTCTTCATCATCCTCGCGATCGCCTCGGCGGCGGGCCTGGCCTGGCGCGACGGCGGCGGCGCGGTCATCGCGGCGGTCACGGATGCCGCCCGCCTGCTGCTGTTCGTCGCCCCGGTCATCGGCGCGGCGCTGCTGCTCGGCGGCTACGTCCGCGCGCTGCTGCCGCACGACAAGATCGCGCGCTGGCTCGGCCCCGACAGCGGCCCGCGCGGTTACGCGCTCGCCATGCTCGGCGGCATCGTCACGCCGGCGGGCCCCTTCGCCGTGTTCCCGATCCTGCTCGGCATGCGCCAGGCCGGTGCCGGCTTCGCCGTCAGCGTGGTCTACGTCACCGCCTGGGCCACGCTCGGTGTGCAGCGCATCGTCGTCTGGGAGCTGCCGTTCCTCGGCCTCGATTTCGTCGGCCTGCGCCTGGCGGCCTGCCTGCCGCTGCCGATCATCGCCGGCCTGATGGCGGGCGTCGCCGCCCGCCGGCTGGGCCGATGAGCTTCGCCGCCTCGTTCGTCGTCGTCGCGGTCGTCGTCGCCGCCCTGGCGCTCGTCGCCCGGCGCAAGCGCGCCGATGCCCACGCCGAGGCCCGTGCCAGCGCACTCGCGAACCTCGAGAGCATCGCCCCGCGCCTGCCGTTCGCGCTGGTCGCCGCGCAGTGCCTCGGCCGCCTGCTGCCGTCCGACCTGGTCTCGGGCTGGATCGGCGCGGGCGCCGGGCTGCCGGGCGTGGTCATCGCCTCGGCCATCGGTGCGATCCTGCCCGGCGGGCCCATGCTCGCCTTCCCGCTGGCCATCGCCCTGCGCGATGCGGGCGCGGGCGCCGAGGCCCTGGTCGCGCTCATCACCGCCTGGGCGCTGATCGCGGTCATGCGCACCCTGGTCTACGAGATCCCGCTGCTGGGCGGGCGCTTCACCGCCTGGCGCCTCGCGCTGTGCACCCCGCTGCCGATCGTCGCCGGTGTGCTCGCCGGGTGGTTCCCCTCGATCGTCGCGTAGCGCCGCCCGAGCGTGGACGAACCACGCCATCGCGCGCAGACTGCGGTCGTCCCGTACACCGGTCCACGGCGGAGCCGAATGCCGCCGGAACCGCAGGCACCCGTAGGCCGGTTTCCGGCGAAGCCGGATGCCGGCGGAACCCGGCCATCCGGGACCATTACCCCGCGCCAATGAAGACCAGGGCACTGCCAACCGCCAGCGAAAACACCATGCCCCGCGCGACCCCCCTCGAAGGCCTGACCCGCACCCGCGCCGCCGTGACGCTCCTCGGCCTCCTCGTGGCCACGGCCGCGTTCGCCGACGACCGCGCGGGCGAACTCGTCGCCATCCCCGCCGGCGAATACCCCGTCGGCAGCGAGCAGGCGCGCCCGTCGGCGCAGCCGGCGCATACGGTCGAGCTCGACGCGTTCCGCATCGCGCGCACCGAGGTCACCAACGCCGCCTTCGCGCGCTACCTCGACCAGCTCGACGCGCTGCGCGTCACCGCCGACGCCCCGGCCGGGCGGGTCGAGGCCGCGCATCTGGCCGGCGCGCTCGCCCCGCGCCTGCTCGAGGGCGAGTCCCACGAGAGCGTCCCGGGCCGCAAACCCGCGCTCGTCGGCCTCGCCGATCCGGACGCGCGCATCGCGCTGCACGACGGGCGATTCGTGCCCGCAGAGGGCTATGCAAAACACCCGGTCACCGAGGTCACCTGGTACGGCGCGCGGGCCTACTGCCAATGGCTCGGCCGCCGCCTGCCGACCGAGGCCGAGTGGGAGGCGGCCGCCCGCGGCCGGGCAGGGCGCAAGTACCCGTGGGGCGACGCACCGGTGACCCCCGAGCGCGCCGTCCACGACCGCCGCCGCGGCGAGACCGCTGCGGTCGGCACGCACCCCCAGGGCGCGACCCCCGAGGGCGTCCACGACCTCGCCGGCAACCTCGCGGAATGGACCCACACGCTCGATCGCCCCTATCCCTACGCGGCCGACGACGGCCGCGAGGACCCGAACGCCACCGGCGAGCGCGTCACCCGCGGTGGCGACTACCTGTTCGACACCGCGCCGTCGCAGCTCACCACCTGGTTCCGCGCCGGCTTCTCGCGCGACCCGGCGCGCGGGCATCGCCACATCGGGTTTCGCTGTGCGGCGGACTAGGGCTCGGAGTGCTGGCGCAAGTTCGTCGACGGGTCGCCGACCCTCGCCGCGGCGGGCGGCGTTGCGCCTGTTCCCGACGGGACGCGCTCGCGCGTCGCCGCGCCTTGTCGGCCACCGCGATGCCTCGCCGATAGCGACAGCGACGAATCTGCGGTAAAGGGCACTGGCGAACGCCCGGCACGGGACCCTGACGGCATCTGCCCGCGACCGGCCGGGCCGTCCGCACGCATGGGCGTGGGGCCGCCGGGCGGGCCGCCGGGGCCGGGCGAATGCGGAGGCAGTCATGGCGAACCAGGGATCGTGGGCCCTCGTCACGGGCGCCGGGTCGGGCATTGGCGCCGCGGTGGCCCGGGCGCTCGCGCAACGCGGCTGCGGCACCCTGCTCGTCGGTCGGCGATCGCAGGCGCTCGCGAGCACCCGCGCATCCCTGCCGCGGCCCGATGCCGCCGCGTGTTTCCCGTGCGATCTCGCGCGCGCCGACGAGCGCCGGCGCCTGGATGCCGAGGTCGCCGAGCGGATGGCCGCGGCGCACGGCGAGGCCGCCCATGTCGTTCACGCCGCCGGCATCGGCCCGCCCAGCGCCGATTTCGCCGGCATGAGCCCGGCCGACCTGGAACAGGCGCTCGCGGTGAACACCGTCGCGGCGCTGGCGCTCGCACAAACATGGCGAAGGCACGCGTGCGCGGCCGCCAGCCGCCGCATCCTGCTGGTCGGCGCCGGGGTCGCCGACCGGGCGCAGCCCGGCACCGGTGTCTACGGCATCAGCAAGAAGGCGCTGCACCGGCTGTTCGAGCAGATGGTCACCGACTTCGACGCCGAGGCCGAACCGGGCCCGCCGCGAGTGGCGCTGTTCCGCCCCGGCGTCGTCGATACCGAGGGCCTGCGCGAACACTGCCGCCGGGCGCGCGCCTGCGGGTTGCCGCACGTCGACTACCTCGAGGGCATGCTCGCCAACGGCGAGGCCTGGCGCCCCGAGACCGTCGCCCGCGCCATGACCCACGCATTGCTCGACGCCGCGGATCAACACTTCCACGGCCAGGTCCTGCGCACGGCCGACCACGGAACTCCGTAGGGCGGCTTCGGAGCGAAGCGACAAGCCGCCACGACGGCCTGATCGCACTGACACGCTGCGCCCACCACGAACAGACGATCAGGGTGCGCATCCCCGGTCACCCACCTTGATGCCGGGATGCGCTCGCGCCGCCCACGGCACCGTGCACGCCACCGGCGACGCAGCCGACCACCCCGTGCGATCCCGCAACACACGCCCCCGGCTCGGCTCCGGGAACATCGACAGCCCGGAGCAGGGCGGCTGCCGCTAAGCGGACGGCCGCCCAATCTCCGTCGCCACCCGCAGGGCGCGACCCCGAGGGCGTCTACGGCCTCGCGGGCAACCTCGCCGAGTGGGCCAGCACGCTCTAGCGCGCCTACCCGTACGCCGCCGACGACGCCCGCGAGGACCCGGAAGCGACCGGCGAGCGCGTCACGCGCAGCGGCGGCTACCGGTTCGACACCGCGCCGTCGCAGCTCACCACCTGGTTCCCCGACGGCTTCTCGGCGACCCGGCGCGCGGGCAGCGGCATATCGGGTTGCGGTGTGCGGCGGGTTCGTCCTGGATGCACTCGTTGCCGTCTTCGGAGGCAGTGCCGTTCGTGTCACCCGTCACGAGAGCGCCTGGGTCCGGAAGCGCTGCACCGACCGTTCCGGAAACGCCGGATCATCCGGGCCACCGCAGTCCAGGGTGCGACGAGCATGCGCCAACGGGTGGTCGGTCCGCTTCGTGCCCGGCACCGGGAAGCGGCCCGTCAGGTGTCGGGCAGGGCGGACCCGAGGCCGGCGCGCAGCTTGCGGACGTCCGAACGCGACATTGCCTCCGGGTGGCGGGACTCGAGGCGTTCCAGGAGGTGCAATGCCGCGTGGGCATCGTCGCGCTCCTCGAACAGGAGCCTGGCCCGCTCCAACAGCGCGAGCGGCCGGAGCTCCGACTCGGGGAAACGTTCGTCGAAGTCCTCGAGCACCGCGAGGGCCGCGTCGCTGCGACCCCGCTCGCGGGCCAGTCGCGCGATCCGCAGTGTCGCTTCCGGGCCGATCGGCCGGACGGCGTTGTCGAGATCGTAGGCCCGCAGGAATTCCTGCGTGGCGTGCGCCGCGTCGCCGCCGCGGAGCAGGCAGTCCACGTAGTGCCGCGCCACCGCGAGCCCCACTGTGGGATCGGGCCAGGCCAGCATCGGCTCGAGCACGGTCGCGTAGAGTTCGGGGGCGTCGCCGGCGCGCCGGAGATGGTCCAGCACCGTCTCGAGGGCCCGCTCGGGCTTGCCGGCCTCCGCGAACTCGTAGGCCTCGTCGAGCGTCGCATCGAGGGCCTTGCGCCGAGCGCGCTCGCGAGCCCTTGCCGCTCGTTCGTCGGGCGTCTCGGGCCGCGTATAGCCGATCTGCTCCTCGCGAGCGAGCAGCAGCCGCCCGGCGCCGTGGAATGTGCCGATGAGGATCGACTGCAGCAGGAACACCGTGGCGAAGGTCCCCAGCCCGGAGCCGAGCGATCGCCCGCACAGGAACAGGCCGCCGCCGAGCAGCAGGGCGAACGCGGGGTACGCGCGGCCGAGGCCGCGGGCATAGGCGAGGACCAGCAACGGGTTGAGCACCGAGACGACCCGCTCCTCGATGATCAGCACGGCGATCGCGGCCGGTGCGATGAGCGCGACGCCGATCTGACCCGCTGCGGGGCCCGCGACAGCGGCCAGCAGGTGGTGGACGATCAGCAGCCCCAGGGTCAGGGCGATCGGCGCGAGCTCGAGCGGGTTGAGGTTCTTCATCGACAGCGCCGGCGGCTCGCGCCGGCCGTAGGCCGCCGCCTGCCCGACGACCAGGCAGTACTTGAGGAACCAGGGCACCAGGATGATCAGGGCGGGCAGGCCGTACAGGGCGAAGAACCCCGCGTGCTGCATGAAGAACAGCAGCGGACCCAGCAGCAGGCCGAACGTGATGTTCACCGCGAGCGCGTCGCCGCGGAACGGGGCGGTCAGGGTGTCGACCGTCGCGGCCATCGGTGGCGGGCCCTACGGCTCCGTGGCCGGGCGCGACGCGATGCGGGGCTGCAGGTCGCGGTCGCGCACCACCACCGTGCGCTCGGGGGCGAACAGCTTGCGGGCCACCGCGTGCACGCGTTCCGGGGTCAGGGCGGCGATGCGCAGCTCCTCGTTGAGGAAGTGCCCGTCGCGGCGGAACTGGGGCAGCGATGCGATGTAGTAGTCGGCATAGCCGCTGTTGGTCTCGACGCCCTGCGCCCACTGGCGCATGAGCGACAGCTGGATGCTGCGAAAATCATCCGCCGGCAGCGGCGCCGCCGTGAGCTCGTCGATGATCGCGCGCATGATCGCCAGGGCCTCGTCGTGGTCCTCGGCGGGCGTCTCCGCGTGCAGGCCGAACAGGCCCCAGCCCGGGTGCTCGTCGACGTAGGCGCCGGGCGTGTAGGTCAACGCCGTGTCCAGGCGCAGGCGCGCGTAGAGCCGCTCGTCGAGGAGATGCGCGAGGAACTGGCGGGCGTAGTAGTCGTTCCCCGTGATCCCGTCGGTGCGCGCCAGGATCGTCACACCGGGCTCCCCACCGAAGCCGCTGTACGCGTCCTGCTCGAACGAGGCGACCGTCGGCGTCTGCAACGTCGGGGGATGGCCCCGGGGCAGGGAACCGAGCCGCTCCCGTGCCCAGTCGGACAGGGCGTTCGGGTCAAAGTCGCCGGCCACGGTCCAGACCATGCGCTCGGGCCCGTAATGATCGCGGTAGGCCCGGCGCACGGCGTCGAACGCGAGATCCTGCCCGGCGTGTCGTTCCCCGCAGAGCTGGAAATGGCGGGGTGACAGCTCGGCAAGCGCCTCGGTGAAGCCGCTGGCGAGCTCGCCGCCGGTGAATCGCTTGCGCTCGACCTCCCCGGGTTCACCGCCCGTTTCTCGCCGGACGATATCCCGGGTCTTGCGAAAGGATTCCCGGCCGAGTTCCGCGTTCGTGATCATGTCCGCGAACAGATCGAGCGCGGGCATGGCGGTGCCGCTGAAGACGTCGAGCTCGTAGACGGTGTCGGTATTGCCCGTGTAGGCATTGCTCCAGGCGCCGAGCTCGAACATGCGCCGCTCGAAGGCGTTCTCCGACATGCCCGGGACGCCCGCGAACAGCATGTGCTCGAGGAAGTGGGGCGTGTGCTGCCGGCCGCAGCGGTAGTGCGCCATGCCGAGGCCGACGCTGACCCGCACGGAGACGGTGCGGATCCCGGGCCGGTGTTTCGAGATGAGCGTCAGGCCGTTGTCGAAGGTCGTCACCCGCGGCGAATACAGGCCCGCGGCCGAGTAGGCACCGTCCCGGGCGGCCGCGATCAGGCTGCTGCCGCTCTCTGTGTTCGTGGATGGCCCCGCCATGGGCCGCTCGTTGGCGCAGCCCGCAACGAGGGTGACCGCGCCCAGCACCAGGAGTGCAGCCGGATGCAGCGGGCCGTGGGACATGGGATCTCCTCCTGATCTGGCGCCCGA
>CAZVFN010000145.1:0-6400 GCA_964626335.1 uncultured Ectothiorhodospiraceae bacterium
ACGCGCTTGTGCAGCTCGAAGCCCTCGGGCAACTGCTCGAGGCGGCTCCAGAGCTTGCGCAGCCGATCGGAGGACACGGTGGTGTCGACCGGGTCGTTCCACTGGTTGCCGATGAACGGGCTCCAGTCGACCGTGAGCTCGTTGACGAAGTTCTCGTCGGTGATGATCTTCGGCGTGACCGTGTCGCCGGCGTCCATGTGGTCGCGGTATTCCTGCGCCATGCGGTCCGGCT
Source organism: uncultured Ectothiorhodospiraceae bacterium (assembly GCA_964626335.1). Classification (GTDB taxonomy): domain Bacteria; phylum Pseudomonadota; class Gammaproteobacteria; order XJ16; family Halofilaceae; genus Halofilum. The sequence goes on from CAZVFN010000145.1 coordinate 233, forward strand.
GCTCCGGCTCGACGTCGCCGGTCTCGGCCAGGCGCCGGGCGTAGAGCTCGCGCGTCGTCGGCAGCGACTTGATCTTCCGGTACATCATCGGCTGGGTCGCGGACGGCTCGTCGGCCTCGTTGTGGCCGTGGCGCCGGTAGCACACCACGTCGATGACCACATCCTTGTGGAACTGGTTGCGGTAGTCGAGCGCGATCTGCGTGACCAGCAGGATCGCTTCCGGGTCGTCGCCGTTCACGTGGAAGATGGGCGCGTTGATCATCTTCGCAACGTCCGTGCAGTACAGCGACGAGCGCGTGTCCAGCTTGTTCGACGTGGTGAAGCCGATCTGGTTATTGATGACCAGGTGCACGGTGCCGCGCGTGGAGTAGCCGCGCGACTGCGACAGGTTGAGCGTCTCCTGTATGACGCCCTGGCCCGCCATCGCCGCGTCGCCGTGCACGAGGATGGGCAGGACCACTTTGCCGCCGCGGTCGTCGTGGCGGTCCTGGCGCGAACGCGCCGAGCCCTCGATCACCGGGTTGACGATCTCCAGGTGAGACGGGTTGAAGCCGAGCGCGAGGTGAACCGGCCCCTGGCTCGTCATGTAGTCCGAGGAGAAGCCCTGGTGGTACTTCACGTCGCCGGCGGCGAGCGTGTCGTCCTCGTGGCCCTCGAACTCCTGGAACAGGTCGGCGGGCTTCTTGCCGAGGATATTGACCAGCACGTTCAGCCGACCGCGGTGGGCCATGCCGATCACGATCTCCTTCGCCCCCTGGTCGCCGGCGCGCTCGACCATCTCGTTCAGCATCGGGATGAGCGATTCCCCACCCTCGAGCGAGAAGCGCTTCTGGCCGACGTACTTCGAGTGCATGTAGCGCTCGATGCCCTCGGCGGCGGTCAGGCGCTCGAGCAGCCAGCGGCGGCGCTGCGTCGACAGGTTGGGATTGGCCTGCGGCGTCTCGATGCGGTTCTGCAGCCACCGCTTCTCCGCGGTGTCGGCGATGTGCATGTACTCGGAGCCGATCGAGCCGCAGTATGTCTTGCGCAGCGCGTCTAGGATGTCGCGCAGCTTGGCGTCGCCCAGGCCGTGCAGCGAGCCCGTGTGGAACACCGTGTCCAGGTCGGCCTCGGACAGCTCGTGCGCGTCCAGGCGCAGCTCGTCGATCTCGGGCGCCTCCCAGCGGCCCAGCGGGTCGACCTTGGCGTGGCGATGGCCGCGGAAGCGGTAGGCGTTGATGAGCTGAAGCACGCGGATCTGCTTGCGCTCGTGCTCGGCCTGGCGCGCCTCGGCCGAGGTACCCCGGGCCGCCGCGCGAGCGGAGTCGAAGCGGTAGAACTGCGCGCGCACCTCGGACGGCGGCAGGTCGGGCTGGGTGACGCCGTCGACCCGGGGCAGGCCGTCGAAATAGCGGCGCCACTCGTCCGGTATCGAGGCCGGGTTGCGCAGGTAGGCTTCGTACAGGGCTTCCAGGTAGTCGCCGTTGCCGGCGTCGAGGAGCGAGGTGCTCCAGTGGGCATGCATCGAGGACGATTCGGTCATGGTCGGCGCTGTCGGTGCGTGATCGGGAGCGAACGCGGGACGCCGACGCCGCCTCCGGCGCGGGTCTCGCGGACGCGGCTGCGCCCGGCGCGTGCCGGGGCGGGCGATTGGATCGTCTGATCGCGGTGAATCATGATCAACGTTGATGCGTCGGTCGCCTCGCCGCGGGCGGCGATGCCGGCGGGCCGTTACCTGCCCGCGGCATTATTGAATCGTTTCGAGCGCGCGAATGCAAGTCGGTGCCCCATCATTCCGGGCAGGTCGTGGCAGAATGTGTGGCAAAAAGGGAACTGCCGAGCATATCCTTTGGCAGAAAGCCCCCTTGGCCCGGGCGGGGCGCACCCGGGTGCTTCAATGCGCGATGCCCGCGGCCTCGAGCTGGCCGTCGAGGCGGCCCACGACGGCGTCGGTGAAGGCGGTCGTTCCCAGGGCCCCGCCCAGGTCGCCGGTGGTGTCGCCCGCCTCGATCGCGTCGAGCAGCGCCAGGCGCAGCGCATGGCCGAGGTCATAGCGATCGATGTGGTCGAGCAGCATGCCGAAGGCGAGGAACATCGCCGTCGGGTTGCACCTGTCCCGGCCCGCGATGTCCGGGGCGGTGCCCCCGGCCGGGTCGAACATCGCGATGTCGACGTTGTGGTCGGCGTCGAACGAGAAGTTGCCGGAGGCGCCGGTGCCGAGGCTCCCGACCAGGCCGGACGCCATGTCCGACAGGAAATCGCCGTACTCGTTCAGCACCAGCACGACCTCGTAGTCCTGCGGTGCGAGGATGATCTTGGCGAGCAGGGCGTCGAACAACTCCACCCGGTGCGCCACGTCGTCGTAGCCGCGGCGGCGCACCTCGGCGACGGCCGACTCGAACAGGCCGTCGGTGACGCGCTGGATGGTGTGCTTGGACGACGAGGTCATCGACAGGCCCTTCTTGCGCGCCAGCTCGAAGGCGAAGCGCGCGGCCTGCTCGCAGGGCTCGCGCTCGACCATGCGCAGCGAGACGGCCGCGTTGCGCCCGACCCGCTGGCCCGGATCGTCGTAGGTGCCACCGGTGGCAATGCGCACGATGTGCAGGTTCACATCCTCCTTGAAGTTGGAGGAGATGCCCTTGATCGAGATCGCCGGTCGGTAGATCACGGAGAAGCCGACGCGGCGGCGGATCGCGGCGTTCGGGCTCGTCGACTGCGTGACCGTGGGGTACTTCAGCGCCAGCTTGTGGCGGCGCATCGCGTGCTCCGCCGCGTCGATCGCGCGGTCGCCGTCGCGCTCGCGGCGCTCGAGCGACCAGTCGACCGGCTCGAAGTCGAGGTCGAGCGGCAGCGCATCGGCGACGCGATGCACGGCGCCGGCGAGCTCGGGCCCGATGCCGTCGCCGTGCAGCTCGGTGACGGTCGTGGTCATTGACCGCCGGACCGTTCGTCGCCGGGGCGCTCGTCCTGGTAGCGTGCCTTCCACTCGGCGTAGGGCATGCCGTAGACGATCTCGCGCGCCGTCTCGTAATCCATGTCGATGCCGCGCTCCGCGGCCGCCGCCCGGTACCACTTCGACAGGCAGTTGCGGCAGAAGCCGGCGAGATCCATGAGGTCGAGGTTCTGCACGTCGGTGCGTTCGCGCAGGTGCTCGACCAGCGTGCGGAACGCCTGGGCCTCGATCTCGGTGCGTGTCTGTTCATCCATCGCGCGGTCCTTCACAGTGCGGCCACGGCGGCCAGCGCCGCCCTTTCCGCTACAGGGTAACCCGGCGCTGCGGCGCTGTGGGCGCTGGCCTCGAACGGGAGTCCGCGATGTCGCCATGGTGGGGGCTGGCCGCGCTCGTGCTGGCCGGTGGCTGGTGGTGGGCGTCGATGCGCTCGCGCGAGCGCGCGGTCGCGCACGCTCGCCGGGCCTGCCGCCGGTTCTCGGTGCAGCTGCTGGACGAGACCGTCGCCCTGCGCCGCCTGCGCCCGGTGCGCGGCCGCGACGGAAGCCTGCGCGTATGGCGATTGTATCGCTTCGAGTTCACGCGCACCGGCGCCGAGCGTTTCGCCGGCCACGTCGCGCTGCTCGGCGAGCGGCTGATGGACGTCCATCTCGACGCCGTCGACGCGGATGGGCCGCCATCGGGCAACCGCCTGCAGTGAGATCCAGCGACCGACCTTGCCGTCGCCGGGCGCGGCGTTTAGCGTCCGCGCTGTCCCGTGCACCCGGAGCCACCCGATGAGCGATTGTCCCTGCGGCTCCGGCCGCGCTCTCGACGCCTGCTGCGGGCCCTACCTCGCCGGCGAGGCCGATCCGCCGACGGCCGAGGCGCTGATGCGGGCCCGCTACACGGCGCACACGCGCGCCGACGTCGACTACATCCAGGCGACCCACGACGCCGAGACGCGCGAGGACATCGATCGCGAGGCGACCGAGCGCTGGGCGCAGCGGGCGCAGTGGCTCGGCCTGGAGATCCGCCAGGTCGAGGCCGGGGGACCGGAGGACACGGTCGGCGCGGTCGAGTTCGTCGCCCACTACCGCGAGCGCGACGACCGCCGGCGCCACCACGAGTTGGCGCGCTTCAAGCGCGACGACGAGGGCTGCTGGGTCTACGTCGACGGCGAGGCGCCGCAGCCCGGAACCGTCCGCCACGAAGGCCCTCGGCCGAGGCGCAACGACCCGTGTTCCTGCGGCAGCGGCCGCAAGTACAAGAAGTGCTGCGGGGCGTGAGGGCGCTTCGTTGTGCGGCAGGGCTGATTGGGATGGCCTCTTCCCTCCTTCCATTCGGCATCGATGTGCCAGGGTTGGATTAGCGAATGCAACCAGCAAAAGCGAAGGAGGCGGCCATGAATACAGTGTCTCGCCTCGGTCTGGATACGGCCCAGAACGTCTTCCAGGTGCACGCGCTGGCTGCCTCGGGTACCGGGTGCGGTTGTTGAACCCGCAGGCGGTCAAGCCCTACCGCCAGAGCCAGAAGGCCGATGCGCGCGATGCCGCGGCGATCGCCGAGGCGGTGGCGCGCGAGGTGGTCAGCGAGGCACCGATCAAAAGCGAAGAGCAGCAGGCGCTGCTGGCGCGCCAGGGCGATCGGCGGCGCCTGGTCGAGCGGCGCACGGCGCTCCGCAATCCGCTGCGCGGGCTGCTCGCGGAGTTCGGGTTCGCGGGGCCCCAGGGCTTCAAGAAGCTCAAGGAGCGCCTGGCCGATGCCGCGGAAGACGCGGACAACGCCCTGCCGGCGGATCTGCGCGCGGTGCTCGCCGACGGCGCCGACGAGCCGCGCGCTGGATCGGCGCATCGATGCCCAGGACCGTGAGATCGCGCGCCAGGCGCACGCCGACGAGCGCTGCCGCCGCCTGATGGAGCTCGACGGCATCGGCGCGCTGACCGCGCTGCGCCTGGTGGCGATCTGCGGCGACGGCGGCGCCCGCACAACGTCGCCGCGGTGGCGCTGGCCCACAAGCGCGCGCATCGCCTGGGCGATGCGCGCCCACGGTACGCGCCACCAGGCGCCGGCGGTCTGACAAGCACGCCGAGCGCAAGCGCAAACCGACACAACCAGGCAGCAAGCGGCGCCGAGCGCCGCCCCTCGAGCAACGGTGATCGCGGTCCGGGACCGAAGCCAGTCCCGCACCGGTGAGACGGACACAAGCCCCGATCCTTCGAGATCGATCGGTCGAAACGCCACCGGTGCCGCGGATCCCAAGATGGCCCGGGTCGCAGTGACGATCCAACCAGAGGCCGAATAGACGGAAGTCGCTTCCCACCCCCGGAAAGCGGCCACCTTGCAACGGAGGGAGGAGGCCATATAGGGTTTTGATCCTGATCAACCGCACCGGGGTCGGCGCGGCGTAGGCTGGGCGTGTGGCAACGATCCCGAAGGAGGGCACCCATGCTGCGCAATATCCTGGTACCGGTGGACGGTTCCGAGCAGTCCGACAAGGCCGTGGCGTTCGCTGCCGATCTGGCGGCCAAGTACGATGCAAAGCTGCACCTGCTGAATGTGCTCCTCACGGGGCACGTGCCCGATGAGATCCGCAACCTGTCGGACAAGCAGGGCAGGGAAGACCCCCCCATGGCCGTCGGCGCCGGCTACGTCGACGCATCGCTGCCGCGCGAGGTGCTCGAGGACATCGCCGCGAAGCTGCTCGAGCGGGGCAAGCAGACGGCCGAGGCGCACGGTGTGTCCGACGTCGAGACCGTCTGGGTGGGGGGCTCGGCCGCCGACCGCATCCTCGAGCAGGCGCGCGAGGCGGGTGCGGACACGATCGTCATGGGCAGCCGCGGTCTCAGCCAGTTCCGGGGCCTCATGGTGGGCAGCGTGTCGCACAAGGTGCAGCACCTGTTCGAGGGTAACGTGATCGCGGTGAAGTGACCCCAGCACCGCGACGCGGGGGTCGGGCCAGTAGATACTCCCCGCCGTCGCCGCGTCGCGGCCCCCGATGCGCCCTGCGAGGCGCGCGGAGGGCGCGTCGCGCCACGACACGACCGACGGGCAACACAGCGCGGTCCGCATCACGGATCCCACCCCGAGGGGCGGGCCCTGTGCGCCGCGATCTCGCGTTGTGCCTCGCGCCCGGGCCGCATGCGCGCGCTCGGCGCATTGCCTTGGAGCACACAGGCGGCGCCGCGGTGATCGCGGGGATTGTCATCCCGGGCTAGTGTCCTTTAACGGAAGTTCTTCGATCTTTCTCGGCGAGGCAT
>CAZVFN010000146.1:0-6396 GCA_964626335.1 uncultured Ectothiorhodospiraceae bacterium
GGCGCTGTTCGCCGAGCGCGCGCGCGACGACTGGGCCCGCCTGTTCGACGCCCACGGCCTCTGCGCGACGCCGGTGCTGTCGCTGGACGAGGCACTGGCGCACCCGCAGGCGGCCCGGCGCGGCATGACGCTCGACGTCGGCGGACGGACGCACGTGGCATGCCCGATCCGCGTCGGCGGTTTCGACTTCACCGTGCGGCGCGCGGCGCCCGGGCTGGCGGACCACCAGGAGCAGGTGCTCGGCGAGGCGGGCTACGAGGCCACTGCGGCCCGGCGGCTGGCGGGCGCTGAGCGGGGTGCCTGAGCGCGCGTCGGCCCGCGGTCCGGGCGACCGCGCGCTCACTCGGCGGCAGCGGCCGGGGCGTCGGCCTCGGGGATCTCGGCGAGCGCCTCGAGGCGCTCGCGAGCGCGCTTCGCCGTGGCGTCCGTGAAGTGCTCCTGGTGGCGCATGACCACCGATTCCCACGCGTGGTCACGGAACCCGACCGCGTCGAGGGCCGCCAGCGTTACCGGGATACCGCCCTGGCGCGCGAAGTGCTCGCCCGCGCCGAGCAGGCCGCGCCGGCGGATGCTCTGGCGCGGGCCGGTCGAGGAGCGGCCGAGCACGTACTCGCAGGCCGCCAGCGCGGTCCACAACTCGTGGCGCAGCGGGTCCGCGGCCGCGTCGTCCGCCTCCATGTCGCGCGCGGCGCTGAGCTCGATGCAGCGCGCGCGGGCTTCGTCACCCAGCTCCGGGTGGCCGCGTTCGCGCGCGTTGCGCTCGAACACCAGGCACTCGCGCGGGGTTGTCAGGCGCGCCACGCGCGCGTCGTATTGCTCATCCATCTCGAGTCACCAGTGCACGTGCAGGCGCCCAGTATGCACCCGAACCCGGGTCGAATGCTGGATTGGTTGCGCTCGCCCCGGTGAGCCCTGCACCCCGTGGCTGCGGCGAGCCTCGCCGCAAGCCGCCACTGCCGCCGTGCGCCGCGACCCCGAACGGCCGCCGGCCGGGCCTGCTGCGGAGTCCGGCGCCCCTGGGCGGCATAGGCCGCGGGCGCACAGGGCCGCGGTTCAGAAGTCGAAGGTCGAACCGACGACGAGCGCATAGCCATCTTCCTGGCCGGCGTCGACCAGCGTTGCGGCAACACTGACGTACGTGATCGTGCCGAACGAGCTGCGCAGGCTGCCGAGGCGCAGGCCGAAGCCGACGTCGGCGAGGGTCTCGCTCCAGCGCCCGTCGAGGCCGCGGATGCGCCCGGCCTCGAAAAAGCCCGTATAGCCGACCTGGATGGTGTCGAACAGCACGAGGTCGCTGACGTAGCGATCCTCCAGATGGATCCGCCACCGGCGATCGCCGACACGGAAGCGGTCGGGGTAGGCGAGCAGCCCATCGAAGCCGCCCAGGTACAGCTCGTCCTCGGGGTCGAGCGCGTCGCGCCAGTCGAGCTCGCCGTGGACCACGAGGGTGTTGCGCGCGCCGGTGCGGTGGTAGTAGTCGAGCACGGCGGAGCGGTAGGAGGCCTCGGTGCCGCTCGCCTCGCCGTAGCGGCCCGAAAGCTCGAGGCCCGCGAGCAGCAGATCACTGCGCCCGAAGGCGCGGCCGTAGCTCAGGCCGAAATCCAAGAACCACGGCTCGTGCGGGCCCGCGGCCGCCGTGTAGCGCCCCCCGCGCAAGCGGGCGTCGAGGCCCAGCTCGTAGTCCTCGGTATGGCCGATTTGCCGCAGGTTGCGGAAGCTGGCGAAGCGATCGTCGAAGCGCTCGACCGAGACGAACGGGCCTTCGAGGCGCCGATCGTCGAGCACCGGCGCCGGCCGCAGGTTCCGGCGGGACACCTGCAGCGGGCCGAACTCGGCGAAATCGCGTTGCCAGCCGACGCCGACGCGCCAGCCCAGGTTGCCCGCGCGCGCGACCAGGCGGCGCAGCTCGAGGGCCGCTCGCTCGCGCTCGACGGCCGCCTCGAACGCGGTGCGGCCACCCTGTTCGAAGCCGAGCTCGCTGGCGTTGTCGTCGAACTCGGCGCGCACGCCCCAGCGCTGCTGCGCCTCGCGGAACGGGTAGCGCAGCGCGAGCGTGTCACCGCGGCCATCCGAGAGCTCGCGGTGACTCAGATCGAGCGTCCAGCCGGAGCCGGACACGGCGGGATCGCGGTAGCCGAGCTCGAACGTGTCGCGCTCGCGGCCCTCTTCCCAGTCGATCTTCACGCGCTTGCCCGAGCCGAGGAGATTGTCGTCGACCAGGCCGAAGCGGGCGGTCGACTCGCCGCCGGCCTGGCCCAGGCCGATCGAGAGCTGCAGGGTCCACGCGTCGCGCACCCGCACCTCGGCATCGACGCGGTCGCCCCGGCAGCGGACCGGCACGATCCGCGCGGCCGTCAGGAACGGTTGCGCGCGCAGCACCCGTTCGGCCTCGTAGACCCGTTCCGCGACCACCGGCTCGCCCCGCTCGAGCGTCAGCAGGTCGCGCACCACCGACGGATCCGTGTCGCGGTGCAGGTCGTTCGCCAGCTGCTGGTACCAGCGCAGGGATTCGCCGACGTAGACATCGCGCACGTCGATCCCGACCTCCCCGAGGCGATAGCCGGCGGCTTCCAGGCGCTGCCACCGGGCCTGGCCCGGCCACGCCTCGCCGGCGCCGGTCGAACCGCCCGGGCATGCATCCGCGGCGTCGGCCGCCGGCACCGCCATCGCTGCCAGCGCGAGCGCCAGCGCGAACATGCTCGCGAGCCCGCCCCGCGGCGGCGCGCCACACCCCTGTTCGGCCATCGCGGGCTTCAGCGGACACCCCCCGGGATCGTCGCGCGCGAGCGCGCTTCGCGATGCCGCCGCGGCCGGGCACCATCCCGCGGCCGGTCCCCTCGCTGCGCGCGGCTGGCCCCGAGGCCGTGCGGGCGCGAACGCATGGGGAGGATCGCACGGGCGCAGGTGCCCGGGAAATCGATCGCCCCGGACCCGGTCGTATCGGCAGGGTCGCTGCCCCCCGATCGGCGCATTGGCGCTATCATTCGCGTGTAAGCGGGCGAGAACGGGCTCGCGAACGGCTGCGAGGGGCGCCGATGACGGCCATGCTCCAGCGACCGCTGGCCGCCGCGCGGCGGATGCTTCGGGGGCTGCAGCCCACCGATGACTGCGACGCCGGCGAGATCGAGCGCTGGCGCACCGGCTTCGTCGTCGCGATCTTCTGCAGCGTCGGCAGCGTGTTCCTGCTGGGGCTGGCGATCGACAACCTCGCCGGCGGCCGCGTCGGGATGGCCGCCTTCGACCTCGGGCTGGCCGCCATCGCGGTCGCCAACCTGCTCTACCTGCGCTGGTCGGGCCGTCCCGAGCGCTCCAAGTACGGGGTCACCGGCATCCTGGTGTTCCTGTTCGCCTGGCTGCTGGTCTCCGGCGGGGTCGGCGGCACCGGCCCGCTGTGGTGCTACGTGTTCGTCATGATGCTGATGTTCGTCCACGGGCTGCGCGAGGGCGCCGCCATCGTCGGCGCGCTGTTCGCCGGCAGTGGCGTGTTGCTGCTGGGGCCGACCGGTGCCTGGATGACCGCCTACCCCGTTGCCTTCGTCGAGCGCTTCCTCGCCTCGCTGTTCGCCCTGTTCGTCATGGCGCTGCTCTACGAGTACGCCCGCGAGCGCGCACAGCGCCAGATCGCGCAGATGAGCGCGCGCATGAGCCGCGCCGCGAACACCGACGCGCTGACCAACCTGCCCAATCGTCGACACATGACGCAGCGCATTACCGCCGAGCACGAACGCCTCGTCGCGGGCGGCGCACCCTACGCCCTGATCGAGGCCGACGTGGACGCGTTCAAGGCGATCAACGACGCGTACGGGCACGAGGCCGGCGACGAAGTGCTCGCCACGGTCGCCGGGCGGCTGCGCCGCGCCATCCGCGCGGGCGACCTGCTGGCGCGCTGGGGCGGCGAGGAATTCCTGATCCTCTTGCCGGCGACCCCGCACGCCGAGGCCGGCACGATCGCGGAGCGCCTGCGCGAGCGCGTGGCGGACCATCCCCTCGCGGTCGCCGGGCGGCACGTGTCGGTGACACTGAGCATCGGCCTCGCCGAGGCGAGTGCCGGCGAATCCCACGAGGCGGTGCTGCGGCGCACCGACCGGCACATGTACGCGGCGAAGCAGGCGGGTCGCAATGCGACCGCGGTGGCGGAGGACGTTCGCTCGCGCTAAGGCGAACGGAGCCGTGCGGCAACGCTTGGCGAGGTCAAGCTTGTCCGCCGCAGCGCACCTGCGGGATCATGAGGCATGCGCGCCCCGGACACACCTCCGTGCGGCCACGCCGGATCATGAATCTGACGCTGCTGTACCTGTTCGTCCCGGCCTGCTTCGCGCTCAACGTGGCACCGGGCCCGAGCAACCTGCTGTCGCTGAGCTAACGCGACGCGCCACGGCTTCGGTTACGCGTTCCTCGCCGGCAGCGGACGGCTGCTGGTATTCGTGGCCATGACCGTGGCCGCGGCCGCCGGGCTCGCCGCGGCGCTCCACGCCTCCGAGCTGCTGTTCCAGGCGATCCGGGCGGCGGGCGTCGCCTACCGGCTGTTCCTCGGGCGTCGCTTCATGCGCTCGCGGACGCGCGGCGGGGCCGCACCGAGACGGGCACGCTGAGCCTGATGCGCATGGCCCGCAACGAGTTCGTGCTCGCGGCCGGCAATCCCAAGGCGATCGTCCTGTTCACCGCGCGGGTGCCGCAGTTGGTCGACATGTCCAAGGCGGCCGCACCCCAGTTGGCGGTGTTCGGCGGGCTCTTCCTGCTGCTCGAATGGCTGGCCATCGCTGCCTGGGCCGGCACCGGGGTGCAGTTGATGCGACTGCTGGCCCGCCCGCGCCCGCAGCGCTGGCTGGCCAGCGCCCGCACACGCCTGCCCGTCGTCCGCCACCGGGAAGCGGCGGCGACGCCGGAATAGGCCGAGGGGCACGACGCGCCCCGTCTTCGAGCCTGCCGAGGGCTCCGTGCCGTCGCGAGCGCGTGGGTCTGCGAGCGGTCGGCACGCGGCGCTCGGGACAGGCCCCTGGACCGCCACCGACCCCATTGCGGACGATGCCACTGCGTTCCCTGCTGTCGTTGCTCGCGCTCGCGCTCGCCGCCTCCGCGCCGGCCGTGCCCGCGGACGACGCGCCGGGGCTCGAGACGGTGGCGCGGCTGCAGCCGCCGCCGGGGAACATCGCGGTGACCCCGGGCGGCCGCGTGATCGTCAGCCGGCACCAGTTCCACGCCCCCGAGCACGCCGTGCTCGGCCTGGTCGCGGATCAGCGCGGCATCGTCTGGATGGCGGACAACGGGGCGCCGCAGCCGCGGATCGTGGCCTGGGACACGCGCAGCGACACGCTGCACCGGGTGATCACCCGGCCCGAGAGCGCCGCGCCGGAGGCAGCATTCCCCCACGATGGGGCCGTGGATGCGGCCCGGAAGGCACCCTACCTGACGGACTTCGGGGGCCCGAGCCGGCCCTGGTCGTGGTCGACCTGGCGACCGGCCGGGCGCGCCGTGTGCTCGCGGGCCACGCCTCGGTCACCGCGGATGGTGACCATCCCGTGCGCGTCGACGGCGAGGGCGTCACGCAGGGCACCGGCGCGAACGCGCGTCCGGCCCACACGGGCGTCGACCCGATCACGATCGACCCGACCAACACCTGGATGTATTACGGGCCCATGAGCGCCACGGGCGTGTACCGCGTGCCGGCCGCCGACCTGGCCCGCGGCGCCTCCGGGAGCGAGCTCGAGAGCGGGGTCGAGCGCCGTGGCGACAAGCCGGTCAGCGACGGCATCACCATCGACGGCGCCGGCAACGTCGACATCACGGATCTCGGCGGCGATGCCGTCGGCGTCACGGCACCCGACGGCACCGATCGGCGCCTGATCGAGGACGAGCGCCTGGGCTGGCCGGACGGCTTCGCCGCGGGCCCGACGGCCACGTCTATGTCACGATCAACCAGCTCCACCGCTCGGCCCCGCTCAACCGCGGCCGCGAAACGGCGAAGCCGCCCTACTTCGCGTTCCGCTTCCACGCGCTCGCCGACACCGTGTCGGGGCGCTGAGCCGGCGACCGCACGCGGGGCGGCGCGACCGGACGGCCGCTCGCAGCACGGGAACCGGACGCGGGCTCGCAACAGCCGGACGACGACAGTGGCGAGAAGCGCCGATGGCCAATCCGCTCGAGGCGCGCCGCGTGCGCGTGGACACCGACGGATGGCATGAGCCGCTCGCGTTCGCGCAGGCAACGCGCGTCGGCTCGCAGCTGTGGATCGCGGGGCAGGTGGCCGTCGAACCCGACGGCACGCCGGTCGGCATCGGCGACCCCGGGGCCCACGCCGAGCGCGTCTGGCAGAACCCGGCCCGGGGTGATGGCCGCGGCCGGCTGCACGCTCGGTGATCTAGTCAGACCACAACCGACATCGCCGATCGGGCCTAG
>CAZVFN010000147.1:0-6243 GCA_964626335.1 uncultured Ectothiorhodospiraceae bacterium
TCAGCCGAAATGCTGCGATACTAGACCTGACCCCGTCACCGGACCCCGTCACCGGACCCCGTCATCGGTTGACCCCGTCACCGGTCACCGATGGTGACCCCGTCACCCGGCGGTATTGGACTAGATGCCCTCCTGCCAAAACGGCCCTTAGAAAAACCAGGAGAGGCCTAATCTATTACCCCCGTTGTTTCGTTATAGGTGAAGCTGCTGCCCGAAGGCCCCGTGAATGTGGCCACATTCGCGGCTACTGAGGTGCTCCATTCCTGAACGGAAGCATCGACGACCAATACCTCCAGCACGGTACAGGAGATTTTGGTGCCACCGCCTCCACCACCGCTACCGCCTCCACCACCGCTACCGCCTCCACCACCGCTACCGCCTCCACCGCCGCTACCGCCTCCGATGCCGCCAAGGGTGCCAAGTTCAGGGAAAACGCTTTCCAGCCACTGGAGTTGGCTGAGAGCGTTGATGAGCTCGCCTGGCCCGCCCATATGTGCCGACCGGACGATGGGACGGTCAGTAAGTGCGAGCGTCGTGCACGCACTCCCCTGATCGATCGCAGGCCAGCCTTGCGCCGTCAGTTGAACCTGGGCCCCATCGATGGTGATCTCGTCGGGAATGGCAGCCGTCATTGTGCTCGGTGCCGTGTTGTTCATGGCAATCTCTTGTTCCGCCGGAGCAAAAACGTCGCCAGACGATCGGGCAGCCAATGGGGTGCTTGCGGGCCGCAGGGGATCGGTTTCGGTCCGGGCGACGACGGCCTTGGCCCGGACAAGGTTGACCGATTCGGCAAATGCGCCGCGCACTGCTTCGAATCGCGCCTCGCTTGCCTCATCCTGGAGATCGATGAATCGCGGCAGGGCAGCGACCGCGAGTAGCGCGACGATCGTGATCGTCACCACAAGCTCTGCGACCGTGAAACCAAACTTGCGCTGGAGCGGAAATCGCATTGTTATGAACCGTCGCACTGAGTCTGTCACCTAACGGCTGTACGCCGGCGTCGATTCCACCCAAGCAATTCATGTGCCAACAGTAGCGCGACCATTGCCGCTGCCACGCTACGTAGTACGGTATCGCCCCGCAGTGCGTGGTAGGGCGTTCTCCCGGCGTGGGGTTGCAGGGTGAGCCGTCGCACCGCGTCGTCGCGTCCTGCGGCCGACCATTGCAGCTGGCCGGTGGGATCGAAGTAGGCACTTGGACCGCTGTTCGTTACGCGCACCGTGGGGCGGCCGTATTCGGCGGCGCGCACGCCGACGATGGCGACGGACCGGCGCGCGGCCGCAGCACTGCGCAGCCAGCTCTCGTTGGCCGGATTGACAATGATTCCAGCGCCCTCGCGGATCTGCTGGGCGATGATGCTGCCAAAACGGATTTCCCAGCAGATGGCCAGTGCCAGGTCGAACCGATCGCCGAAGAGCGCTCCCGCGGAGCTCCCCGCGAGCAGCGGGCTGTCACTTGCGGGGAGTACCAGTCCCGCGAGCCACGTATCCCGCTCTTCGGCGAATGGCACGAGGCGCTGCTTCCGATACGACTCGGCGTCGGTGGCTGTGTGCAGTATCGCCCGGTTTGTGCGGGCACCGCCGATCGTGGCGCCGAGGCTGCCGGTCAGCACAGCGGGTGTCCCGGGCGCTGCCTCCGACAGTGCACGGTACAGGGTGCCCGCCTTCGGCCCGATGGCGGCCTCGGGCAATACCAGTAGATCGAACTCTGTCTGCAGTGACGCGACGAGAGAACGGTAGCGTTCCTGTAACGAGTCGCGCTGTTTCAGGTCGCGCTGATGGAGATCCTCGATTCGTGTATCGAGAATCCCGATGTGGACCCGGTTGCCGACGGGGGCGGTCCAATCGAAGCGGCCGCTGACCGCGGAGGTTCCGAGCATCACTACGACGGCCAGAGCGGTGGCGCAAGCGCTGCGCCACCGGACCGATCGATCGCGGAACTGCGGGGCGAGTGCCACGACACACCCGTTGATCAGCACGAGCATGATAGTGACACCTGGTTCGCCTATCAGCGGATAAGCAGACGCAAGCGGCCCCGGTAGTTGCGAAGCACCGAAATCCAGCCACGGCAGGCCACCCCAAGCAACCTGGCGGATGTTGTCCAGCGTGAGCCAGAGCGCCGGGGCGAACACCAGCAGCCGCAGGCTCGACGTCTGAACATAGCGCATTAGCCAGCGAAAAATCGCCGGGAAGAGCGAGAGAAAGCCAATAATGGCAGCAAAGGCGCCCCAGGAGACGGGTTCATCGTAAGTGGTGAAGGACCCGATTGCGTCCGGCAGCCACATCAGCCCGGTGCCGTAAAAGCCCAACCCGTACAGATAACCTTCGCCAAACAGCCAGAACCATGGTCTGTCCTCGATCGTCGCCATCAGCGGGACGAGTGCTACCCACGCGATCGTGTATGCTTCGATGGGGGGGAACGCAAGAACGGCGGCCGCACCCGTTGCCGGGAACACTGACAATGTGGCCGCGCGGCGCACGGTTTGAGGGGAGAGCTGGTTGCGCATCCGGTATCAGGTCTTGCGGGTCGTCGCTGTGGCCGTGATGGTCGCCTGAAGTCCTCAGTGTGCTACGTGCTCCTCCGACAACGGTGCTGACTTTCTTTGGGGCCATTCCTTTGGGGCCAGGTCTATTGTCGTAGCACGCCTTTGGACCAGGTCTATCGTCGTCGCCTCACACGCCACGTGCTTTGGCCGCGCGGACGATGCGCCCGACGGTGGTGAAATGCACACCGAAGTAATCGCCGATCTCCTTATAGCTATAGCCGCCGCTCGCGTGTGCGGCGACGATTGCCGCGTCGCGATCGTCGCTTTCGCTGGCGATCGCCTCCAGCGAAGGCGGCGGCGGGCGGCGCTGCGCCTTCGGGATATTGACGTCATCGGCCTGCCTCGCGTGGCGCAGGCTGCGCTCGACGAATGCGTCGTCGCCGAGGAACGCTTGCCCCTTGAGGTCGTTCCAGACCGAAGCTGCCCTGATGCCATCGGCGACAAAGCGCGCATAGCGCTTGCGCGCGGTCGCGCGGCGCTTGGCGAATGCCGCCAGTAGCCCGTCAGTCGCCAGCCAGTCGGGCGCGCTCTCGGCGCCGACCATCGCCCGGTCACTACTCCACGGCCAATCTCCGGGGTCATCAACCATCCTCGCGCGGACCGGATTGAGCACGACATAACGCGCCAGTTCGAGCAGGTAGCTGTCGCCGTCGACCAGGATCGCCTTGTATCGCCCCTGGAACAGGTGGCCCATTCGCCCATGGCGGCGATTGCTGTACTGCGTAAACACCCCGTTGAGCTGGCGCATGCCCTTGGACAGATTCGCATCCGGCGTCTCGATCACCAGATGGTAGTGGTTGGTCATCAAGCAATAGGCGTGACAGATCCAGTTCCAGTCCGCCACCACCTGTCCGAACGTCTCCAGAAACGCCTCACGGTCCTCGTCGTCCTCATAGACCGCCTCGAGGCGGTCCCCGCGGGCGGTGACGTGATACAGGGCGCCGGAAAACTCGATGCGAATCGGTCGCGTCATGACCCACAGCGTATCAGCGAATCAGCCGAAATGCTGCGATACTAGACCTGACCCCGTCACCGGACCCCGTCACCGGACCCCGTCATCGGTTGACCCCGTCACCGGTCACCGATGGTGACCCCGTCACCCGGCGGTATTGGACTAGATGCCCTCCTGCCAAAACGGCCCTTAGAAAAACCAGGAGAGGCCTAATCTATTACCCCCGTTGTTTCGTTATAGGTGAAGCTGCTGCCCGAAGGCCCCGTGAATGTGGCCACATTCGCGGCTACTGAGGTGCTCCATTCCTGAACGGAAGCATCGACGACCAATACCTCCAGCACGGTACAGGAGATTTTGGTGCCACCGCCTCCACCACCGCTACCGCCTCCACCACCGCTACCGCCTCCACCACCGCTACCGCCTCCACCGCCGCTACCGCCTCCGATGCCGCCAAGGGTGCCAAGTTCAGGGAAAACGCTTTCCAGCCACTGGAGTTGGCTGAGAGCGTTGATGAGCTCGCCTGGCCCGCCCATATGTGCCGACCGGACGATGGGACGGTCAGTAAGTGCGAGCGTCGTGCACGCACTCCCCTGATCGATCGCAGGCCAGCCTTGCGCCGTCAGTTGAACCTGGGCCCCATCGATGGTGATCTCGTCGGGAATGGCAGCCGTCATTGTGCTCGGTGCCGTGTTGTTCATGGCAATCTCTTGTTCCGCCGGAGCAAAAACGTCGCCAGACGATCGGGCAGCCAATGGGGTGCTTGCGGGCCGCAGGGGATCGGTTTCGGTCCGGGCGACGACGGCCTTGGCCCGGACAAGGTTGACCGATTCGGCAAATGCGCCGCGCACTGCTTCGAATCGCGCCTCGCTTGCCTCATCCTGGAGATCGATGAATCGCGGCAGGGCAGCGACCGCGAGTAGCGCGACGATCGTGATCGTCACCACAAGCTCTGCGACCGTGAAACCAAACTTGCGCTGGAGCGGAAATCGCATTGTTATGAACCGTCGCACTGAGTCTGTCACCTAACGGCTGTACGCCGGCGTCGATTCCACCCAAGCAATTCATGTGCCAACAGTAGCGCGACCATTGCCGCTGCCACGCTACGTAGTACGGTATCGCCCCGCAGTGCGTGGTAGGGCGTTCTCCCGGCGTGGGGTTGCAGGGTGAGCCGTCGCACCGCGTCGTCGCGTCCTGCGGCCGACCATTGCAGCTGGCCGGTGGGATCGAAGTAGGCACTTGGACCGCTGTTCGTTACGCGCACCGTGGGGCGGCCGTATTCGGCGGCGCGCACGCCGACGATGGCGACGGACCGGCGCGCGGCCGCAGCACTGCGCAGCCAGCTCTCGTTGGCCGGATTGACAATGATTCCAGCGCCCTCGCGGATCTGCTGGGCGATGATGCTGCCAAAACGGATTTCCCAGCAGATGGCCAGTGCCAGGTCGAACCGATCGCCGAAGAGCGCTCCCGCGGAGCTCCCCGCGAGCAGCGGGCTGTCACTTGCGGGGAGTACCAGTCCCGCGAGCCACGTATCCCGCTCTTCGGCGAATGGCACGAGGCGCTGCTTCCGATACGACTCGGCGTCGGTGGCTGTGTGCAGTATCGCCCGGTTTGTGCGGGCACCGCCGATCGTGGCGCCGAGGCTGCCGGTCAGCACAGCGGGTGTCCCGGGCGCTGCCTCCGACAGTGCACGGTACAGGGTGCCCGCCTTCGGCCCGATGGCGGCCTCGGGCAATACCAGTAGATCGAACTCTGTCTGCAGTGACGCGACGAGAGAACGGTAGCGTTCCTGTAACGAGTCGCGCTGTTTCAGGTCGCGCTGATGGAGATCCTCGATTCGTGTATCGAGAATCCCGATGTGGACCCGGTTGCCGACGGGGGCGGTCCAATCGAAGCGGCCGCTGACCGCGGAGGTTCCGAGCATCACTACGACGGCCAGAGCGGTGGCGCAAGCGCTGCGCCACCGGACCGATCGATCGCGGAACTGCGGGGCGAGTGCCACGACACACCCGTTGATCAGCACGAGCATGATAGTGACACCTGGTTCGCCTATCAGCGGATAAGCAGACGCAAGCGGCCCCGGTAGTTGCGAAGCACCGAAATCCAGCCACGGCAGGCCACCCCAAGCAACCTGGCGGATGTTGTCCAGCGTGAGCCAGAGCGCCGGGGCGAACACCAGCAGCCGCAGGCTCGACGTCTGAACATAGCGCATTAGCCAGCGAAAAATCGCCGGGAAGAGCGAGAGAAAGCCAATAATGGCAGCAAAGGCGCCCCAGGAGACGGGTTCATCGTAAGTGGTGAAGGACCCGATTGCGTCCGGCAGCCACATCAGCCCGGTGCCGTAAAAGCCCAACCCGTACAGATAACCTTCGCCAAACAGCCAGAACCATGGTCTGTCCTCGATCGTCGCCATCAGCGGGACGAGTGCTACCCACGCGATCGTGTATGCTTCGATGGGGGGGAACGCAAGAACGGCGGCCGCACCCGTTGCCGGGAACACTGACAATGTGGCCGCGCGGCGCACGGTTTGAGGGGAGAGCTGGTTGCGCATCCGGTATCAGGTCTTGCGGGTCGTCGCTGTGGCCGTGATGGTCGCCTGAAGTCCTCAGTGTGCTACGTGCTCCTCCGACAACGGTGCTGACTTTCTTTGGGGCCATTCCTTTGGGGCCAGGTCTATTGTCGTAGCACGCCTTTGGACCAGGTCTATCGTCGTCGCCTCACACGCCACGTGCTTTGGCCGCGCGGACGA
>CAZVFN010000148.1:0-6187 GCA_964626335.1 uncultured Ectothiorhodospiraceae bacterium
CGGGCCGGTGGCCGCGGCGGTCCCGAGCAGGGTGGCGCAGGCGGGCGGCCGCGGACGCCGCGGCGCCACCGTGGCAACCGCCGGGCGAAGCCCCGCCTGACAGGAGTTACAGGGGCTGGACGGCCGTCGCCCCTCAGGCGCTGGTCGCGGCGGCCGCGTCCCGGTTGTCGAAGTAGGCCGGCACCCGGGCGGCCAGCTCGGCCTTCTGCTGCACGGCGGCACCGGTGAGCACGAATCCGCGCAGGTGGCCGGCGGTGTCGCGGTACAGGCCGCGCACGCCGCCGCCCTCGAGGCTTTCCTCCTCCCAGGCGCCGGCCACGCCCGCGGGCGGGGCGTAGAGCTGTACCGGGCAGCAGGGCGTCTTCACGATCACCGGCATCACGGGGTAGTGGACTTGCGTCGGGGTCCCGGCGAGCGTCTGGCCCAGCGCCCGGGCGGCGTTCGTGATCGGCATGACGAACGGCAGCACGAGGCCGTCGACCTCGGCGCAGTCGCCGAGCGCATGGATGCCGGGTGTCGATGTCTCAAGCCGCCGGTCCGTGCGGATACCCCGGCCGGTCTCGATCCCGGCGTCCTCGGCCAGGCGCGTGCGCGGGCGCAGGCCGAGCGCGCGGAACGCCACGTCGGCCGGGTGCTCCTCGCCCGCGTCGTCGACCACGACCAGGCGGTCGCCGTCGCGCTCGACCGCGGTCACCGTGCGCCCGGTGACGACGCGCACCCCGGCGCCCGCGAGGCCGCTGCGCAGGGACTCGCCGGCCTTCGGTGGCAGCATCCGCCCGAGGGGGTAGTCCAGGGCCTCGATGATCGTGACGTCGTAGCCCGCCTTGACCCAGTCGTTGGCGAATTCGCAGCCGATCAGGCCGCCGCCGATGATGACCACGCGTTGCGCGCCGTCGAGCGCCCGCCGTGCCGTCGCATAGGCGTCCAGGTCGTTGACGGCGAGCACGTCCTCGGCCCCGCTGCCGGGCAGGTGCGGGTCGATCTGGTTGGCGCCGATGCCGAGCACGATGCGCTCGGCATCGAGCGCGCTGCCGTCGGCGAGCTGCACCTGCAGCCGGTCCGCGTCGATGGCCGTCACCCGCGTCTGGGCGAGGATCCGCGCGTCGAGCTGGGCCCCCATCTCGTCGGAGGTCGCTTGCGCCAGCTGCGCCGGCGCCTTGCCGCGGGCCATGGCGTTGGACAGCATCGGCTTGGTGTAGCTCGTGCCGTCGTCGGCGGTGACCAGGACCAGCGGGGTCTCGCGATCGTGCTTGCGGAACTCGCGGGCGGTGGTGTAGCCGGCGTGGCCGGTGCCGACGATGACGACGGGCTTCATGAGCGGGCTCCTCGGGTGTCGGGGGCGCGTGCGCGCCCGAGCGCACGATGGTGCGCCGCGCCACGCGCGGGCGCAACACGATGCACGCGCGTGATGGCGGCGGTGACGCGCGCGCATGGGGCGGTGTCACCCGGGCGATTGAAACGCGCGTCGAGCGGGTTGTCGCCGCGGCGCCAGGGATCTCGAAGGGGCGAGGCGGCAGGCGGCAGGCAGCAGGCAGCCGGGGCGGGTGCCCGAGTGTTGGCGGCCGGATCGGGCGGGCTACACCCCGAGCCGCGATCCGCGGGCAAGCCCGCTCCCGCATGAGTCCTGATCCCGCCGCGCGGCGCCTCGCCTTGTGGGAGCGAGCTTGCTCGCGATGCGCACGCCCCGGATCGCCCCGGGACCCGGTTGGCCCCGGTAGCCGCTGTGCCAGCAATCCCTTCGCCCTTGGCGACGTAGACCGGATGAAGGCGGCGCCGTAATCCGGGGCCGGTCCTTGAAGGGATCCCCGGAGTCCGCTGCGCTCCATCCGGCTACGATCCTCAGCCCTCAGCCGGTCTCCAGCCCCAGCCAGTCCTGCGGCGGCAGGAAGCGCTCGTACAGCTCGGCCTCGCGCGTGCCGGGTTCCGGGTGCCAGTTGTAGCGCCAGCGGACCTCGGGCGGCAGCGACATGAGGATGGACTCGGTGCGCCCGCCGGACTGCAGCCCGAACAGCGTGCCGCGGTCGTAGACCAGGTTGAACTCGACGTAGCGGCCGCGGCGGTAGAGCTGGAAGTCGCGCTCGCGCTCGCCCCAGTCGTGCTCGCCGCGGGCGTCGACGATCGGCAGGTAGGCATCCAGGTAGGCCTCGCCGACGTCCTGCCAGAAGCGCTGGCACGTCTCGACGTCGGGCTCGTTCAGGTCGTCGAAGAACAGCCCGCCGACCCCGCGGGGCTCGTCCCGGTGGCGGATGTGGAAATAGTCGTCGCACCAGCGCTTGTAGCGCAGGTAGGCCGCGTCGCCGAGGGCATGGCAGGCGCGGCGCGCCGTGCGGTGCCAGTGCAGGACGTCGGCCTCGAACGGGTAGTACGGCGTCAGATCGAAGCCGCCGCCGAACCACCAGGCGGCCGGGTCGGCGGCATCACCGACGATGAACACGCGGATGTTCATGTGCGATGTCGGCACGTAGGGGTTGCGCGGATGCACGACGAGCGACAGCCCCATGACCTCGAACGGCCGGTCGGCCAGCTCGGGACGCGAGGCGCTCGCCGAGGGCGGCAGGCGCTCACCCACTACGTGGGAGAAGTTCACGCCCGCCTGTTCGAACACCTCGCCGCCGCGCAGCACGCGCGTGCGCCCGCCGCCGCCGGCATCGCGCTCCCAGGTGTCCTCGATGAAGGACTGCCCGTCGCGCCGTGCGAGGGCATCGCAGATGCGGTCCTGCAGTTCCAGCAGCCAGGCGTGCAGGGTCGCCCGCGGTATGGTTTCGCTCATGATGGGCCTCTACTCGCGCAGCTTGGCGCCCGTGCGGGCGTCACGGATCGCGGTCGGTCGCTCGCGGTCACCGACGGGGCCATCGACCACCGCATCGATCGCCTCGCCGAGCCGGGCGCGCACGGCGGCGGCGTCGCGCGCCGGTTGGCCGCCCGCGGGATTGGCGCTGGTCGACACCAGCGCCCCGCCCCAGGCGCGACACAGCCCGGCGGCGACCGGATGGTCGGTCACGCGCACCGCCAGCGTGTCGTGCTCGCCGCGCAGCCGGGTCGGGCAGTCGCCGGCCGCCGGCAGCAGCCACGTGGTCGGACCGGGCCAGGTCGGCTCGACCCGCCCCAGCAGATCGGCTTCGAGCGGGGCAAGCCAGGGGCCCAGCTGGGCGAGCTCGGCGGCCACCAGGATCAGCCCCTTGCTCGCCGGCCGCCCCTTGAGGGCGAGCAGGCGCTCGACGGCGCGCGCGTTGCCGGGGTCGCAGCCGAGGCCGTACACCGCCTCGGTGGGATAGGCGACGATCCCGCCGCGCCGCAGGGCCTCGACGGCCGCGTCGAGCTCGGCGTCCGCCATCGCCGCTTCAGCCGTTCGAGACCTTGCTGGCCGCCGCCATGCCGGTGCTTCCGCCACCGCCGCCGCCCGCGGTCGTCTTCTTCTTCGCGGCGGTCTTCTTGGCCGCCGTCTTCTTGCTGGCGGCCTTCTTCTTGCTCGCGACCTTCTTCTGGCTGGCGGCCTTCTTCTTCGACGCGCTCTTTTTCTTGCTTGCCGTCTTCTTGGCGGCCGTATTCACGGCGGCCGTCTTCTTCGCCGCCGCCTTCTTCTTGCCGCGCTTGCGCTCCGGCGCCGCGGCGATGAGCTCGCGGCACTGCTCGAGCGTGAGCGCGGCGGGCTCGGTGTCCTTGGGTACGCTCGCGTTCTTCTGCCCGTCCGTGACGTAGGGCCCGAAGCGCCCGTTCAGGACCCGGACGGTCGTGCCATCGTCCGTCTCGAAGGTGTTGATGATGCGGTTGGCGTCGGCGATCTTCTTCTCGCGCACCAGTTCGCGCGCGCGCTCCGGCGTCACGGAGTACGGGTCGTCGCCGTCGGGCAGCGAGACGAAGCGATTGCCGAAGCGCACGTAGGGGCCGAAGCGCCCGATGCTCGCCTGCATCTCCTCGCCGTCCTCGGTGTAACCGAGGTCGCGCGGCAGCTCGAACAGCGGCAGTGCCTCCTCGAGCGTGATGGTGTCCATCTTCTGGCCCTGGCGCAGGCCGGCGAACTTCGGCTTTTCCTCGTCGTCGCGCGTGCCGAGCTGCACGATCGGCCCGTATCGGCCCATGCGCGCGCTCACCGGGCGGCCGGTCTTCGGGTCGGTGCCGAGCTGACGCGCCTGGATCGCCTCCTCGCGGCTCACCCGTTCCTGCTTCTCGGCGATGCGCTCCTTGAGCGGCTCCCAGAAACGCTGCAGCAGCGGCACCCAGTCCTGCTCGCCGCGGGCGATCGCATCGAGCTCGTCCTCGAGCCGGGCTGTGAATTCGTAATCGACGTAGTCATGGAAGTGGTCGGTCAGGAAGCGCGCGACCACGCGGCCGACGTCGGTGGGGAAGAAGCGCTTGCTCTCGACCACCGCGTACTCGCGCTCCTGCAGGGTCGAGATGATCGCGGCATAGGTCGATGGGCGCCCGATGCCGTATTCCTCGAGCGCCTTGACCAGGCTCGCCTCGGTGTAGCGCGGCGGCGGCTCGGTGAAGTGCTGTTCCAGCGCGACCTCGTGCAGCGGCAGCCGATCGCCCTCGGCGATCTCGGGCAGCCGGTTCTCGGCATCCGGGTCGGACTTGCCGTCATCGCGGTCCTCGCGATACACGGCCATGAAGCCCGGGTGGCGCACGACCGAGCCGTTGGCGCGGAAGGCATGATCGCGCGCGTCGGGCACGTGCGCGGCGTCGACGTTGCCCGCGGGCACCAGCTCCACGGCGACCGTGTCCATGGTCGCGTGGATCATCTGGCAGGCAACCGTGCGCTTCCAGATCAGGTCGTACAGCCGGGCCTGGTCCGAGGTGAGGCGCGCCCGGATGGTCTCCGGGGCCCGCCTGGCCGAGGTGGGGCGGATCGCCTCGTGGGCTTCCTGCGCGTTCTTCGACTTGGTCTTGTAGCGCCGGGCCCTGTCCGGGAGGTTGTCGCTGCCGTAGCGCCCCGCGATCAGCTCGCGCAGCTCCGCGAGGGCGTCCTCGGCGAGCGTGACCGAGTCGGTGCGCATGTAGGTGATCAGCCCGACCTGGCCCTCGCCGGTATCGACGCCCTCGTAGAGCGCCTGCGCGACGCGCATCGTGCGCGACGCGGAGAATCCGAGCTTGCGTGACGCCTCCTGTTGCAGGGTCGAGGTGGTGAACGGCGGCGCCGGGTTGCGCTTGCGCTGCTTCTTCTCCACCGACTGCGCGACCAGCGCGCCGTCGGCGGCGTCGAGGATGCGGCGTTTCGCGGCGACGGCGCTGTCCTCATCGGTGAGCGTGAACTGCTCGAACTTCCTGCCGTCGAGGCGCACGAGCTTGGCGCTGAGCGGCTGCTCGCGCTGCGTCAGCGCGGCCTCGACCGACCAGTATTCCTGCGGCACGAACGCCTCGATCTCGCTCTCGCGCTCGGTGATCATGCGCAGCGCCGGGCTCTGCACGCGGCCGGCCGACAGGCCCCGACGGATCTTCTTCCACAACAGCGGCGAGAGCTTGAAGCCGACGAGGTAGTCGAGGGCACGCCGCGCCTGCTGTGCGTTCACGAGATCCATCGACAGGCCACGCGGGTGCTCGACGGCCTGCTGGATCGCGCCCTTGGTGATCTCGTGGAAGACGACCCGGTCGACCGCGGTATCGCCGAGGGTGTCGCGCTCGCGCAGCAGCTCGGTGAGGTGCCAGGAGATCGCCTCGCCCTCGCGGTCGGGGTCCGTGGCCAGCACCAGGCGGTCGGCCTTCTTCACCGCCCGCTCGATGGCCTCGACGTGGCGCTCGTTGCGCTCGATCACCTGGTAGTGCATCCGGAAGCCGTTGTCCGGGTCGACCGCCCCCTCCTTGGGCACGAGGTCGCGCACGTGCCCGTAGGACGCCATCACCTCGAAGTCCTTGCCGAGGTACTTCTTGATGGTCTTGCCCTTGGCGGGCGATTCGACGATGACGAGGTTCCTGGACATGGCAACCGTTCAGTGGCCTGCGGGGCGGGTTGACGTCCCCGCCAGCGTTGCCCGGGCGGGACCGAAATCGCGGCCAGTCTAGTGACGTGGTCCGGGATTTCCAATCCCGCCCGTGGCCGTGCGGGTGTTGCGGTCCGGCCCCGCGCGGCCGTGTGTGCGCCGCAAGGCGCGGGGGGCGCGTGCAGCGGCCGTCCATGGCGGACGAGCAACGCCGCGGCGGATGCGCCCGGCACCGCCCCGGCGCGACGTACGGCACGGCTGGTCCCGGC
>CAZVFN010000149.1:0-6184 GCA_964626335.1 uncultured Ectothiorhodospiraceae bacterium
GGGAGCCTGTCCGAGAAATTGGCGCCGTCGCGAGCGCGTGGTACAGCGTGCAGATTTTGGCGATTGTGAAACGAGCATGGCGGTTGCCATGGGCGTTGAGCAATCGCCACAAGATGCCGCTGTGGGACGCGCGCAGTAGGCGACGAGTTTCTGGGACAGGCTCCTAGGCGCCCTAGGACGACGCCACCGAGGGCCAAGGCCGGCCACCGCTGTGTTGCAGCAACCGGGAGGGCGCTTGTGCACGTCGTCGTCATCGGTGGTGGCCTCATGGGCACCACCACCGCCTACTACCTCCTCGAGCTCGGCCACCGGGTTACGCTGATTGATCGGCGCGACGAGCTGGCCGCCGAGGGCAGCCACGCCAACGCGGGCATCCTGCACGCCGGTCACGCCGAGCCGTGGAACAACTGGTCCTCGGTCGGCCAGCTCGCACGCTCGCTCGTGCGCACCGACAGCGCCCTGCGACTGCACCCCGCGCACCTGCCCGGCCTCACCGCTTGGGGCGCTCGGTTCCTGTGGCACTGCCGCCGCGCCAGCCACGATACCGTCACCGAGGCGAACACGCGCCTGGCGGCATGGTCGCTAGAGCTCACCGAGGCCCTGCGCCAAGCCACCGGTATCGAGTTCGACGGTGCCCAGCACGGCAGCCTCCGCATCTTCCGCGATCGCGACAACCTCGAGGCCGCGCGCGCCACCGCGGCCCAGGTCGAACGCCTCGGCGTGCGCTCCGAGGCGCTGGACGCCGACGGCGCAATCGAGCGTGACCCGGCCCTAGCCGACATTCGCCCCGAGCTCGCCGGCGCGCTGCAATACCTCGACGACGCCCAGGGCGACGCCGCGCGCTTCACGCGGGGACTCGGCGAGGTCGTGCGCCAGCAGGGGGCCGAGCTGCGGCTGGGCGAGTCGGTCCAACGCCTGGAGGGCAGTGCATCGGGCGGTGTGACCGGTGTGGTCACCGACAAGGGCCGCGTCCGTGGCGACCGTTTCGTCCTCGCCAACGGCGTCGACGCCCCCGCCCTGGCGCGCCCGTTCGGCGTCCGGCTGCCCGTCGAGCCGGTCAAGGGCTACTCGGCGACCGTCACGCTCGAAGCATCGGCACCCGCGCCGAAGATGCCCATCATCGACGATGATCGCCAGGTCGTGATCAGCCGCCTGGGCGAGCGCATGCGCTTCACCGGCATGGCCGAGCTCGCCGGACCCGACCAACGCATCCGGCCCGAGGCGGTCGACCATATCGTCACCGAGGGCCTCGCCGATTTCCCGCGGCTGGCATCGCACATCGACCGAGCTGCGGCCGCGCCCTGGGCGTGCCTGCGCCCGGTGAGCGCCGATGGCGCACCGCTGATCGGCGGGACCGGCGTCGACCGTCTGTTCGTCAACACGGGCGCGGGCCACCTGGGCTGGACGTTCGCCGCGGGCGCAGGGCGCCTGACGGCGGAGGCCGTGGCGCAGCAGTCGCTGACCCTGTCGCTGGCGGCGACCAGCGCGCGGCGCTTCTCCCGCTGAGGTTGGAGCGCGCGGTCGCCCCGCGCACGCGCTACGACGGCGGCCGGCTAGACTGGGACCTCACCCGAGCAACTGGCGAGTCGGACTAAAAGTCCGACCCACGCGGTCCCGTGAGACCCGCATCGTCGCGTGATTCAGGCCTGCCCTTCGCGCAGGGCCTGGACCTCGTCGTAGAGGCCGCGGGCGACATCGACGCCCTCGGTGCGCGCGCGCTCGCGGTGGGCGTGGCGGCGCTCGCCCGGCAGACGAGCGCCGTCCTGCGCCAGGATGCGCGCAAACAACTGCTCCGCTCGATCGAGCTGCGCCGCCCGCTCGGCCTCGGCGACGCAGCCCGCGGGGTCGATGGCGATGACGAATTCGCCGCCGAGCGGCGCACCGACGCCGTTGGTGTCGGCCGCGCTGGCCTCGTAGCTGAACAAATCGCCGATCAACGCCCCCGCCAGCAGCTCGATCATCAAGGCAATCGATGCTCCCTTGTGCCCACCGAATGGCAGCTGGGCGCCCGCGAGCGCCGTGTCGGGATCCGTGGTGGGCTCGCCGTCCGGGCCCAGCGCCCAGCCCTCGGGCAGGGGTTTGCCCTCGCGTCGATGGAGCTGGATCTCGCCGCGCGCGCTCGCGCTCGAGGCCTGGTCGAAAACCAGCGGCGCCCGCCCCGAGCGCGGCCAGGCGAACGCCATCGGGTTGGTGCCGTAGAGCGCCTGCGTTCCCCCCGCCGGGGCGACGTAGCTATTGGTCCCGGTGAAGGCGAAGGCGATCAGGCCATGCTCGGCCAGGCGCTCGACCTCGTGCCACAGCGCGGCGATGTGGAACACGTTGCGCAGGGCCAGCGCCGCGATTCCCTGGCTGCGGGCCCGCTCGGCCAGCAGCTCGGCGCCGCGCTGCAGCGCCAGCGGCGCGAAGCCGTAGCCGCCGTCGACGCGCAGGACCGCGGGTTTGAGCTCGCTGACGGCGGGCTCGGCGTCGGGCCGCGCGCCACTGAGGCGGATCGCCTTGACGTAGAACGGGATGCGGAAAAGCCCGTGCGACTTCGCACCGTCGCGCTCGGCCGCGGTGATCGTATCCGCGATCGCCTCGGCCTGGGCGCCGGCGCAGCCGTGCGCACGCAACGTGTCGTGGGCCAACCCCCAGAGCTCGTCGAGGCTCATGTGCACGCTGTCGGACATCGCCATCGCTCCTCTCGGCCGAACATCGCGCGTTCGATCCCGGCGCGCAGCCGGCGCAGCTAAGGACCCATGGGCCCCATACTGACACGACACGGGCGCCCGCCGGTGAGGGCCCCCGCGCAGATGTCTTTGCCGCCGTCCGGGGCGCGTAACGGCGGGCTTGCGCCGCCGCGCCCGGCCGGATGTATCCTTCGACCATGGCGAGCGAGATCTACACCATTGGTCAAGCGGCGCGGGCGGCCGCGGTCGGTGTCGAGACCATCCGCTTCTATGAGCGCCGGGGCTACATCGAGCGCCCGCCCAAGCCGCGACGCGGCGCACGGCGCTACACGCCCGCGACGGTCGAGCGCATCCGCGCGCTGCGCCAAGGCCAGGAGCTCGGCTTCTCGCTCGCCGAGATCCACGCCCTGCTGGCGCTGCAAACCGATCCCGCGGCCGATTGCGGCGACGTGCGCGACCGGGCCGAGGCCCACTTGGCCACAGTCGAGCGTAAACGGGCGCGCCTCGACGACATCGCCGCCAAGCTCCGCGCCCTCATCGCGGCCTGCCCGGGCCACGGCGCCCCGCAAGGCTGCGCGATCCTCGAGGCGCTCACCACGGGCGACACGAGCGACACCGCCGCCCGGCGCTGACACCCGAGCACGGGCGCCGGGGCGCTCGCATCCAGCCGGGCTGGCCCAGGGCCCCGCCTCGGAAGACCCCGGACGCCCCTTGGGAACGATCCCACGGGCCGCGCATTCCGTGCACGTTCGCTGGGCGACCGATCCGCTGGTGTAGCCGGGTGCCCGCGCCGGGGCGCGGGCATTGACTCCGTACCCCGATACGGCTCGTATCTTGACGTATAACGATGCGCGTCCCGCGAGCGCATCCGCGCCGGTCAACGAATGCGAGGGCAATCCATGTCACCCGCCCGCCATCGCCCGATACACGCGGCCGTGTTGGTCGCCGGCCTCATGCTGGCACTCGTCTTGGCGGCCACCCCAGCCGACAGCACTCGCGCCGCGCAATGGCCCGCAGACAGCTACGTCCTCCGGGTGGACGGACTGGCCTGCCCCTACTGCGGCTACGGCGTCGAGAAGCAGTTCGCCCAGCGCGACGGCGTCGAGGGCACGCAAATCGATATCGAGACAGGCGTCGTGGTCGTCACCGTCGCCGCCGGCACCCGCTTCTCCGATGCCGAGCTCGAGCGGATCATCGACCGGGCCGGGTTCACCCTGGCCACGATCGTGCACCGCCCGCGAGGCGAGTAGCCGTGGGGCCCGCGCCGAATCGCGCCCGCGGGCTGCCATCGCTCGCCCTGTGTGTGGCCGCCGCGCTCGCGCTGGGCTCGTGCTCGTGGTTCCCGGAGCGCCAGGAGCCCGCCTACGCCCGGGTCGGCTCATGGGGTGGCCAAGGCGCGGCGCCCGGCCAGTTCGACGATCCCAACGGCATCGCCGTGGCCGGTGACCGGGTCTTCGTCGCCGACTCGCGCAATAACCGCATCCAGGTATTCACGCGCGCCGGGGCGTTCGTCGGCCAATGGCCGGTGCCGCAGCGGGGCCGCCCGATGAATCTCGACGTCGATTCCGAGCGCCTCTACGCGGCCGACTTCTGGAACGACACCATCCGGGTGTTCGACCGCGACACGGGCGAGCTCGTCGACACGCTCGGCGGTCCCGGCGCCGGGCCGGGCGAGTTCAACAATCCCGGGGGCATCGCCGTCGGCCCCGAGGGCCACTTGTTCATCGCCGATTTCGCCAATCACCGCGTCCAAGAGCTCAACCGCGACGGTGGGTTCATCCGACAGTGGGGCACGACCGGCGAGAAGGGCTACATCCACGGGGGCGACTTCAATTACCCGATCGATGTCGCCGTCGACGCCGGCGGCACCCTGTTCGTCGCCGACGGCTTCAACGACCGCATCCAAGTCTTCGGCCCCGACGGCGCCTTGCGAGGCAAGTGGGGCGGTCCGTTCGGCAGCAACATCCGCGGCGAGGGCTTCGGCTGGTTCAAGGTGCCTACCAGCGCCGCCCTCGGGCCCGAAGACGAAACCCTGTTCGTCGCCGACCAGGAGAACAATCGCATCCAGAAGTTTACGCGCGACGGCGAGTTCCTCACCGCCTTCGGCACTCCCCATACGGGCGCGGGCTACACCGAGAGCGCCGTGGCGGTCGCCGGCGACGGCACCGTCTACAGCACCAACCTGATCGACAACGAGGTGGAGGTATGGGCGCCGCGCAGCGCACGCGTCGAGCCGTGACCGCGGTGGCCGCGGGCACGCTGGGACTGGCGTCGAGCGGATTCGCGCCGCCCGCCACGCCCGGCGCGATCACGTTCAACACGGCCCTGCCCGTCGCCGAGGATGTCTTCGTTGCGCGCGCGCAGGCCATCCACCGCGACCGCGTCGACGCCGTCGCCGGTGGCCGCGAGGTCACCATCGACGGCGCCGTCGCGGCTCTGGGCTACGGTGTCACCGCCGACTGGACCGGGATCGCGGTCATGTCGTATCTCGACAAGGCGCTCGAGCTCGATACGCCGCGTGGCACCGTCCGCCGCCAAGCCGGCGGCCTCGGCGACACGACGCTGCTGGCGCGCTACACCGCGTTCGAGCGCAATACCCCGGGTAAGCTCTTGCGGGTCGCGCCGATCGCCGGGGTGATCGTGCCCACGGGCGCCTCGGACGAGCGCGACGCTCGCGGCGAGCTCCCGGCGCCCTTGCAGCCCGGCGCGGGCTCGTTCGGCGGCGTCGCGGGGATCCTCGTCACGCGCCAGACGCTGGACTGGGAGTTCGACGCCGCTTTGACGGCCACGGTGCGGGGCCGCGACAGCGGCTTCGAGCCAGGGGAGACGATCGAGCTGGACGCCTCCTACCAATACCGACTGCCGTGGCCGCCCGAGGGCGCCGGCGCCTTCGCTTACGCGGGTGTCGAGGCGAAGGGAATCTATCGCTGGGACGATGCCGTCGGGGGCGCAGAGATCGATAACGGCGGTGCCGAGGGGCGCATCGCCCCGGGGATCCAGTACGTCACGCGGCGATGGGTCGCCGAGGCCGCCGTCGAGTTGCCGCTGGCCGAAGACCTACCCGACACCGCCCTGCGCGACCAGGTGTTCTGGCACCTCGGCCTGCGTCGCAACTTCTGAACCCTGGGCCGCACTAGAAGCCTGTCCGATATGCCCGTGCCGTCGCGAGCGCGTGGTACAGCGTGCAGATTTTGGCGATTGTGAAACGAGCATGGCGGTTGCCATGGGCGTTGAGCAATCGCCACAAGATGCCGCTGTGGGACGCGCGCAGTAGGCGACGAGTTTCTGGGACAGGCTCCTAGTGCCCTTTAACGAAAGTTCGCCGTCTTTTCGCCGGCCCTCGCGGCGCCTGGCGGCGTTGCGCCTCCTCACCATGGGGTGCGCCATGGCTCGTCGGCGCGCCTTGCCAGTCACCACGATGCCTCGCCGAGAAAGATCGGAGAACTTCCGTTAAAGGACACTAGGGACATCGCGCGCCGTACTTGGCATCCTCTGCGGACCTCAGCCCGGGAAGA
>CAZVFN010000150.1:0-6181 GCA_964626335.1 uncultured Ectothiorhodospiraceae bacterium
CCCCGCTCCCCGGCGCCGGCGTTCGCCTGCGGCGACGCCCGGCCGGCGAGTCGGGGAAACGGCGCACCCAGCGCTTATGCCCGGCGCCCCGTTGCGCGGCCGCCGCGGGCCCGTCAGCCCGGCTGCCCGCCACCGGCGGCGCGCAACCAGACGCCGGCCGGATCCTGCGACCATGCCGCGCTGAAATGATGCACGGGGCCGTGGCCGTGGCCGACGCCGAGCGAGTCCGCCGCCTCGAGGGCGCGCGTGAGATAGGTCTTGGCCCCCGCGATCGCGTGCGCCAACGTTTCGGCGCGCGGCGCCAGCGCCGCGATCGCGGACGACAGCGTGCACCCGGTCCCGTGGTTGTTGCCGGTGGCGACCCGCGCCTCGGTCAGGGCCCGGTGGCCGTCGGCGGTGCACAGCAGGTCGGTCGCCGTGCCGCCGGCCAGGTGGCCCCCCTTCACGAGCACCGCCCGCGGCCCCAGGGCACGCAGGCGCTCGCCGGCGGCCGCCATCGCGTCCGCATCGGCCGGGCTCGCGGTGTCGCCCAGCAGGACCGCGGTCTCGGGCAGGTTCGGCGTGACCACACTGGCGAGCGGCAGGAGTCGCTCGCGCAGTGCCTCGACGGCGGCAGCGTCGACCAGGCGGTCGCCGCTCTTGGCCACCATCACCGGATCAAGGACGACCACGGGCGGGCGATGGCGCGCGATGGCGTCGGCGACGGCGGCCACCGTGTCGGCGCTGCCGATCATGCCGATCTTGACCGCCGCGACCGCGATGTCGTCGAACACCGCATCCACCTGGTCGCCCACGAACCCCGCCGGCACGGGCTGCACCCCGCGCACGCCGGTGGTGTTCTGCGCAGTCAGCGCCGTGAGCGCGGCCATGGCGTAGGCGCCCAGCGCGGAGAACGTCTTCAGATCGGCCTGGATCCCGGCCCCGCCGGAGGGGTCGGAGCCGGCGATCGAGAGCACCGCCGGCGGCGCCGCTCCGGGGTCGCCGCTAGTCGACACAGTCGAATATCCCGTAGGTCTGCTTGCCTTCGGTGATCTCGCTCTCGGGGGTAACGGTGTCTCCGCCCATGTCCGCAGCGCTGTTCCTGGCGAGTTTCTCGAGGTCACCCCGCACGGCGTCCTTCGAGCGCTTGATGAAGCCGACCTTGGCGGCCACTGACACGCGGGTCTGGCCCAGGCGCTTGCATGGCTCGGTGCGCTCGGACTCGAGCACGAGCACGTCCTCCGCGCTCGGCTCGGTCTGCACGAAGCTGCAACCGGCGAGCAGCGCCGCGCAGGCAGCGACGATCGGGGTCTTCGGGATGGAAGCGTTCATGCGATGTCCTCCGGTCGGTTGCGGGCTCGATCGCCCGGGGGTGGCGGCCGCCCATCGGCGGAGCCAAGCACCGCGGCGTCGATGGCCTGGTAGCGCGCCGCGTCGGCGGTGTGCATCGCAGCCGCGCCGAGATACGCGGTCGCTGGATCGAGGCGCCCCCCACGATGCCAGTGAGGCGCAGTCCCCGCACGGCCGCGAGCTCCCGCCGGTGCGCCCCGTGTGCGTCGGCGGCGCGCGCGTGCGCGCGTCATCCCCGGACGAGCACGAGCAGCGGCAGCGCCATGATCATCACGGCCAGCCCGACCCAGGTACCGAGCGTGCCCCAGGTCCGCCCCGTGGAGACGCCGCCGCCATGCTGCAGCAGCCCCTGGGCATGGAGCACGCGCGCCACGATCAACAGCAGGCCGAGCGCGTGCAGCAGGATCGCGGGCGCGCCGTTGAGCTCGAGCAACAGCAGGAGCACGATCGCGAGCGGCACGGTCTCGACCGCGTTGGCGTGGGCCCGGATGGCCACGGTCATGGCCGTCTCGCCGCCGTCGCCCAGGCCGATGCGTCGGGAGCGACGGTTCCGCGCGACGTTGACCGCCAGCAGCAGGACGAGCAGCGCCCCTGCGGCGGCGTAGAAGGCAGTGACCGGTGCGTTCATCGCGGGCGACCCAGTGCAAAACGCCATCCTACCCGAAAGGCCAGCGGCCACGCATGGCGGCCGAACCCGCGGCTGCGGTAGTGTCGCCGCGATGTGGCCGCTGCCCTCGAGCGACGCTGCCTGGGCCTTCTGCCGGGCCGGCATGGAATCCGACGCCGCGGCGGAACTCGTCGCGCGCGCCGGGGCGGTCGGCATCGGTGGCTGGTGCCGCGCGGGCGACGGCTGGGTCGAGTTGCATGCGCCGCGCGCCGATGATCTTGCCACGCTGGCCCGCGAGGTCGCTTTCCACCGCCTGGTGTTCCCGCGCCAGTGGCTCGCCCGCATCGCCTGCGTCGACGACCTGCCCGCGAGCGACCGTGTCGCGCCCCTGGTGGCGGCCGCGAAGGACGCCGGGCTCGAGGGCGCGGTTGCGGCGCTGCGCGTGGAGTACCCGGACAGCGACGCGGGCCGGCCGCTCGCGCGCCTCGCCCGTGCCCTGCACCGGCCGCTGGAACAGGCGCTCGCCCGGGCCGGGTCTCCCGTGGGCGACGGCCGCGCCGTGTTGCACTGTGTCCTGCTCGACGGCGCGACGGCGGTGGTCGGCCTCTCCGATCCGGCCAACGCCTCGCCCTGGCCGCTGGGCATCCCGCGCCTGCGCGCCCACCGGGCGGCGCCGAGCCGCTCGGTGCTCAAGCTCGACGAGGCCTTCGGACGCTTCCTGGGCAACGCGGAGCGCGCCACCTGGCTCCGCCCCGGTCGCTCGGCGGTCGATCTCGGGGCCGCCCCGGGCGGCTGGACCTGGCTCCTGCGCCGCCACGGGGTCGAGGTCACCGCGGTCGACAACGGCCCCCTCGAGCCCGGTCTCCGGGACGACCCGGGCGTGGCCCACCACGCGGCCGACGGCCTCCGCTACCGCCCGCGCGGTGGCGTCGACTGGCTCGTCTGCGACATGGTCGAGCAGCCCCACCGGATCGCCGCCCTCGCGGCCGCCTGGCTGCAGCGCGGCGACTGTCGCCACGCGGTCGTCAACCTGAAGCTGCCCATGAAGAGGCGCTGGACCGCGGTCTCGGCGCACCTGGAGACGGTCGCCGCGGTGCTGCCGCCGGAGGGGCGCCTGCGCGCCGCGCAGCTCTACCACGACCGCGAGGAGGTGACGCTGTTCGCGACGCGGGCGCCAGTGTCGCGCTGAGCCACCGCCGCAGGCGCTTCAGCCGGGCTGCACCCAGCCACGCCCGCCCCCGGCGAGCCAGGCCCGTTCCGCCTCCGTGCTCGCGCGCCCGAGGGTGGCGTTGCGGTGCGGGAAGCGCCCGAAGCGGGTGATGACGTCGCGGTGCTGCCCGGCGTGGTGCAGGAAACTGTCGAAGATCGCGCGCTGCGGCCCCGGCGCCGCGTCGCGCAGCCCCTCGAACAGCGCCACCGCGCGCTGCTGGCCCGCCAGGTCCTCCGCGTGCTGCAGCGGCATGTAGATGAACGCGCGCTCGATCGGCCACAGTTCGGCCTCGGCGCCCGCGCCGATCAGTCGCTCCGCCACCCGCCGGGCGTGGGGATCGAAGGCGAAGGCCCGCGGCGTGCCCCGGTAGATGTTGCGCGGGAACTGGTCGAGCAGCAGCACCAGCGCGAGTGTCCAGCCCGGCTCGCGCTGCCAGGTGTCGAGGTGGCCGCTGGCGGCGTTGCGCAGGTCGGCCTCGAAGCGGCGGCGGACCGCGTCGTCGAATGCCGGGTCGGGCGCGAACCAGCGCTCGGCGCAGGCGGGGTCGGCGCGCCCGTGCGCATCGATCTCGCCGAACCAGAACGAGCGGATGGCGTCGGCCCGGCGCACGGGCCTACTTCACCAGGCCGCCCCGGGTCAGGCGGGCCGGGTCGAGCAGCGAGCGCAGCTCGTCCTCGGACAGGTCGGTCATCTCGCGCGCGACCTCGATCAGCGGGCGGCCGTCGGCGTAGGCCTTCTTCGCGATCGCCGCCCCCTGCTCGTAGCCGATGACCGCGTTGAGCGCGGTCACCAGTATGGGGTTGCGATCGAGCGGCTCGCGCAGGTTGTCGTCGTTGACGCTGAAGCCGGCGATCGCCTTGTCCGCCAGCGTGGCGCTCGAGTTGGTCAGCAGCTCGATGCTCTGCAGCAGGTTGTAGGCGATCACCGGCAGCATGACGTTCAGCTGGAAGTTGCCGGACTGGCCCGCGACCGTGATCGTCGCGTCGTTGCCCGTGACCTGCGCGCAGGCCATGGCGACCGACTCGGGGATCACGGGGTTGACCTTGCCCGGCATGATGCTCGAGCCCGGCTGCAGCGCGACGAGCGCGATCTCGCCGAGGCCGGCCAGGGGCCCGCTGTTCATCCAGCGCAGGTCGTTGGCGATCTTCATCAGGCTGGTGGCGATCGTCTTCAGCTGGCCGCTCATCTCGACCGCGGCGTCCTGGCTGCCCTGGCCCTCGAAGTAGTTGTCCATGCGGGTGAAGGGCACGCCCGTGATCGAGCGCAGTTCCGCGGCGACCCGCGGGCCGAAGCCCTCGGGCGCGTTGATGCCCGTGCCCACCGCGGTGCCGCCCTGCGTCAGGGCCTCCAGGCGCGGCAGCGCCGAGCGCACGCGCGCGGCACCGTGGCGCACCTGGGCCGCCCAGGCCGACAACTCCTGGCCCAGCGTCACCGGCATCGCGTCCATCAGGTGCGTACGCCCGGTCTTGACGTGTCCGTCGAGCGCCTCGGCACGGCGCTCGATGGTGGCGGCGAGGTGGTCGAGCGCGGGCAGCAGACGCTCGTGGATCTCGAGGCAGGCGGAGACGTGGATCGCGGTCGGGAACACGTCGTTCGAGCTCTGCCCCATGTTGACGTGGTCGTTGGGGTGCACCGTTTGCCCGGCAATGTCGCTGGCGACGTGTGCGAGGACCTCGTTGACGTTCATGTTCGAGCTGGTGCCCGAGCCGGTCTGGAACACGTCGACGGGGAACTGGCCCGCGAGCTCGCCGCTGCACAGCCGATCCGTCGCCTGGCGGATCGCCGCCGCGATGTCGGGGTCGAGCAGATCGGACTCGAGATTGACCTGTGCGCAGGCACGCTTGATCAGGCCGATCGCGCGGATCACCGGGAACGGCATCGCGATGCCGCTGATCGGGAAATTGTCCACCGCGCGCTGGGTCTGGGCGCCGTAGAGCGCATCGGCGGGGACCTTGAGCTCACCCATGCTGTCGCGTTCGCTGCGGAATCCGCTCGCACTCATCTCGGCCCTCTCGTGTTCGCCTGTACGGATACTGCGGCATGATGGCCTGCCCCCGGTACGGATACAACCGCGCCTCCGGGCGCGCTGGTATAATCTTTCGCCCTCGCCATGGAGACCGCCCGATGGAACCGAGCCCGCTCACGGCACTGGCGCCGGTCGACGGCCGCTATGCGGACAAGGTCGCCGAACTGCGGCCGATCTTCAGCGAGTACGGGCTGATTCGGTTCCGGGTCGTCGTCGAGCTGCGCTGGTTCGAGGCCCTCGCGGCGAGTGACGCGCTGCCGGAGTTGCCGGCGCCTTCGCGCGAGGCCGAGGCGTTCATCGACGCCCTCGTGCGCGATTTCGGCCCCGCCCATGCCGAGCGCATCAAGGCGATCGAGGCGACGACCAACCACGACGTGAAGGCCGTCGAGTACTGGCTGCGCGAGCGCTTCGCCGAGCACGACGAGCTCGCCGGCCGGCGCGAGTTCATCCATTTTGCCTGTACCTCGGAGGACATCAACAACCTGGCCTGGGGCCTCGCCCTCGTCCAGGCGCGCGACGAGGTCGTGCTGCCGTGGTGCGACCGGCTGATCGAGGCCGTCGAGGCGCTCGCCCGCGAGCACGCCGAGCAGCCCATGCTGGCACGCACGCACGGCCAGGCCGCGACCCCGACCACGCTCGGCAAGGAGTTCGCCAACGTCGCGGCGCGCCTGCGCCGCCAGCGGGCACGGATCGCGCAGGCCGAGCTGCTCGGCAAGATGAACGGTGCCACCGGCAACTACAACGCACACCTCGTCGCCGTCCCCGAGGCCGACTGGCCGGCGCTCGCGCGCGGCCTCGTCGAGGGCCTCGGTCTCGCGTTCAATCCCTTGACCACGCAGATCGAGCCGCACGACGGCATGGCCGAGCTGTTCGACGCCGTCGCGGGCTTCAACACGGTCCTGCTCGACCTGGCGCGCGACCTGTGGGGCTACATCGCGATCGGCTACTTCCGCCAGCGCACCGTTACCGGCGAGGTCGGCTCCTCGACCAT
Source organism: uncultured Ectothiorhodospiraceae bacterium (assembly GCA_964626335.1). Lineage (GTDB taxonomy): Bacteria > Pseudomonadota > Gammaproteobacteria > XJ16 > Halofilaceae > Halofilum. Next base: position 6,164 of record CAZVFN010000150.1, read on the forward strand.
GCCGCACAAGGTCAATCC
>CAZVFN010000151.1:0-3436 GCA_964626335.1 uncultured Ectothiorhodospiraceae bacterium
TGTTCTGCAGGTTCGGCTCGCTCGACGACAGCCGCCCGGTGGAGGCGACCGCCTGGTGATAGGACGTGTGCACGCGCCCGGTGCGCGGGTTGACGCGCGCCGGCAGGGCGTCCGTGTAGGTCGACTTCAGCTTGGCCAGCCCGCGGTAGTCGAGGACGAGCTGCGGCAGCGCGTGACCGTCGCCCGCGAGCGCCTCGAGCACGTCCTCGGCCGTCGAGGGCTGGCCCCCCGGGGTCTTGCGTGCCGGCGGGATCTCCAGGCGCTCGAACAGGATCTCCTGGAGCTGCTTGGGCGAGTTCAGGTTGAACGCGCTGCCGGCGGCCGCGTGCGCCCGGTCCTCGAGCTCGCGTAGCTGCTCGGCGAGGGCGCGGCTCTGGGTGTCGAGGACCGCGGTGTCGATCGCCACGCCGGTGCGCTCCATGCGCGCCAGCACCGGGACCAGGGGGATGTCGATGGCCTCGTAGACGCGCCGCGGCCCCTCGAGCGGCGCCAGGCGCGGCCACAGGGTCCGGTGCAGGCGCAGCGTGACGTCGGCATCCTCGGCGGCGTAGGGCGTGGCCTCGTCGATGCCCACCTGGTCGAAGGTCAGCTGCTTGCGGCCGCTGCCGGCGATCGCGTTGAACGGGGTCGGCTCCATGCCGAGGTACTTCTTCGCCAGCGAGTCCATGTCGTGGCGCGTGGCCGTGGCGTCGAGATCGTAGGACTCGAGCATGGTGTCGTGGCGGATGCCGCGCAGCGTGATCCCGTGATTGGCGAGCACGGCAAGGTCGTACTTCAGGTTCTGGCCGACCTTCGGGCGCTCCTCGGCCTCGAGCAACGGGCGCAGCCGCTCCAGGACCCAATCGCGCTCGAGCTGCGCCGGCGCGCCGGGATAGCGATGGGCCACCGGGACGTAGGCCGCGTGACCGGGCTCGACCGCGAACGACAGCCCGACCAGCTCGGCGTCCATCGCACTCAGGCTCGTGGTCTCCGTGTCGAAGGCGAACAGCTCGGCGGCCTCCAGGCGCTCGATCCAGGCATCGAGCGCCGCCGCCTTGAGCACGGCCTCGTAGTCGGGTCCCTCGGCGGCACCCGCCGCCCCGGTTTCGTGGCCCGGCGCCTCGCCGCCGCCCAGCGCCTCCAGCCAGCCGCGGAATTCGAGCCGGCCGTAGAGCGAGCGCAGGGCCTCGGCGTCGGGCGCGCGCCGCGCGAGATCGTCCGGGCCCACCCCGAGGTCGAGATCGCAGCGAATGGTGACCAGCTCGCGCGCGCGCCGGACATCGTCGATCGCCGCGCGCAGGTTCTCCCCGATCCTGCCGCCGATCTCGTCGGCGTGCTCGATGACACAGTCGAGCGAGCCGTACTGCGACAGCCACTTCACGGCCGTCTTCGGGCCGCACTTCGGCACGCCGGGGATGTTGTCCGACGTATCCCCCACCAGCGCCAGGTAATCCACGATGCGCTCGGGCTCGACGCCGAACTTGCGCTCGACGTTCGCGGGGTCGAGCGTCTCCTGGTTCATGGTGTTGACCAGCGTGATCCCGTCGTCGACCAGCTGCGCGAGATCCTTGTCACCGGTGGAGATCAGGACCCGGCCGTCGCGCCGGCGCTCGCGGCACGCGAGCGTGCCGATGACGTCGTCCGCCTCGACGCCCGCCACCGACAGCAGGGGCAGCCCCAGCGCCTGCACCGTCTCCCGGAGGGGCTCGATCTGCGCGTCCAGCTCGTCCGGCATCGGCGGGCGATGGGCCTTGTACTCGGGGTAGATCTCGCTGCGGAAGGTCGGACCCTTGGCGTCGAACACCACCGCCATGCGCTCGGGCGCGTAATCGGCGAGCAGGCGCTTGAGCATGTTGACCACGCCGTAGACGGCGCCGGTCGGCTCGCCGTCGCGGGTCGTCAGCGGGGGCAGGGCGTGGTAGGCGCGGTAGAGATAGGAGGAACCGTCGACGAGAATCAGCGGCGGGCGCTCGGCCATGCGGCCTCCTGGGAACGACACTCGGGGATCGCGCGGGCTCCATGCCCGCGGCGGACTTCGATGGTACACTCCGCGGCTTCGCCCGCAACCGCTGCCAGGAGCCTGCCCGAGGAACCATGTCCCTGCTGCGCGCGCGCCACAGCGGCCGCTTTCGGCGATGCCTCGACGCCCATGCGAACCACCGGGCTCGCCACGCGATCACCGGGGCCGCGTCGCTGTACCACGCCGTGGCTACGGCCGGGCTTTCTCGAACACGCTCCTAGGCCATGGCCGATGGCCGTCTATACCGCCCTCACCGACGCCGACCTGCACGCCTTCCTCGCGCGCTATCGCGTCGGCGCGCTGCGCTCGTTCGAGGGCATCCGCGCCGGCGTCGAGAACTCGAACTTCTTCGTCACCACGGACATCGACGAATACGTGCTGACGATCTTCGAGAAGCACCCGGCCCACGAGGTCCTGTACTTCCTCGAGCTGACCGCGCACCTGGCCGAGCAGGACGTGCCCTGTGCCCACCCGATCGCGGCGGCCGACGGCAGCTACTTGCTGACGCTGCAGGGCAAGCCGGCCGCGCTGATCGAGCGGCTCCCGGGGCGCACGCTCGACACCCCCGGCGCGGCGCACTGCGCGGCCGTGGGCGACGCGATCGGGCGCATGCACGTCGCGGCGCGCTCGTTCGACCAGGAGCACCCCAACGAACGCGGTCCGCGCTGGTGGTTCCGCACCGCCCAAGAGATCGCGCACCTGCTCGACGCTGACGACCGCGAGTTCCTGCTCAACGAGCTCGACTACCAGCGCGGCTTCCGCGGCCTCGAGCTGCCGCGCGGCACGATCCACGCCGACGTGTTCCGCGACAACGTGCTGTTCGCCGGCGATTGCCTCGCCGGCATGATCGACTTCAACTACGCCTGCGACGACTGCCTGCTGTACGACGTGGCCATCGCGGTCAACGACTGGTGCACCGACGCCACGGGCACCCTCGACGACGAGCGCACCCGCGCCCTGCTGGCGGCGTACCACGCCCGGCGGCCACTGGTCGCCCCGGAGGATCGCGCCTGGCCCGTGATGCTGCGCGCCGGCGCCCTGCGCTTCTGGCTGTCGCGGCTGCTCGACCTGCACTTCCCGCGCCCGGCCGAGGTGGCGCACGTGAAGGATCCGGACGAGTACCGCGCCGTGCTGCTGGCCCGGCAGACGGAATCCCCTACGCTCTGGCCGCTGGTGGAGGCCTCGTGAACACACGCGCGCTGCGGCGGGCGATCCGGGCGGCGGATGCCGTCAACGAGACCGTCGGCCGCGTGATCGCGTGGTTCACGCTCGGCGCGGTCGCCGTGACCTTCGCCGTGGTGGTCATGCGCTACGGCTTCGCCTTCGGTCGCATCTGGATCCAGGAGATCGCGATGTACCTGCATGCGGCGGTGTTCATGCTGGGTGCCGCGTACACGCTGCAGCACCGCGGTCACGTCCGCGTCGACATCTTCTACC
>CAZVFN010000151.1:3536-6159 GCA_964626335.1 uncultured Ectothiorhodospiraceae bacterium
TTCATGGGCGTGATGCTGGAGCGCTCGCGCGTGGCCGAGAACCTGCTCGACACGATGGCGATGCTGTTCGGGCGGCTGCGGGGCGGCATCGGCATCTCGGTGACGCTGGTCGGCATGCTGCTCGCGGCGAGCACCGGCATCGTCGGCGCCACGGTGGTGACGATGGGCCTGCTGTCGCTGCCGACGATGCTGCGCCGGGGCTACGACCCGGCGATCGCGACCGGCACCATCTGCGCCTCGGGCACGCTCGGCCAGATCATCCCGCCGTCGATCGTGCTGGTGCTGCTGGGCGACGTGATCGCCTCCGCCAACCAGCAGGCGCAGCTGATGGCGGGCAACTTCTCGGGCGACTCGGTCTCGGTGGGCGACCTGTTCATGGGTGCACTGCTGCCCGGCCTGCTGCTGGTCGGGCTGTATCTCGCCTACATCGTGTTCATGGCCTGGTTCCGGCCCGCCGCGATGCCGCCGATCCCGGCGGCCGAACGCGACATCGGCGGCTGGGCGCTCGCGGGGCGCACGGTGCGCGACCTCCTGCCCCCGCTGGCGCTGATCGTCGCCGTGCTGGGCTCGATCATGGCGGGCTATGCGACCCCGACCGAGGCCGCTTCGGTCGGCGCGGTCGGCGCCATCATCCTGGCGGTCGTCAACCGCCGCCTGTCTCGGGCGGTCCTGGTCAACGTCATGCGCAGCACCACGCGCGTGACCTGCATGGTGTTCCTGATCCTGGTGGGGGCCTCGCTGTTCTCGCTCGTCTTCCGCGGCTTCGGCGGCGACGACGCGGTGCACACGCTGCTCGCCAACCTGCCGGGCGGGGTGATCGGCGCCATGCTCGTGGTGATGGTGCTGATGTTCCTGCTCGGCTTCGTGCTGGACTTCATCGAGATCACGTTCGTGATCGTGCCGATCGTCGGCCCGGTCCTGATCGCGATGGGCCTCGACCCCGTCTGGCTCGGGGTGATGATCGCGATCAACCTGCAGACCTCGTTCCTCACGCCACCGTTCGGCTTCTCCCTGTTCTACCTGCGCGGCGTCGCCCCCGAGAGCGTCGCCACGGGCCAGATCTATCGCGGCGTGACCCCGTTCATCGCCATCCAGCTCGGGATGCTGCTGCTGCTGTCGCTGTGGCCCGCACTGGCCACCTGGCTGCCGAACGTGGTCTACGGCAATTGACGGCCCCTTTCGGCGCAGTCGAGCGGCTCGGCCAACGGTTGCACCCGTCCAGCGGGCGCCTTTCCGCGAAGCGGACGCGCGCTCGCGCTGGTCGGCGTGGCGGCGCCTCGAAGGCGGGCAACTGCGGGGATGCGCCCGCTGACTGATACGCGCCCACGCGCTACCCGCAGGGGCCGTGCCGACGGCGGGGGCGGCATCGGGGGCAGGATGCCCCGGAGACCGAGCCCGGCCCCCGGGGGCAGGCAACCGATCAGCCGGTCACGGATCCGGAAGCCCGCGCGTTGAGGTAGGCGCGCTCCGAGATGTCGTGCCAGGCCTGGACGTTGTCGCGGAATTTGACGAACGATTCGTAGACCTTGCGCGACTGGGCGTCGGCCTCGGCGATTTCGCCGACGACCTCGTCGGACAGTTCGCGCAGGCGCTTGAGCACGTCGTCGGGGAACCTGCGCAGATCGACGTCGTGCTCATCGACCAGCGTCTGCAGCGCCTTGTTGTTGCGCGCCGTGAACTCGGCGAGCATGTCCTGGTTGGCTACGCGACCGGCGTGCAGCACGATCTCCCGCAACTCGTCGGGCAGCTCGTCGAGGGCCTCCTTGTTGACGAAGCACTCGAGGCAGGTCCCGGGCTCGTGCCAGCCGGGGTAGTAGTAGTACTTCGCCGCCTTGTGGAGCCCGAAGGCGAGGTCGTTGTACGGGCCGACCCACTCGGTCGCGTCGATGGACCCCGTCTCGAGGGAGGTAAAGATCTCGCCTCCGGGCAGGCTGACCGGTGTGCCGCCGGCACGTTTGAGGACCTCGCCGCCGAGCCCCGGTATGCGCATCTTCAGGCCCTCGAGATCATCGACCGAGTTGATCTCCGTGTTGAACCAGCCGCCCATCTGCACCCCGGTGTTGCCCGCGGCCATCGGGTACAGGCCGAACGGCTCGTAGACCTCCTTCCACAGGTCCATGCCGCCCCCGTGATAGAACCACGAGTTGATCTCCTGCGCGGTCAGGCCGAAGGGGACCGCGGCGAAGAACTGGGCCGCCTTGCTCTTGCCCTTCCAGTAGTAGGACGCGCCGTGGCCGAGTTCGGCGCCACCGTCGCTGACGAGGTCGAAGATGCCGAAGGCATCGACGAGCTCGCCGGCCCCGTACACCTTGACCTTGATGCGCCCGTTGGTGAGCTTGGTAATCAGCTCGGCGAGGTAGTTCGCGCCGGTCCCGAGACCGGGAAAGTTCTTCGGCCACGTGGTGACCATTCGCCACTCGCGCGGCTTCTCCTCTGCGTTGGCACGCATGGAGACGGTGCCGGCAAGGGCGCCGGCACCGACGGTACCGAGGAATTGGCGTCGTCTCATGAGTCCGTCTCCCGGTTGTTGTCGCGTTGGTGGCATCCCAACCGGGCGCCCCGGCCGGGGGTTGCCCGCGCAGAATAGCAGGGGTCGGGGGGCAGGCCAGAGCAGCCGGGGCGG
>CAZVFN010000152.1:0-6090 GCA_964626335.1 uncultured Ectothiorhodospiraceae bacterium
GGCCAGAAGCGGTTGCGCGGGTTGCCGTAGTAGCACTGGCGGGCGATCGAGGCCGGTGACGGGTTCTGGCCGATGACGACGATGTCGAGGTCGTGGTCGAGATAGTCCGGCAGCGTCTCCATCGCGCTTCCCTCGCCGTCGGGATCGATGCAGCATCGTACGGCAATGACCGCGAGCGATGCAGCGCGACCGCCACTGAGCGCGCAGGCATGGGCGCAACTGCGCGCCCGGCTGGCGCGCTCGCGTTTTCGCCGCCGCTTGCGCCTGGACGCGCGCGATGCCGCCTATGCCGCTGCGCGCGACCGCGCGACCCTGCAGGAGCACGCGCGCGGCTTCGTCACCGCGCGGCTGGCGCCGGCCGCGCCGGCCAACGACGGTCGGCAGACGCCCATGCGCGGCCACCCCGCCTTCGTCGCCCAGCACGCGACGGCAACGTGCTGCCGCGGCTGCCTGCGCCAGTGGCACGCCATCGCCCCGGGGCGCGCGCTGAGCGAGCGCGAGATCCGCTACACGGTGGCCGTCATCACCGCCTGGCTCGACGAGCACGCCGCGGGGGCCGAGGACGCGGGCGCCGGCGCCGAGGGCGAGGTCCAGCGCCGGCTTTTCTGAAGCGCGGATTGCGGGGTGGCGTCGCGGCGCGTGCCGCGCGTCAGCCCGTCCGCGGGTGCTGGCGGTAGAAGGCGCAGAGCTGCGTGTAGACGCGCGGGTAGGCGTCGCGCACGCGGTCCGGTGTGGTCAGCAAGACCTCGCTCGCCACCGCGAAGAACTCCGACGGGTCGGTGGCGGCGTACTCGTCGAACGGCACGCGCGCGCCGCGATCGACGCGCGCGCAGAAGTCGTCGTAGGCGCGCGTGAACACGCCGGTCCACTCGTCCCTGTCCATGTCGGCGTGCAGCGGGGGCATGCCGTTGGCCACCCCGTTGAGCATGTCGAGCTTGTGCGCGAACTCGTGGATGACGACGTTGGCGTCGTCATCGCCATCGGTCCAGGAGATGACGACCGGGCCCTCCGGCCAGGCTTCGCCCGAGCGCGCCTCCTCGATCTCGTGGACGATGCCGGTGTCGTCGGTGTAGGCGTCGTGGACGTAGAAATCCCCCGGGTAGACGATGACCGAGCGCCAGCCGTGATACCACTCCAGACCGAGGCCGAGGATCGGGATGCAGGCCTGCAGCGCGATCAGCTGGCGCATCTCCTCGGTCACCTCGATGCGGCCGCCACCCTCGATCGACTTGTCGTGGAGGAACAGCACGACCAGGTCGTGCAGCCGCCCGCGCGTGTGCGCGTCGTAGCGCAGCGCGGCCGGTAGGCGCTGGATGAGGCCCTCCCAGTCGCGGTCGCTGAAGGCGTTGCGCCGAACGATGCGGTTGCACCGCCAGTTCCGGTACCATTCGATCAATTCACCCCCTCCATCGCCGCCGCTACTATACCGCCCGCGCCGGGGCGGCGCAGGCGCCGGCGGGGGGCGCGCCCGCCCTGGGGATTCGCCATGCGCAAGCCGATCATGACCCTCGCGCTGGCGGCACTGGCACTCGCCGGCTGCGCCAGCGCGCCGTTCGAGACCGAGGACGTGGCGCTCGAAGTCACACCCGCCGACGTGCGCGCCGATGCCGCCGCAGCGAGCGACCGCCTCGTGCTCTGGGGCGGCGAGATCGCCGGCGCGCGCAACCTCGAGGAGCGCACCCGGCTCGAGGTCGTCGCCTATCCGTTGTCGGGGCGCACCCAGCGCCCGCGCCTCGAGGCGGGCACGCAGGGGCGCTTCCGCGTCTACGTCGACGGCTACCTCGAGACGGCGCGCTTCGAGCCCGGTCGCGAGATCACCGTGCGCGGCCGCGTCGACGCCACCGAGGGCGGACAGATCGGTGCGGCGGACTACGTCTTCCCCGTGCTCCGCTCGCAGGACTTCAAGCTGTGGCCCCCGCGCGCGGCGGAGCGCCGCGGCGACGGGGTCCAGTTCCGCTTCGGCATCATCCTGAGCAACTGAGCGCGGCGGGGCATTGCGTCGCGGGGCGCTTGGCCCCATGTTGACGGCGGGCACGGCGCAACGCCTCGCGCCCGCCCGCGCGTGCCGCCGACGCCGCGTCGAACGCCGCCGCGCGGCGGCGTTCGACCCGATTGCCGCAACACGGAGTGCTAGCCATGGCCAAGACCCCGTCCACGATGGTCGAACTCGGCAAGCCCGCGCCCGACTTCACGCTGCTCGAGCCGGCGACGTTCCGGATGGTGTCGCGCGCCGACTACGCGGGCCAGCCGCTGCTCGTGGCGTTCCTCTGCAACCACTGCCCGTTCGTGCTGCACATCAAGGATGTCCTCGCGGGCTTCGCCCACGAGTATCAGGAGCGCGGTCTCGCCGTGGTCGCGATCAACTCGAACGACGTCACCAAGTACAGCGAGGACCATCCGGAGAAGATGACCGAGATGGTCAAGAAGGCGGGCTTCACGTTCCCGTACCTGTACGACGAGACGCAGGACGTGGCCAAGGCGTACGGCGCTGCCTGCACGCCGGACTTCTTCCTCTTCGACAGCGATCACGAGCTCGTCTATCGCGGCCGGTTCGATCCCGCCACGCCCGGCAACGACCAGCCCGTGACGGGCGAGGACCTGCGCGCCGCCGCCGACGCGCTGCTCGAGGGCACGCCCATGCCCGACGATCAGAAGCCGAGCATGGGCTGCAACATCAAGTGGAAGCCCGGCAACGCGCCCGACTACGCCGCCTGAGCCCGTGATCTAGGGCGCGCTCGCGCCGGCGCAAACGGCCTCCGCGCCCGGTTCGCGCGCCGGGCCGTCTCGTCCGCCGCACCGGCACCGACCGGCGCAGGCCGGTTTGGCCCGGCGCTGCGCCGCGGTGGGGTACGGTGCGGCGTTCCCGCGCCGGGCCATGCCGGCGGAACCCCGGCATCGGCCGGCCCGGACAACGTCCTGCCCCGAGCGCTCAAGATCCGGCGAGGTCCCGCCGAAGGCGCACGCGCCCCGGGGACGCCCGGGCGGCTGCCCAGCGCTCACGGGACGCTCGAGCGGGCGAACCGCCGGCGACGAGGCAATCCGGGGAACAGGAGACGCGGCTTCACGCGAAGCGGCCGCGCAGCCGGATACCGGCCGGGCCGTGGCGGCCCGGCCGGCACGCGGGATCAACCGCTGCGGTGGGTCTTCTCGAGCTGCTCGCGCCGCGTCTTGGCCTCGGCGGAGAGCGTGGCCGTCGGCCGGGCGAGCAGGCGCGGGATGCCGATCGGCTCCCCCGTGTCCTCGCAGTAGCCGTACTCGCCCTCGTCGATGCGCTGCAGCGCCTCGTCGATCTTCTTGAGCAGCTTGCCCTCGCGCTCGCTGATGCGAAGGCTCAGCCAGCGTTCCTCCTCGGCGGAAGCGCGGTCGAGCTCGTCGGGCTCGTTCTCGCCGGAGGACAGCTCGCCGCGCGCGCGCTCGATGTCGTTCTCGATCTCCTCGCGCTGCGCCTGCAGCCGCTGGCGGAAGAACTCGAGCTGGCGCTCGTCCATGTACTGGTCCTGGGAGGCGTTCAGCAGTTCCTCCTCGGTCGGTACGTCGATCTGCGCCCTGTCCGATTCTGCAGTATTGCTCATTGTCTCATCCGTCGGGATTGCGCCCGTGCGCTCTGTTGTTCGCCCCGGCTCGGGAAGCGCGAAAGTATAGGTACGCCCCACGGGCTTTGCAACGAATACGGCGCAACACGGCGCGCCGACTGCGCAGCTTGGGGCCAAAGACGCCCGCGCACAACCCGCGACGGCCATCGGCGCGCGCAGGCCCGGCGGCCGCGGTCACGGTGCGGCATCGCGCAGCGCCGCCAGCACCGCGGCCGTCTCGGGACGCACGCCGCGCCAGACGTGGAACGACTCGGCCGCCTGCTCGACCAGCATGCCGAGGCCGTCGGCGACGGTGGCGGCGCCCGCGTCCCGGCCCCAGGCGAGGAACGACTCCGCCTTCGCGCCGTACATCATGTCGTAGACGGCGCCGCCGCGGGCCACGGCGCCGTCCGGGATGGGCGGCAGCGCCCCGCCGAGGCTCGCCGCGCTGGCGTTGATCACCAGGTCGAAAGCGGCCTCGTTCGCCACCGCGTCGAAGCCGCAGCCGCGCACCGGCCCCGCGTCCGCGAAATCCGCCGCCAGTGACTCGGCGCGCGCGGGCGTGCGGTTGACGATCACAAGGTCCACCGGCATCTCTGCCAGCAGCGGGCCGAGGACGCCGCGCGCCGCCCCGCCGGCGCCGATCAGCAGCACGCGCGTGCCGGCCAGCCCGAGGTCGAGGTGGCCGACCAGGTCGGCCACCAGGCCGACCCCGTCGGTGTTGTCGCCGGCGACCCAGCCGTTCGCCTGCAGCGTCAGCGTGTTGACCACGCGGGCGCGCCTGGCGCGCTCGCTGCGGCGATCGCACCAGTCGAATGCCTCGGCCTTGAACGGCAAGGTGACGTTGACCCCGCGACCGCCCTCGCCGAAGAAGCTAGCCGCCCCCTCCGCGAAGCCGTCCTCGCCGGGGTCGATGCGCCCGTACTCGATGGCCTCGCCGGTCTGTTCCGCGAACTGCGCGTGGATCGTCGGCGACAGGCTGTGGTCGACGGGGTGGCCGATCACGGCGTAACGGTCGCGGGCCATGGGGAAGCTCCGGGCAGGCGGCGGACGAGCCGGGATCGTTGCAGCCCCCCGGGGGCTTGTCCACCGCTGCGCGCTCGCGCGCCCCGCACGAACGCCGGAGGCCGGCAGGCTCGAGGCGAAGCGGAGCCCGGCACCGGCATCGCGGTCGGCAACAAGCACGCTGTGCCCCCGGGTCCCGCCGGCGTGCCGCGATCCGGGCCGGGCGAAGCGGCGCGTCCTGCGACCAGCGCATGGGCAGCGCCGCGTTCGCGCGGTTACACTTGTGCGTATCCGCTCCTGCGCAGGAGACCGCTGGCGTGACCGACTCCCGCAACCCGCGCGGCCCGTTCCCGGCCACCCGCCTGCGCCGCATGCGCCGCGACACCTTCTCGCGCCGCCTGATGCGCGAGCACGTGCTCACGCCGGGCGACTTCATCTGGCCCGTGTTCGTCCAGGCGGGCACGGGCGCGCGCGATCCCGTGCCGTCGATGCCCGGGGTCGAGCGCCTGTCGATCGACGTGCTGGTGGAGGAGGCGCGCGTGGCCGAGCGCCTCGGCATCCCCGCGATCATGCTGTTCCCGGTGGTCGGCCCCGAGGCCAAGACCGAGGGCGCCGAGGCGGCGTGGGACCCCGAGGGCCTGGTGCAGCGCGCGGTGCGCGTGCTCAAGGACGCGCTGCCCGACCTCGGCGTCATGACCGACGTGGCGCTCGACCCGTACACCGCGAGCGGCCAGGACGGGCTCACCGACGCCACCGGCTACGTCCTCAACGATGCGACGGTCGAGGCCCTGGTCGCGCAGGCGCGCTCGCACGCGGCCGCCGGCGCGGACGTGCTCGGCCCCTCGGACATGATGGACGGGCGCATCGGCACCGTCCGCGAGGCGCTCGAGGCCGACGGCCATGCCAACACGCGCATCCTCGCCTACTCGGCGAAGTACGCCTCGGACTTCTACGGCCCCTTCCGCGACGCGGTCGGATCCGCGGGCAACCTCGGCGGTGGCGGCAAGCACAGCTACCAGATGGACGTCGCCAACAGCGACGAGGCGCTGCACGAGGTCGCGCTCGACCTGCAGGAAGGGGCCGACATGGTCATGATCAAGCCGGGCCTGCCCTACCTCGACGTCATCCGCCGCGTGAAGGAGGACTTCGGCGTGCCCGTGTTCGCCTACCAGGTCAGCGGCGAATACAGCATGCTCAAGGCCGCCTTCGCACAGGGCTGGCTCGAGGAGCGCAAGTGCACCCTCGAGGCCCTCACCAGCTTCAAGCGCGCAGGCGCCGACGGCATCCTCACCTACTTCGCCCGCGACGCCGCGCGCTACCTCCAGGACTGACGGCGCACCCCGGCGCCGTCGCCGACCCGTGGGCGCGAGCTCGCTCGCGCACCCACGTCCGAATCATCCCCGCGGCCAGCCGTCACATCCGACCCCCACGGCATCAACCTGCCTGTAGGAACAAGGTCGCTCGCGATCCCCCTGCCCGCAACGCCCCGCGACCCTCCGCCTGCCCCCTGCCC
>CAZVFN010000153.1:0-6033 GCA_964626335.1 uncultured Ectothiorhodospiraceae bacterium
TACGGCGTCTGACCTACTAGTGGGCCATGCGGGAAGTTGGGTAACGCTCTGCGGTACTGTGCGTGCTCGCGGCAAGGCGCGCCGAGCGCGTGTAGCGTCACTACACAAGTGACGAGCAACGCCGCGGCGGGTGCGCACAGCGCCGCCCTTCGGGCGCGCACAGGACGGCCCATCACGGCGTTGCGCCTGCCTCACGCAGGACGCGCTACGCGCGCTCGGCGCGCCTTGTGCTGAACCGTCCTGTGCGCTCAGAGCATGACCCAACTTCCCGCATGGCCCAATAGGACAATGGATTCGATCGAAGCAGGGAGGCTTCGTCATGGACCGACCCCCGCCACGTAGATCCTCGCGAGTCGCCGCAACGGCACGCGGTACGTCGCAGTCACCCGCAATCTCGTCCGCCGTGTGTGGCAACACCGCAACCACGCGATCGACGCTTCCCCCGCATGCTACGCCGTCCCGCGCCGGGTCGGGCTCGAGAGGCATCCGGACATGGAGGCGGCCATCAGCCGGGAAAAGCCGCTCAGGGCCGGCTCGCGCAGGAAGAAGCTCGCCCTGATCGAGGCCGAGAACCCGGCCTGGCGCGATCTCTACGAAGACATCTGCGGCTGAACCCGAAACGCGGCCGGGCCGCGGCGCCGTGATGCGCCACGCGCGCCGCCACGCCGTGCCCGCGGCCCGTCATTGCGAGCGACCGCGAAGCCATCCAGCGCAGGCACGGCGGATGCCTGCCAAGCGACTCGTCACGAAGTCCCCGGGATCGCGGCGCCGTTCTGTCCGCCCCGTCGCCATCCTGCTATCGTTGCATTGCATCGCCGGGCGCCACCGGGCAGTCGAGCGAGACGACGCCGGCCGCCCGGACCCCAAGCAACCCGGGCCGTCAGCATGCGCAACTTTGCCCTGATCGGGGCCGCCGGCTACGTCGCCCCCCGCCACATGCGGGCGATCCGCGACACCGGCCACAACCTGCAGGCCGCGTTCGACCCGAACGACTCCGTCGGCGTCATCGACAGCTACTTCCCCGAATCCGACTTCTTCGTCGAGTTCGAGCGCTTCGACCGCCACGTCGACAAGCTGAGCCGCCGCGGCGACCATCGCCGGATCGACTTTGTCTCGATCTGTTCGCCCAACTACCTGCACGACTCGCACGTACGCTTCGCCCTGCGCAGCGGCGCCGACGCCATCTGCGAGAAGCCGCTCGTGCTCAACCCCTGGAACATCGACGGGCTGCGCGAGATCGAGCGCGACACGGGCCACCGCGTGCACGCCATCCTGCAGCTGCGGCTGCACCCGGCGATCATCGCCCTGCGCGAGCAGGTCGCGCACGGCCGGCGGGAGGGCAAGTCCGAGGTCGATCTCACCTACATCACCTCGCGCGGGCACTGGTACCTCGTGTCCTGGAAGGGCGACGAGCGCAAGTCCGGCGGCATTGCCACCAACATCGGCGTGCACTTCTTCGACATGCTCAACTTCATGTTCGGCGAGCTGCAGGAGAATCGCGTGCACCACCACTCGGGCACCCGCGCCGCCGGCTACCTCGAGTATGAGCACGCCCGCGTGCGTTGGTTCCTGTCGATCGACGCGCGCGACCTGCCCGAGTCGGCCGTCGCCGAGGGCAAGCGCACCTACCGCAGCATCACCGTCGACGCCGAGGAGATCGAGTTCTCCGGCGGCTTCACCGACCTGCACACCCAGAGCTACCAGCAGATCCTGGCGGGCAAGGGCTTCGACGTCGAGGCGAGCCGCACGGCGATCCGCACGGTGGCCGACATCCGCCGGGCCACGCCCGAGGGCGCGGTCGGTGAGTACCATCCGCTGCTGGGCGGCGTCGCGGAGTGAGCGGGGCCACCGGGATGGACTACACCGCCCACGAAACCGCGATCGTCGATGCCGGCGCGCGGATCGGCGCGGGCACGCGCATCTGGCACTGGGTCCACGTCTGCGGCGGCGCGCGCATCGGTGCGCGCTGCTCCATCGGCCAGAACTGCTTCGTCGGCAACCGCGTGCGCATCGGCGACAACTGCAAGATCCAGAACCACGTCTCCGTCTACGACGACGTCACGCTCGAGGACGACGTCTTCTGCGGCCCGAGCATGGTCTTCACCAACGTCTGCAACCCGCGCTCGGCCGTGCCGCGCAAGACCGAATACCAGCCCACGCACGTCAAGCGCGGCGTCTCCATCGGCGCCAACGCCACCATCGTCTGCGGCATCACCCTGCACGAGCACGCGTTCATCGCCGCGGCCGCCCTGGTCAACCGCGACGTGCCCGCCTTTGCCCTCGTGGGCGGTGTCCCCGCCCGGCAGCTCGGCTGGATGAGCCGCTACGGTGAACGGATCCCGCTGCCCGTCGAAGGCGAGGGCGAACACCGCTGCCCCCATACCGGCGACCGCTACCGCCTGAGCAACGCCACCATGGAACTCGTCGAGGCCGGGCAACTCGCCGGCGAGACCTGAGGGCGCGCCGCTCCGCGAAACCCGGCACCCAGCGCACCCCGCAGGCGGCGCCGAAACCGAAGCCAACCCGCCCGCGTCCAACCCGGCACACCGGCCACCGAACCGGCCGCTGCACCCTGTACCGGGACAACCCACTGCATACCTTCCTTCGCCCTTCGCCCTTCGCCCTCGACCTGCCGTCATTGCGAGCGACCGCCAAGCAATCCGGCGACCGCACGGCATCGCCCCATCGCGCCCGTGCCACGAAGTCCCGCTCGGCTACGGTCCTCGCCACCAGCCACCAGCCACCAGCCACCAGCCACCAGCCACCAGCCACCTGCCACCTGCCACCTGCCGCCTGCCGCCTGCCGCCTGCCGCCTGCCACCCTCAGCCCTTCGCCTGCCACCCTCCCCCCCCCCCCCCGAAGTCGCGTACAATCCGCAGCCTGCCGCGCTGCAGCACTCCCGGGCACCACCCCGAATCGCACGCACGGACGGAAACAACACCACCATGACCCGACTCGTTCAGCCGCACGGCGGCACCCTCAAGACCGCTTACCTGCCGCCCGAAGAGGCCGCCGAGCTCGCCGCCCGCGCCGGCCAGTTCCCCGAGTGGAGCCTGACCCACCGCCAGCTCTGCGACCTGGAGCTGCTGCTCAATGGCGGCTTCTCGCCGCTGGAGGGGTTCCTCACTGAGGCCGAGTACGCGTCGGTGCGCGACGACATGCGCCTGCCCGACGGCACCCTCTGGCCGATGCCCGTCACGCTCGACGTCAGCGAGGCATTCGCCGCGCAGCTCGAGGGCGCGAGCGCGGGCAACCCGGTCTCCGTCGCCCTGCGCGACGCCGAGCACTGCCTCGTCGGCGTGCTCGACGTCACCGACGTCTACCGCCCCGACAAGTCGCTCGAGGCGAACCGGGTCTTCGGCGACGACGACGCGGCGCATCCCGCGGTGCACTACCTGCACAACGTCGCCGGCCCGGTCTACCTCGGCGGTCGCGTGCGCGGCATCGAGGCGCCCGTGCACTACGACTTCAAGCACCTGCGCAACACGCCGGCGCAGCTGCGGGCGTTCTTCGAGAAGGTGGGCTGGACCCGCATCGTCGCCTTCCAGACGCGCAACCCCATGCACCGCGCGCACCAGGAGCTCACCTTCCGCGCCGCCCAGGAAGCCGAGGCCAACCTGCTGATCCACCCGGTCGTCGGCATGACCAAGCCGGGCGACATCGACCACTTCACGCGCGTGCGTTGCTACGAGCTCATCCTCAAGCGCTACCCGGAGCAGACGACGAGCCTGTCGCTGCTGCCCCTGGCGATGCGCATGGGCGGGCCGCGCGAGGCCGTGTGGCACGCCATCATCCGCAAGAACTACGGCTGCACGCACTTCATCGTCGGGCGCGACCACGCGGGCCCGGGCAAGAACGCCGCCGGCGAGGACTTCTACGGCCCCTACGACGCGCAGGCGCTGATGGAGCGCTACAAGGACGAGCTCGGTATCGGCATGGTGCCGTTCAAGGAGATGGCCTTCGTCAAGGAGCGCGGCCAGTACGCCCCGGCGGGCGAGGTCGACGAGTCCGAGACCGTGCTCAAGCTCTCCGGCACGGAGGTCCGCCGGCGCCTGGAAGAGGGCATCGAGATCCCGGACTGGTTCTCCTACCCGGAGGTCGTGGCCGAGCTGCGGCGCTCGCGCCCGCCGAAGAGCCGCCAGGGCTTCACCGTGCTGTTCACGGGCCTGTCGGGCTCGGGCAAGTCCACGATGGCGCACGCGCTGCTGAACAAGCTCATGGAGCTCGGCGGCCGCCCGGTGACGCTGCTCGACGGCGACGTCGTGCGCAAGCACCTGTCGAGCGAGCTCGGCTTCTCGAAGGAGCACCGCGAGCTCAACATCCAGCGCATCGGCTTCGTCGCCAGCGAGATCACCAAGAACGGCGGCATCGCCCTGTGCGCGCCGATCGCGCCGTACACCGCGACCCGGCGCATCGTGCGCGAGATGATCGAGGCCCAGGGCGGCTTCGCCGAGGTGCACGTCGCCACCCCGCTCGAGGTCTGCGAGGAGCGCGACCGCAAGGGCCTCTACGCCCGCGCCCGCCGCGGCGAGATCCAGAACTTCACCGGCATCTCCGACCCCTACGAGGAGCCGCAGAACCCGGAGATGCGCCTCGACACCCGCGACACCACCCCCGACGAGGCCGCCCACGACATCGTGCTCAAGCTCGAGCACATGGGGTACATTAAATAGGCGGCAGGCGGCAGGCGGCAGGCGGCAGGCGGCAGGCGGCAGGCGATGGGCAGGGGTGGAAGGAACGTTCGTTAACAGGGCGAACGACGGTGGGAAGGTCCTGATCGAAAAACGCGAGGAGGCCAAGGATGGGCTTCGAAGACCTTGATGTCTGGAAACGAGCGGCGCGACTCAGCGCATCCCTTTATTGTGCGTTGGACGATACCCGCGAATTCGGATTCAAGGATCAGGTGACTCGATCCGCGGTATCGGTGGCAAGCAATATCGCCGAAGGCTACGAGAGAGGCACAGCGCGCGATCGCCTGAAATTCCTCCACTACGCGCGAGGGTCCTGTGGCGAACTCCGCACACAGTTGTACATTGGAATCGAGGCAGGACTCCTTCCTCGAGACACAGCCACTGAATGGGTGCACGAAACCCGCGCGCTCTCGGCCATGTTGATTGGCTTGACTCGATCCTGGCAGGACAATTAACCCTGCCACCTGCCACCTGCCACCTGCCACCTGCCACCTGCCACCTGCCACCTGCCGCTTGCCCCGCCCAGCACCAGTTGCTAATGTGTATGGTCGCGTGCACAGGGATACACATCATGCGCACCAACATCGACCTGGATGACCAGCTCGTCGAGACGGCCTTTCGCTACGCCCCCGTGAAAACCAAGAAAGAACTGGTCACGCTCGCGCTGCGCGAATACATCGAGCATCACGCCCGCAAGGACCTGCGCGAACTGCGGGGCGGCGATGACATCGCCCCCGACTACGACCACCGTCCGCTGCGCGAGCGCGCCGGCGACGAATGATCCTCGTCGACACCTCGGCCTGGATCGACTGGCTGCGCGGGAGCGCGACACCGTCGGCGGCCGCGCTCGACCGTGTGCTCGACAACGCGCTGCCACACGGGATCACCGGCGTGATTTACCAAGAAATTCTGCAAGGGGCCCGATCCGAGAGCAGCCTGCGCCGACTCGCCGAGTATTTCGGATCCCAGCGCTTCTACTGGCCGATCGACCCGGTGCAGACCCACCGGGACGCCGCCGCGCTCTACCAGGCCTGCCGGGCCGCGGGCCTCACCATCCGCAGCACGATCGATTGCTTCATCGCGCAGCTGGCGATTGAGCACGATCTCCTTGTGCTGCATGGCGACCGAGACTTCGAGCGCATGGCCGAAGTCGCCCCGAACCTCCGTCTGCACGCGGGATAACACCCCGCTCCAGCCACGGGGCGCACCGCCGGGGTGCTGCGAAACAATCCTGCGCCAACTCCGTGCCCCGAACGCTTACCCGGAGTCGGCCGGCGTGCGAGCGCAGCGAGCCAGCCGGCGCCGAGGCATAAACGGGCAGGGCACCGGCTATTGCCCCCG
>CAZVFN010000154.1:0-6015 GCA_964626335.1 uncultured Ectothiorhodospiraceae bacterium
CTACATCGGCGTCTCGCCGCAGGGCCCGTTCAAGCCCGAGCACTACCGCTACTGATCGCGAGCCCCCGCGGCCGTTCCACGGCCGCGGGGGGCGTCGTACACGTCGCGGGCGACTGCCCGAACCAGGATTGAAGAACCACGAATGGACACGAATCGATAGAAACGGCCCTGTCACCCCGGACGCGGGGGCGTCGAGACACCGGCGCGCAGGGGCCTGCGCGGTGCGACCCCGAACATTCGCGTCGATTCGTGTGCATTCGTGGTTCTCCACCCCAGCGGCTGATTGGCCGAAATGAACAACCGCGAGCTCGTCGAGCGCGACCTGGCCTGCGTGTGGCATCCCTGCACGCAGATGAAGGACCACGAGACGCTGCCGCCGATTCCGTTCCGGCGCGGCGACGGCGTCTACCTCGAGGACTACGACGGCAACCGCTATATCGACGCCGTCAGTTCCTGGTGGGTGAACCTGTTCGGCCACGCCAACCCGCGCATCAACGCGGCGATCGCGGACCAGCTCGAGCAGGTCGAGCACGTCATGATGGCGGGCTTCACGCACGAGCCCGTCGTGCAGCTCTCGGAAAAGCTGGTCGAGGTCACGCCCGCCCCGCTGACCCGCTGCTTTTACGCGGACAACGGGTCATCCGGCATCGAGGCGGCGCTCAAGATGAGCTTCCATTACTGGCGCAACTCGGGCCGGGGCGAGAAGACGAAGTTCATTGCCCTGTCCAACAGCTATCACGGCGAAACCCTCGGTGCCCTCGCGGTCGGCGATGTGGACCTTTTCAAGAAGACGTACAGCCCCCTGCTGATGGATTCGATCATCGTCGCAGGACCGGACTGCTTCCACCGCGAGGCGGATGAATCCTGGGCGGCCTACTCGCGGCGCATGTTCGAGCCCATGGAGGCGGCCATCGCGGAACACGCGCACGAGGCGTGCGCGGTCATCGTCGAGCCGCTGGTGCAGTGCGCCGGCCAGATGCGCATGTACGATGCCGTCTACCTCGAGCTGCTGCGCGCGGCCTGCGACCGCCACGGCGTCCACCTGATCGCCGACGAGATCGCCACGGGCTTCGGGCGCACGGGCACGCTGTTCGCCTGCGACCGGGCCGGGGTCGCCCCCGATTTCCTGTGCCTGTCGAAGGGGCTCACGGGTGGTTATCTCCCGCTTTGTGCGGTCGTGACTACCGAGGCGGTCTACGGCGCTTTCTACGACGAGTTCGAGTCGTTGAAGGCCTTCCTGCACTCGCACAGCTACACCGGCAATCCGCTCGCCTGCCGCGCGGCCCTCGCCACGCTGGAGATCTTCGACAGCGATGACGTGCTCGCGCGCAACGAGCGCCTCGCCCGGGTCCTGGACGCGTCCGTGCGCTCCGCGTTCGATGATCACCCGCAGGTCGGTGACGTACGCCAGCACGGCATGATCGCCGCCGTCGAGATGTGCCGCGACGGCGACCGGAAACAGCCGTTTCCCTGGCGGGAGCGCCGCGGGCTGCAGGTCTATCGCCACGGACTGACGCGCGGCTGTCTGCTCCGCCCGCTCGGCAATGTCACCTATTTCATGCCGCCCTACGTGATCACCGAGGACGAGATCCGCCACCTCGTCGCGACCGCGCGCGAAGGGATCGACCGCGCGACCGCCGGGTGATGCGCGTGCCGCGCGCCCATATCGCGGCCCGGTTGCACCCCGGTGAGCGCATCGCACTGCCGGAGGCGACCGCGCATCACTGCCTGCGGGTCCTGCGCCTGCGCGACGGTGCCGCGGTGCGACTGTTCAACGGTGAGCCCGGTGACTGGCACGCGCGGCTGATCGTGCGCGGCAAGTCGCGCGCCGACGCCGAGATCGAAGCGTTCGAGGCCCGAGCCGCGGAATCGCCGCTGGCGGTCACGCTGGTGCAGGGAATCTCGCGCGGCCAGCGCATGGACTACACCCTGGAGAAGAGCGTCGAGCTCGGCGTGGCCGCCGTCGCGCCCGTGGTCATGGATCGCACCCAGGCGCCGCCGCGCGGCGAGCGGGCACGGAAGAAGGCAAACCACTGGCGCGGCGTGATCGAGTCGGCGGCGGCCCAGTGCGGACGCACGCGCTGCCCCGCGCTCGCGCCCGCGGTGGCGTTCGGCGAGTGGCTGGAAGGGCGCGGGGCTTCGCCGCCACCGGCGTGGCTCCTCGACCCGTCCGGGCATCCGGCGCGCGGCTGCGCGCCACCGGGCCGGGAGCTCGTCCTCCTGGCCGGGCCCGAGGGGGGCTTCAGCCCCGCGGAGCGCGCCGCGGCGGCCACCGCGGGCATCGGCGGCATGCGCCTCGGCCCGCGCGTGCTGCGCACCGAAACCGCGGCGGTGGCCGCGCTGGCGCTCCTGCAAGGGCTCTACGGCGACCTCGGCTGAAGCCGCGGGTCGGCGGTGTCCTAGGCCGCGGAGCCGTGATGGTAGCGCGCGAGGGCCCGCCCGACAGCGTCGAGATCGGGTACGATGCATTCACGATCACCGCCGACGACCGCACGCATGCCGACGAAGTCGCTGCCATGGGCCTCGCCGTCGGCCGTTCGCAGACGCTCGCGGTCCACCGTCTCCGTGCGCGGCAGCTGGTCGATCCGGATCCCGTAGAAGCCGGGTGCAGCGTCACCGTCCAGGCCGAACAGGACCACGAACCGCCCTGCGGGCTCCGGTACGTCGCCGCGTTCGCCGACCAGGCGGTCGAACGCGATCAGGGGGATGTCGGTGCCCCGCCAGCGCCCGGTTCCTAGAAGCCAGGCCGGTGCGTCGGCGATGGGCAGGATGTCCTGCTGCGTGATGATCTCCGCCACGGCCGAGTTGGGCACGATGATCGCCGGGCCCGTCACAGGCAGCAGCAGGCACTTGACCTGGCGGTCCTCGGCCACGTCAGGCCGTCTCCGGGGCGATGTCATGCGCGGCCATCGCGGATCGGATCTCGTCCATGAGCTCCGTCTCCTGGTAGGGCTTGCCGAGGTAGCGCTCGACCCCGATGTCCCCGGCGCGCTGGCGGTGCTTGTCGCCCGTGCGGGAGGTGATCATGATGATCGGCACGTTCTCGAGCCGGGATTCGCCGCGCACGTAGCTGGCCACCTCGTAGCCGTCCATGCGCGGCATCTCGATATCGAGCAGGATCAGGTCGGGCGCGCTGTGGCCCATCCAGGAGAGCGCGGCGACGCCGTCCTTGGCCGTGACGACCTCCATCCCGTTGCGCTCGAGGATGCGGCTGGTGACCTTGCGAATCGTGATCGAGTCGTCGACCACGAGCACGGTCATCGCTCGACCGGCGCGGGTGTCGCCCCCCGTGTCCGCCGCTGCGGCCTCGGCCGACTCGGGCTGCGGCGCCGTCGTGATGAAGCGGCTCTCGCTGCGGACCAGGCCACCGATGTCCAGGATCAGGACGACCGTGCCGTCGGCCATGATGGTCGCACCCGAGATACCGGGCAGCGTATTCAGCGGGGCGCCGAGCGGCTTCACCACCACCTCGCGTCGGCCGACGAGATCGTCCACGTGGAGCGCGATGCGATCGTCGCCGGCGCGCACCATGATCACCGGGTAAGAGACGTCTTCGTTTTCCAGGCGCGGTTCGTTCGTGCCGAGCAGCGTGCCCAGGTGCTGCACCGGATAGTCGTTGCCGGCGTACTGGTAGGGCTTCGACGCATCGACGTAGTGCCCCTTGAGGTCGCGCGCCGTGACCTGGGCAACACCTTCGATCGACGCGATGGGGATAGCGTACGTGTCCTCGCCCGCCTTCACCATGACCGCCTGGTTGATCGCCAGCGTCACGGGCAGGCGCACGGTGAAGCGCGTGCCCTTGCCCTGTTGCGTGTGGATGCCGAGGGTCCCGCCGAGCCGGCGGATCTCGGCGTCGACGACGTCCATGCCGACCCCGCGACCGGATATCTGGGTCACCTCGTCCGCCGTCGAGAACCCGGTCTCGAGGATGAGCTTGATGATCTCGCTGTCGTCGCGGTCGTCGTGCGCGTCGATCAGGCCCTTCTCGATGCCCTTGCGCCGCACCGCGGCCGGGTCGATGCCGCCGCCGTCGTCGCTGATCTCGATGACGATGTCGGTCCCGCCGCGGTACAGGTCCAGGCGCAACGTGCCCTGTTCGGGCTTGTCGGCGGCCCGGCGCTTCTCGGGACTCTCGATCCCGTGCGAGACCGCGTTGCGCAGAACGTGTTCCAGCGGTGCCACGACACGCTCCTGGATCGAGCGATCGACCTCGAGCTCGCCGCCGGACATCTCCATCTGGACCTTCTTGCCGACCGTGCTCGCGGTCTGACGCACGACACGGGCAAGGCGCGCACGCAGGCCGTCGAAGCGCACCATGCGGGTCTGCATCAGACCGTCCTGCAACTCGGACGACACCCGCGACTGCTGGAGCAGGAGCGTTTCGGCGTCCCGGGTCACGTTCTCGAGGATCTCCTTGAGCGAGTCGAGGTCGCCGACCGACTCGGACAGGGAACGCGACAGCTCGTGCAGGCGCGTGTAACGGTCGAACTCGAGCGGATCGAAGTCCCTGCCGTCCGCTGCCTCCGGATCCTGTTCGCGCTCGGCGGCATGGCTGGCGCGGATCTGCGATTCGGTCTCGTTCTCCATGTCGCGCAACTGCTGGCGCAGCCGGTTCACCGTCTGCTCGAACTCCTTGATGTTGAACCGGTACTGGCCCAATTGCTCGTTGATGCGCGAGTGGTAGATGCTGACCTCGCCGGCGAAGTTCACCAGGCTGTCGAGCAGGTCGGACTGGACGCGAATCTGCTCGGACCCGGTCGGGCTCGCCGCGGGCTCGCTCGCGGGCTCCGGCTGGCGGGCGCCGCGGCCCTCGCCGCGCGCGGTCGGTTCGGGCTCGCCGTCGCCCGCCCTCGGCTCGGCGTCGGCCGGCTCGGTCTCGCCCGGGACGCCGACGGAGGCATCCGTGACCGCCGCGGCCTCGGTGTCCGCCGACGCGCCGGCATCCCCCTGGCTGCCGGGGACCGCCTCCCCGGCGCCCGATACGCCTGCGGAGCGACGATCGGCGCCCCCGCCGCCCTGTTCGCGCAGCGTCTGCAGGTCGTCGACCAGCCAGTCGATGCGCGCGACCTCGTTGCGGTTGCGGGCCTGCTCGAGGAGCACGGTCAGCGCGTCGACGGACTCCTGCAACAGGTCGAGCACCTCGTCGGTCAGGTTGCAGCTGCCCGCGGCGATTGCGTCGATCAGCGACTCCACCTCGTGCGTCAGGTCCGCGATGGGCCGGAAGTTGGCCATGCGCGCACCCCCCTTGAGGGTGTGCAGGCCGCGCTGGAGATCCGGGATCACCAGTTCGTCGTCGGGGTCTTCACGCCAGCGGGCGACCGCGCGGTCGCACTCCTCGAGGATCTCGTCGCCCTCCTCGATGAAGATGTCGAGCAGCTCGTTGTCGCTTGCGTCGCGCTCGGCGCGTGCCTGTTCCGCCGCCCTGATCTTCGCGTCCAGGCGCTCGACGAGGTCGTCGACGGCCACCGTGGCGCCGCGAGCCAGTGCGCCGAGCGCGTCGTCGATCCGCCCGAGGGCCTCGCGGAACAGGCCGACGGCCTCCGTGTCCAGCTCGTAGGACGCCTCGCGCCGGTCCTTCAGGATTCGCTCCATCCGGCTCGCGAGATCGGTGATCGCGTCCGCTTCGACGGTCTGGGCGCTGCCCACCAGCGTGTGCAGCGCACGCACGACGTCCTCCGTCGCCTGCAGCGCCTGCGGGGCATCATCGCGCCGCCCGAGTTCACGCTGCAGCACCGCCTGGTGACCGGCCGCCTCCCTGAGGAAGATGTCGGTCAGGGGGTCGTGCGCCCGGTACGCCTCGACCTCGGGCGTGCCGGCCGTCGACGTGCCGGCGGGCGCCTGCGCCGCGCCGGCATCGGTCCCTGCCGGCTCCCGATTGCCGCCGGTGCCGGTGGCATCGCCGGGCCCGCGACCCGGCTGCGATCCGCGGTCGGCCTCGGCCTCCCGAGAGCCGGGCGCCGTTGCCTGCGGTCCGGGGCCGACTTCCGCCGCCGCTGCGGCAGCCGCCGTTCCGCC
>CAZVFN010000155.1:0-5776 GCA_964626335.1 uncultured Ectothiorhodospiraceae bacterium
CGTAAGCCGGGGGCAGGAACGCGTGTCTCTTGCACATCTGCGTGCCGGCCTCCGCGGTCTCGCCGAGCACGACGCCGGCCATTGCCTTCGGCGAGAGCCGACCTACATCCTCTTCGTCGGCCGTCGCCCGTCGCCCGTCGCCCGTCGCCCGTCGCCCGCAATTTTTCCTGCCGCCGGCCGCGGCCCGTCAGCCGGTCGACGCCGACGGGGCTGCGCCCGCCGCGGTTCCGTCTGTATGCGCGCCGTCGTCCGCGAACGGCCCGCCGATGTCGAGCTGCAGCCGATCGCGCAGCGCGCGCAGGCGCCAGCGGAACGTGCCGGCGGCGACCAGCTCCTCGATCTCGCCCGGCGCGAGGGCGCCGCCCTGCCACGCCTCGATGCCGGTGTTCCACACGCCGATCGACCCGTCGGGTGCATCGCACAGCACGATGCGGTCGTCGTCGGCGTCGAAATCGTATGCGTATTCCGCCATGATCCGGCCTTCGTTCGATCGGTTCGCGATGGAAGGTGACACCATCCGAAGGTAGGCCGCTCGATCATGCGGGCCAAGTGAACGCGAATGACGATGTGTTCAGTCGGTTGCGTTCGATCGGAAAGGTGTGCGTTTGTGCGGCGCACAGGGCAATGGACCGGGGCGGGCGTGCCGCCCCGCGAGTCGAGGCGGCACGGGACGTTAGACTTCAGAAGTCGAACAGCTCGCCCAGCAGGCTCTCCTTGCGCTTCTTCTTGCCGTGCTTGTGATCGCCCTTGCCGGTCCGCGCTTCCTGCGGGCCGGATCGATCGCCATCGCCGGCCGAGCGCTCGATGATCTTGTCGAGCTCGCCACGGTCGAGCCAGACGCCGCGGCATTCCGGGCAGTAGTCGATCTCGATGCCCTGGCGCTCGGCGATCGCGAGCCGGGTGTTCTCGCAGACGGGGCATTGCATGGTCGTTCCTCCGGGTTCTGGCCTCGGCTGCCATCGGCGCGGTCGTGCACGTCGTCGATGGCCTGCCCCGGAGTGTGAGGGGCGCGGCGCGACAGGCCAAGTGGACGGCGCATTACGGCTGCGTAATGCGCGGCGTTGCGTGTTGAACGGCTTTTCGGCGCTTTCCTACACTCCGCACCGTGTCGAGACAGGGGATGCAGTCACTGCGGGGATCGTGATGATCGAGGTCGAAGGGCTTTCGCGCAGTTACGGCCCGCTGCAGGCGGTGGCCGACGTTTCGTTCTCGTTGCACAAGGGCGAGGTGGTTGGATTGCTCGGCCACAACGGCGCGGGCAAGAGCACCATCATGAAGATGCTCACCGGCTCGCTGGAGCCGAGCGCCGGGCGCATCACGATCGACGGGCTCGACCTGCGCGAGCACCGGCGGGTACTGCAGGCCCGCATCGGCTACCTGCCCGAGAACTGTCCCATCTATCCCGACATGACGGTGGTCGACTACCTCGACTACCAGGCCGTGCTGCACGGCGTGCAGGAGGCCGACCGCCCCGAGGCGGTGCGGCGCGCGGTTGAACGAACGGATCTGCGCGAAAAGGCGCTCGACACGGTCGCCACGCTGTCGCGCGGTTATCGCCAGCGCGTCGGCGTGGCCCAGGCCATCCTTCATGCGCCCGACATCATCATCCTCGACGAACCGACCAACGGGCTGGATCCCGCCCAGATTCACGAGATGCGCGACCTGATCCGATCGCTGGCCGAGGGCGCCTGCGTGCTCGTCTCCACGCACATCCTGCAGGAGGTGCGTGCCGTCTGCGATCGCGTGCTCATCCTGCGCGACGGCCACATGGGCCTCGACGCGCGCCTCGACGAGCTCGGCGGCGCCAGCCGGCTGCTGGTGACCATCGATGCCGAGCCACAGCGGGTCAGCGAGGTCTTCAGCGAGCTGGACGGCGTCAGCCGCATCGAGTCGCTCGGCGGCAGCGGCGAGCGCCGGCGCTACGCCGTGATCGCCGACCGCGACGCCGAGGCGCTCGCGCCCGCGGTTGCCCGTCGGGCCCACGAGTCGGGCTGGGCGCTCTACACCCTCGAGCCCGAGACGCGGGATCTCGAGGCCGTCTACGCCGAGATCAACGCTGCTTGAAGCGCGGGTATCTCACCGATGCGCGAAGCGAGGGCGCGAAGATGCCCGGCAAGACAAGGCGCGCGAAGGTTCGGGCGCACAAGCGTACCGGGGGAGTACGTTGAGCACCCGAATCGAGCGCAACGCCGGATTGGCGGGCAGATTCGCGGCCGCAGCCGTGGATCGGTGAGATATTCGGGCTAAGGAGGTCATCGAGCCATGCGCTCACTGCTGCGTGTCTATCGCCGCGAGGCCGGGGCCTATTTCGGCTCGCCGGTCGCCTACCTGTTCGTCGGCACCTATCTCGCGGTCACGCTGTTCGTGTTCTTCTGGGCGGAGGCGTTTTTCGCCCGCGGCATCGCCGACGTCGAGCCGCTGTTCCAGTGGATGCCGATCCTGCTGATCGCGCTGGTCGCGGCGCTGACCATGAGGTCCTGGAGCGAGGAGCGCCGCGCGGATACGCTCGAGGTGCTGCTGAGCGCGCCCGTTTCGTCGCTGGCGCTGGTCGGCGGCAAGTTCCTCGCGGCGCTCAGCCTGGTGGCGCTGTCGCTCGCGCTGACGCTGCCGCTGCCGATCACGGTCGAGTTCCTCGGGCCGCTCGACTGGGGCCCGGTGATCGGCGGCTACGTGGCCACGCTGTTCCTCGCCGCGGCCTACGTCGCCATCGGCCTGTTCGTCTCGTCGCGCACGGACAACCAGATCGTGAGCCTGATCGTCACCGCGCTGATCGGCGGCGCCTTCTACGTCATCGGCACGGACTGGCTGACCGCGCTCGCGCCGCAGCCGCTCGACGAGCTCATGCAGGGCATCGGCACGGGCTCGCGCTTCGACGAGATCACGCGTGGCGTGCTCGACCTGCGCGACGTCTACTACTACGTCAGCCTCGTCGGCGTGTTCCTCGCGCTCAACGTCTATTCGCTGGAGCGCCTGCGCTGGGGCGGCGAGCACGGCGAGGCGCGGCGCCATCCCGCCTGGACCGTCGCGGTGACCCTCGTGGCGGTGAATTTCCTGTTCGCCAACGTCTGGCTGCAGCCGATCGCGACTGCGCGCGCCTACATCACCGCCGACAATCGCTATTCCCTGTCGAGCGCTACGCGCGGCTATCTCGAGGGCCTGCAGGAGCCGCTGATCATCCGCGGCTACTTCTCCGACAAGACCCATCCGCTGCTGCGCGCGCAGGTGCCGCAGATGCGCGATCTGCTGCGCGAGTACGACATCGTCGGCGGCGACGCGGTGCGCGTCGAGTTCGCCGATCCGCAGAACGACCAGCAGGTCGCCAAGCAGGCGCGCGAGCGCTTCGGCATCGAGCCCGTGTCGCTGCGCAGCTCGGGGCGCTACGAGTCGTCGGTCGTCAGCGCCTACTTCCACGTGCTGATCAAGTACGGTGACCAGACCAAGGTGCTCGATTTCCGCGATCTCATCGAGGTCCAGCGCTCGTCGCCGACCGACATCTCGGTCGCGTTGCGCAACCCCGAGTACCAGGTCACGCAGGCGGTTCGCACGGTGGCGCGCAAATACCGCAGCGGCGGCAATCTGCTCGCGAGCCTCGACGAGCCCGTGACGTTCCATGGCTACATCTCGGGGCCGGAACGGCTTCCGGACAAGCTCGACCAGCTGCGCCAGTCGCTCGACGGCATCCTCAAGGACATCGGCGGCGACAGCGACAAGCTGAAGGTGCAGTTCCAGCAGCCGATGGCCGGCGACGGGTCGCTGGCGAAGCGCCTGCAGCGCGAATACGGCTTCCGCCCGATGACGAGCTCGCTGCTCAGCGACCAGCGCTTCTGGTTCTACATGGTGCTCGAGCAGGGCGGGCAGACCGTGCCGGTGCAGCTGCCCGATCAGCTCACCGAGAAGGCGCTGCGCAAGGCGGTGGAGTCGGGCTTCGAGCGCCTGGGCGGCGGCTTCCAGAGCACCGTCGCGGTGTACAAGCCGAAGCAGGGCCGCATGGCGCGCCTGCGCGGTGGCGGCGGCTACCGCATGCTCATGCGCCAGTTGCGGGACAACGCCACGGTCACGCAGACCCGGCTCACCGGCGGGCAGGTCCCCACGCAGGCGGATCTGCTGCTGCTGCTGGGGCCGAAGCAGCTCACCGAGAAGCAGCGCTTCGCCGTCGATCAGTTCCTGATGCGCGGCGGCAGCGTGGTCGTCGCCGCCTCGCCCATGAACGTCAACGTCAGCCGCCGCACCGGCGTGCAGGTCAGCCGGAAGAAGACCGGCCTCGAGTCCTGGCTGGCGCAGTACGGCGTCGACATCGGCTCCAGCCTCGTGCTCGACCCGCAGAGCGGCAAGCTGGCGCTGCCGAAGCGCGGCGCCGGCGGCGGCGTGCGGATGCAGACGCTGGACTATCCGTACTTCATCGACGTGCGCGGCCAGGGCCTCGGCGACGTGCCCATGCTCGGCGACCTGCGCCAGGTCACGCTGGCCTGGACTTCGCCGGTGAGCGTGGATGCGAAGAAGGCGGGCGATCTGCAGGTGACGAAGCTGGTGCAGAGCTCGAAGCGCGCCTCGACCTCGAGCTCGAAGACGGTCATGCCCGACTACCAGCGCTACCCCGACCTCGGCTTCAAGCCGCCGAAGGAGCGCGGGCGGCAGACGCTGGCGGTCATGCTCGAGGGGCGCTTCCAATCGGCGTTCGCCGACCGCGAATCACCGCTGGCCGCGGGCTCGGGTGGCCAGCAGAAGGCCGGTGAGGCGCCGAAGGCCGGCAACGGCAAGCAGCCGGGCCAGGGTGGCGACCGGCAGGCCGGCGCGCAAAAGGGCCAGGGCGGCGGCCAGTCCGGCGACGGCAAGAAGCCCACGGTGACCTCCGTGGTCGAGCGCTCGCCGCCCGGCTCGCGCCTGGTGGTGCTCGGCTCGTCGAGCGCGGTCTCCGATGCGGCCCTGCGGATCATCCGCCGCAGTACGGGCACCGAGTACGGCGCGCCGCTGCAGCTGGTGCAGAACGTCGCCGACTGGTCGCTGGGCGACCCGACCCTGCTGGCGATCCGCGGCGGCAGCCGCTACTCGCGCCTGCTGCGGCCCGTGGGCGACGGCACCGAAGCGGTGCTCGAGGCGGTCAACTACGCGCTCGCGCTCGGCGGCCTCGGCCTGATCTTCGGGGTGCAGCGCGGCGTCGCGCGGCGGCGGCGCGAGTGGTTCCGGCGCGTGCTCGAAGGCGAGGAGGGCTGACATGCAACGCCTGACGATGATCCTCGGGGGCCTGCTCGCGGTCCAGGTGCTGCTGGCCGCGGCACTGCACCTCGGCGGCTCCGAGACGGCGACCGCGCAGGGCTCGGCGCCGCCGCTGGCCGAATTCAAGCAGGCGAAGATCGACGCGCTGCGCATCGAGGGCAGCGACGGCAAGACGCTGCGGGTCGAGCGCGGCAGCGACGGGTGGCGCCTGCCCGGCTCGGCGGGCTTCCCCGCCCGCAAGAAGTCGGTCGAGCGGCTGCTGCGCGACCTGAAGGGCTTCGATCAGCGCCTACCGGTGGCGCGCACGGCGGCGTCGCAGGAACGCTTCAAGGTCGCCGAATCGAACTTCGAGCGGCGCGTGACCCTGCTCGCCGGCGGCGAGGCGCAGGCAACCGTGCTGTTCGGCTCGTCGGCGGGCACGGGCCGGGTCTACGCGCGCGCGCCGGCGCAGGACATGGTCTACGAGGTCGGCTTCCCCCTGTGGCACGCGGCCCTCGATCCGAGCAAGTGGCACGACCAGGCCGTGGCGCAGGTCGAGCCGTCGAAGGTCGTCCAGGTGAGC
>CAZVFN010000156.1:0-5621 GCA_964626335.1 uncultured Ectothiorhodospiraceae bacterium
GCGTTGTCCAGCTGATAGCCGCCGGCCAGGGCCGGCAGCGGCAGATCCGCACGGCGATGGTCGCGATCGCGCCAGTCCCAGCGCTCGCCATGGCGCGCCGCGTCGAAATCGCGCCCGCGCAGCAGCGCGCGCGCCCCGACCCGCTCGGCCGCGTCGAGCAAGCCGTGCGGGGGCGTGCGCATGCCGCACACGAGCGGCCGCCGCGGGCGTGCGATCCCCGCCTTCTCGCGCGCGATGGCGTCGAGATCATGCCCCAGCCATTCGGCGTGATCGAGTGCGATCGAGGTGACCACGGCCACGTCCGCGTCGACCACGTTGGTCGCATCGAGACGGCCGCCGAGGCCGACCTCGAGCACCAGCGCGTCCGCACCGGCGCGCTGGAAATGGGCCAGGGCCGCCAGGGTGCCGAACTCGAAATAGGTCAGGGTCGTGTCGCCGCGAGCGGCGTCGACCGCGGCGAAGGCCGCACAAAGCTCGCTGTCGCCGGCCTCCGCGTCGGCGACGCGCACGCGCTCGTTGTAGCGACTCAGATGCGGCGAGGTATAGCACCCGACCCGGTAGCCCGCGGCCCCGAGCACCGCCTCGAGCAATGCGCAGACCGAACCCTTGCCGTTCGTGCCGGCCACCGTGAACACCGGCACCGCGGGCCGTTCGAGGCCCATGGCGCGGGCCACGCACGCGGTGCGCTCGAGGCCGAGATCGATCGCTTCGGGATGGAGGCGCTCGAGCCGCTCGAGCCACTCCGCCAGGGTCGCGCCGGGCACCGCGCCGGCGTCAGGCCGGTTCCGCCGGCAGCGCCTGGGCCACGGGCGGTCGCCCCGTGAGCAGCATGAGCAAATCCCCCAGGCGCTCGCGCAGCTCGCGCCGATCGACGATCAGGTCGAGCGCGCCGTGCTCGAGGAGGAACTCGGAGCGCTGGAAGCCCTCGGGCAGCGTCTCGCGCACGGTCTGCTCGATCACGCGCGGCCCGGCGAAACCGATCAGCGCGCCGGGCTCGCCCACGTGGATGTCGCCGAGCATCGCGAGGCTGGCCGAAACCCCGCCCATGGTGGGATCGGTGAGCACCGAGACATAGGGCAGGCGCTTGCGCGCGAGGCGAGCGAGCGCAGCGCTGGTCTTCGACATCTGGAACAGCGAGAGCAGCGCCTCCTGCATGCGTGCTCCGCCGCTCGCACTGAAGCAGACCAGCGGGGCCCGTTGTTCGGCGGCCATGTCCACCGCCCGCACGAAGCGCTCGCCGACCACCGAGCCCATCGAGCCGCCCATGAAGGTGAACTCGAACGCGCAGGCCACCACCGGCAGCTCGCGCACGCGGCCGTGCATGGCGACCAGCGCGTCCTTCTCGCCGGTCGAGCGCTGGGCCTGCGTCAGCCGGTCCTTGTATTTCTTGGTGTCGCGAAAACGCAGGATGTCCAGCGGCTCGATCTGCGCCCCGATCTCCTCGCGCGGCTCGGCATCGAGGAACTGGTCGAGGCGCGTGCGCGCCGAAAGGCGGCGGTGGTGCGAGCACTTGGGACAGACATCGAGATTGCGCTCGAGCTCCGCTCGGTAGAGCACGGCCGAGCAATCCTCGCACTTGACCCACAGGCCCTCGGGGACGTTGCCCTTGTTGCGCGTCTCCGTGCGGATGCGCGAGGGCACCAATCGGCCGAACCAGCTCATCGCTCCCCTCCTGATGTCCTTGGACCGACGTTCGCCGAGCCTTCTCGGCGAGGTATCACGGTGGCCGGCACGGCGCGCCGACGAGCCATGGCGCGCCCCACGGGGAGGATGGGCAACGCCGCGAGGCGCGGCGAGGGCCGTCGAAAAGCCGGTGAACTGGCGTTGAGCGGCATTAGCGGGTCCCTCGGCGCGGACGGTCACGCTCTGGGCGGACATGGCGGGTCAGCGCAAGACGCGCCCACGACCCATGGCACGCCCCATCGAAAGGGGGGGCAGCGCCGCGACGGGCCGCCGTGTCCGCTCCCGACCGGCGGCATCGCGCGAGCCGGCCGCAGAGCGTGACCGTCCGCCCGAAAGGACCCGTCATCTCAGGCGACCCCGTCGAGCGCCGTGCGCATCGATCCCACCAGCTCGGTCACGGCACCGCGGATGGCCTGCGGGTCGTCGCGGTTGTCCGCGATGCGGCTGACAATGGCCGAGCCGACCACCACGGCATCGGCGAAGGCCCCGAGACGGGCCGCGGAGTCCGCGTCGCGGATGCCGAAGCCGACGCCGACCGGCAACTGCGTGTGCCGTCGGATCGCGGCCACCTTCGCCTCGACCTCGTCCACGGCCATGGTCGCGGCCCCGGTCACGCCCCGCAGGGAGACGTAGTAGACGAAGCCGCGGGCCGTCGTGCAGATCCGCTCCATGCGATCGTCGGCGGTGGTCGGTGCCACCAGGAAGATCGGGTCGAGATGGCGCTGCGCGAGGGCCTGCGCCAGCTCGCCGCCCTCCTCCGGGGGCGAATCCACCACCAGCACGCCGTCGATCCCCGCCTCGGCGGCACGCGCGGCGAAGCGATCCGCTCCCATGGCTTCGATCGGGTTGAGATAACCCATCAGCACCACCGGCGTGTCGCCGTCCCCGCGCCGGAACTCGGCCGCCATGTCGAGCACGTCAGCGAGGCGCACATGATGGCCCAGGGCGCGCTGGCAGGCGTCCTGGATGACGGGGCCGTCGGCCTGCGGATCCGAGAACGGCACACCCAGCTCGAGCACGTCCGCGCCCGCCTCGACCAGGGCATGCAGCAGCCCGACGGTCACCCCGGGCTCGGGGTCGCCGGCGGTGATGTAGGGGATGAGTGCCTTGCGCCCGTCGCCCCGGAGCTCGCGGAAGCGCGCCTCGATGCGGCTCATGCCATGGTCTCCCCGCGCGCCGCGGCGACGGTGGCCATGTCCTTGTCGCCCCGCCCCGACAGGTTGATCACGATGCTCTGCTCCGGCTTCATGGTCGGCGCGAGCTTGTTCACATAGGCCACCGCATGCGCCGTCTCGAGCGCCGGCATCACCCCCTCGATCCGCGTGAGCTCGTGGAACGCGGCCAGGGCCTCGTCGTCGTTGACCGTGACGTACTCGACCCGGCCCATGTCCTTGAGCCATGAATGCTCCGGCCCCACGCCGGGGTAGTCCAGGCCGGCGGAGATCGAGTGGGTGGCCGTGATCTGCCCGGCGTCATCGCTGATCAGGTACGTGCGGTTGCCGTGCAGGACACCGGGGCGCCCCGCGGCGAGCGGGGCGCCGTGATGGCCCGTCTCGATGCCCTCGCCGCCGGCCTCGACGCCGTACATGCGAATGCCGCTGTCGCCGAGGAACGGGTGGAACAGGCCGATGGCGTTCGAGCCGCCACCCACGCAGGCGACCAGCGCATCCGGCAGACGACCTTCCTGCTCCTGCATCTGCGCGCGCGTCTCCTCGCCCATCACGCAGTGGAAGTCGCGCACCATCGTGGGATAGGGATGCGGACCCGCCACGGTGCCGATGATGTAGTACGTGCTGTCGACATTGGCGACCCAGTCGCGCATCGCCTCGTTGAGCGCATCCTTGAGGGTCTGCGCGCCCGACGTCACCGGCACGACCTCGGCCCCGAGCAGCTTCATGCGGAACACATTGGTCTTCTGGCGCTCGACGTCCTCGGCCCCCATGTAGACCACGCAATCCATGCCGAGGCGGGCGGCGACCGTCGCCGAGGCGACGCCGTGCTGTCCGGCGCCGGTCTCCGCGATCACGCGCTTCTTGCCCATGTACTTGGCGACGAGCGCCTGGCCGACGGTGTTGTTGATCTTGTGCGCGCCGGTGTGATCGAGATCCTCGCGCTTGAGATAGACCCGGGCACCGCCGAGTTGCCGTGACCAGCGCTCGGCGTAATAGAGGGGGCTCGGACGCCCGACGAAGTGCTTGAGTGTCCAGTCGAATTCGCGGCGGAATTCCGGGTCTGCGCGCAGGTGCTCATAGGCCGCGCGCAGTTCCGCGAGCGGCGCCATGAGGGTCTCGGCCACGAACATGCCGCCATAGGGGCCGAAGTGCCCGCGCTCGTCGGGCAGTGTCGCGTAATCAGGCTTTGTTGCGGTCGCCACGGCGAACCTCCTCGATGAAACGCTGGATGCGGGCCGAATCCTTGCGGCCGGGTAGAGTCTCGACGCCACTACTGGCGTCCACGGCGTCCGGTCGCGCTGTGCGCACGGCCTCGGCGACGTTGTCCGGCCCGAGGCCACCGGCGAGCACCAGACGGTAGGCACGTTCCGCCGGCAGGCGCTCCCACGCGAACGTGCGCCCGGTACCGCCGGCGTCGCCGGCCGCATGGCTGTCCGCCAGCAGGGCCGCGGCGTCCGGATAGGCCGCGGCGACCGCCGCGAGATCATCCGTGCCGGCCATGCCGACGGCCTTCATGTAGGGGCGCCCGAAGCCGCGACAGTAGGCGGCGTCCTCGCCGCCGTGGAACTGCAGCAGCCCCAGGGGCACCCGCTCGAGCACCCGGCGGACGCCTTCCGCCGGCGCGTCCAGGAACAGTCCGACCGCGGTCACGAACGGCGGCAGGGCGGCCACGATCGACGCCGCGGTTTCCGGCGCGAGCGACCGCGGGCTCGGCTCGTGAAACACCAGCCCGATGGCGTCGGCCCCGCCCTCGGCCGCCGCCGCGGCGTCCTCGGGTGCCGTAATGCCACAGATCTTCACGCGGATCATGGTTTCGGATTCGTCCGGCCACCGACGGCGGATTGGGCAAGGCCCGAATTACGAGCGATGCCGAGTCTAACACGCGGGTGTGATCATTCGGCGGGCGGCACCGACTCCCCCCACCCCGGGCGCGGAACGCCCCAGTGCGCGTCGTAGTCAGGGCCCAGGAAGTACAGGCCCTCGGGCCGTGCCGTTGCCCCGGCGAGACGGCGATCGCCACTGGCCGTCAACTCGGCCACCCAGTCCGGCGAGCGCTCACCGCGACCGACGCACATGAGCGTGCCGGCCATGATCCGCACCATGTTGTGCAGGAAGGCATTGCCGGCGATGTCGATCGCCACCCAGCGGCCGCGGCGGCGCACGCGCACCGTGTCGATGCGCCGCATGGCCGTGGTCGACTGGCACGCTGCGGCCCGGAAGGCACTGAAGTCGCGCTCGCCGAGGAAATGGGGGGCCGCCCGGTTCATGGCCTCGACATCGAGGCGCTGCCGGCTCCAGGCCGCGCGGTCCCGCCACAGGGCGGGGCGGTCCGGGCCCTCGACGATGAGGTAGCGATAATGGCGCACCTGCGCCGAGTAGCGCGCGTGGAATCCGGGATCGACGCGCCCGGTCCAGCGCAGCGCGGCGTCGCGCGGCAGGTGGGTGTTGCCCCCCATCAGCCAGGCACGCCCCGGGCGCTCGACGCGGGTGTCGAAGTGGATCACCTGCCCGGTGGCATGCACCCCGGCGTCCGTGCGCCCGGCACAGACCACCGACACCGGGTGGTCCGCGACCGCGGCCAGTGCATGTTCGAGGCTCGCCTGCACGGTGCGGCCCCGGCGCTGGGTCTGCCAGCCGCAAAACTCCGAGCCGTCGTATTCGACCACGCAGGCCATGCGCATCGGACGACCGCCCTACCGCGCATCCCGCCGGCGCCCCGTCGCGACCGCCGACCGCGGCGCGGGCCGCGGCTCCGGGGCGCGCGCG
>CAZVFN010000157.1:0-5483 GCA_964626335.1 uncultured Ectothiorhodospiraceae bacterium
TACGGCAGCAGGCGACCGACATCCGCGTGTTCGCCTGCCGCCTGCCGCCTGCCGCTGTCGGCCCTCAGCCCTCAGCCCTCAGCCCTTTCACGAACACCTTCGAGTTGCGCTGCCAGTTGTACAGGGCCCGGCGCTCGTCGGGCAGCATGTCCACGTCGCCGGGCTCGTAGCCGCGTTCACGGAACCAGTGCATCGTGCGCGTCGACAGCACGAACAGGCGCTGCAGGCCGCGCTCCGCGGCATGGTGCTCGAGCCAGTCGAGCAGCTGGTGCCCGCGGCCGCCGCCGCGGTAGTCCGGGTGCACCGCGACGCACGCGACCTCGGCGCTGGCGCCGTCGGGCTGGGGGTAGAGGGCCGCGCAGGCGATGATGGTGCCGTCGCGCTCGATCACGCGGAAGCGATCGATCTCGAGCTCGAGCTGCTCGCGCGAGCGACGCACCAGGCTGCCCTCGGTCTCCAGCGGCTCGATCAGGTCCAGGATGCCGTTGACGTCCTCGACACGGGCGAGGCGCAGGCCCTCGTAGGTCTCGGCCGTGACCAGCGTGCCGGCGCCATCGCGGGTGTAGAGCTCGGCGAGCAGCGCGCCGTCGCCGCGCGCCACCAGGTGGACACGGCGGACGCCACGCCGCACGGCGTTCGCCGCGCTCTGGAGGTGGCGCTCGACTTCGGGGGGCTCGCCCGCGCGCGCGAGGTGCGCATCGGCGTCGGCCGGCGTCAGACGCGACACGATGGCGCCGTCGCCATCGCTCACCCCGGACCGCTCCATCAGGAACAGCAGCTTGTCGGCGCGAAGCGCGACCGCCGACTCGGTGGCGATGTCCTCGGCGTGCAGGTTGAAGATCTCGCCGGTGGCCGAATAGCCGAGCGTCGACAGCAGGACGATGCGGCCCTGGTCGAGCGCTCCGCCGATGCCCTCGGCATCGACGCGCCGCACGATCCCCGTGTGCTGGAAATCGACGCCGGCGTGCACGCCCCAGGGGCGGGCGGTGACGAAATTGCCGCCGGTGACGCGGATCCCCGCGCCCGCCATGGGCGTGTTCGGCAGCCCGGTGGACAGGGTCGCCTCGATCTCGCTGCGCACGCGCCCCGTCGCCTCGCACACCAGGCGCAGCTCGTCCGCGCGCGTGACCCGCAGCCCGCCCGCGTAGTGGGGCTCGACACCGGCTTCCGCCAGCCGCCGCTCGATCTGGGGACGGGCGCCATGGACGAGGACCAGGCGAACGCCCAGGCGGGCGAGGAGCACGATGTCGTGGATCAGGGCCGCGAAACCCGCCTCGGCGACCGCTTCGCCGCCGACGGCGAGCACGAACGTGCGCCCGCGATGGGCGTGGATGTAGGGCGACGCATTGCGGAACCATGCGAGGTGGCCGTGCGGATCGGCGGTCTCGTTCATCGCATCGACGGGCCGTGGCTGCGGGCGGCCGGATTGTAACCGATCGCCGCGAGCGCGCCGGCCCGCC
Organism: uncultured Ectothiorhodospiraceae bacterium; assembly: GCA_964626335.1. Lineage (GTDB taxonomy): Bacteria > Pseudomonadota > Gammaproteobacteria > XJ16 > Halofilaceae > Halofilum. The sequence continues at coordinate 1,461 of CAZVFN010000157.1, forward strand.
GGCGCGCGCCCCTCAGACGGCCCGGCGCGCGGCCGGCGGCCCCGCGGCGGTGCAGTGCTGGCGGATCAACCGCCCGAGCAGGTCGACGCCGGCGTCGACCTGCTCGAGCGCGACGTACTCGTCGGGCTGGTGGGCCTGGGCGATGCTGCCCGGCCCGAGGATGACGACGTCCATGCCGGCGCGCTGGTAGAAGGCCGCCTCCGTGCCGAAGGCGACGGCCCGCGCCGTTGCGCCCGCGGCGGCCTCCGCAGCGCGCACGATGGCCGCGTCGGCGCGGGTCTCGGCGGGCGGTGTCCCCTCGAACAGGGTATCGAAGTGGACCTCGAAGCCGCGTTCGGCGACGGCCGCGCGGATGCGGTCGCGCAGGCGTCGGCGCTCGCCGTCGAGATCCATGCCCGGCAGGATCCGCAGGTCGTAGGACAGGGCACACTCGCCGCAGATGCGGTTCGGGTTGTCGCCGCCGTGGATCGCGCCGAGATTCAGCGTCGGCGCGGGCACCCGGAAAGCGGCGTTGTGGTGTCGTGCGGCCAACTCGTTGCGCAGCTCGATGAGCGTGCCCATGACGGCGTGCATGCCGTCGAGCGCATTGTTGCCATGGCTCGGATCACTCGAGTGCCCCGAGCGGCCGAGCAGTCGCACCCGGTCCATCAGGATGCCCTTGTGCATGCGCACCGGCTTGAGCAGGGTGGGCTCGCCGATGATCGCCGCCTCGGCGTCGACCGGGCACGCGGCCGCCAGCGCGCGGGCGCCCGACATGGTGGTCTCCTCGTCCGCGGTGACCACCAGGTGCAGCGGCCGGGTCGGTCGCGCCGGGGCGAAGCGGCGCGCGGACTCGACGGCCATCGCGAGGAAGGATTTCATGTCGCAGCTGCCGAGCCCGTAGAGGCGGCCGTCGCGCTCGGTCGCCCGGAACGGGTCGACCGTCCAGCGATGCGCGTCCCACGGCACGGTGTCGGCGTGGCCGCCGAGCACGAGCCCGCCCGGGCCGGTACCCAGGCTGGCGACCAGGTTGTACTTGTCCTTCTCGCCCGGTACGCGGTAGCGCTCGACGCCGAAGCCGAGCGCCTCCGTCCACTCGGCCACCCGGTCGATCACGGCCACGTTGCTGCGATCCAGCGCCGGCTCGCCGCTGCTGCTGACGGTGTCCTGCGCGATCAGCTGCGTGATCATCTCGCGCAGGGCGGGACACGCGGCGATCATGCGCCGGCGTCCGTGACCGCGCCGAGCGAGGCCGAGTTCACGAGCTTCGCGTACTTGGCGAGCACGCCGCGTTTGTACCTGGGCCGCGGCGGCGTCCAGTCCTTGAGCCGCTGCTCGAGCTCCGCCCGGGTGATCTCGAGCCGGATCTCGTTGGTCTCGGCGTCGACGGTGATGGTGTCGCCGTTGCGGACCGCCGCCAGCGGCCCCCCGACCGCGGCCTCGGGGGTGATGTGGCCGACGACGAAGCCGTGGCTGCCACCCGAGAAGCGCCCGTCGGTGATCAGGGCGACGTCGTTGCCGAGCCCCCGGCCCATGATCGCCGAGGTCGGCGACAGCATCTCGCGCATGCCGGGCCCCCCCACCGGCCCCTCGTCGCGGATCACGACCACGTCGCCGGCCTTGACCTTGCCGTCGAGGATGCCCCGCAGCGCCTTCTCCTCCGAGCGGTAGACCTTCGCGCGGCCCGAGAAACGCGTGCCCTCCTTGCCCGTGATCTTGGCCACGGCCCCGTCGGGGGCGAGGTTGCCGTAGAGGATGCGCAGGTGGCTGTCCTTCTTGTGCGGACGGTCGAAGTCGGCGATGACCTGCTGGCCCCGGGGATAGGGCTGCACACCCTCGAGATTCTGCGCCAGGGTACGCCCCGTCACCGTCAGGCAGTCGCCGTACAGCAGGCCGCGGTCCAGCAGCATCTTCATCAGCGGCTGGATGCCGCCGATCCGGATCAGGTCGGACATCATGAAGCGCCCGCTCGGGCGCAGGTCCGCCAGCACCGGCACCTTCCGGCCGATGCGGCGGAACTCGTCGATCTTCAGGTTGACGCCCGCCGCGTGCGCCATCGCGAGCAGGTGGAGCACCGCGTTGGTCGAGCCGCCGAGCGCGATCACCAGCGTGATGGCGTTGCGGAAGGCGTGCTTCGTCATGATGTCGCGCGGGCGGATGTCTTGCTCGAGCAGCGCCAGCACGGCCTCGCCGGCACGCCGGCAGTCGGCCGCCTTGTCCTCGGAGATCGCCGCCTGCGCCGAGCTCTCGGGCAGGCTCATGCCGAGTGCCTCGATCGCCGAGGCCATGGTGTTGGCGGTATACATGCCCCCGCAGGAACCCGCCCCGGGGATGGCGCACTTCTCGACCGCCAGGCGCTCCTCGGCGCTGATCTGGCCCTTGGCCTCCTGGCCGATCGATTCGAACACCGAGACCACGTCGACGTCCCTGTCCTTGTAGCAGCCCGGCATGATGGTGCCGCCGTAGACGAACACGGCGGGGCGGTTCATGCGTGCCAGGGCGATCATGCAGCCGGGCATGTTCTTGTCGCAGCCGCCGATGGCGACCAGCCCGTCGAAGCCCTCGCAGCCCGTCACCGTCTCGATCGAATCGGCGATCACCTCGCGCGAGACGAGCGAATACTTCATGCCCTCGGTGCCCATCGAGATGCCGTCGGAGACCGAGATCGTGTTGAACAGCACGCCCTTGCCGCCGGCTCCGTCCGCGCCCTCGACGGCCGCATCGGCAAGGCGGTCGATGTGCATGTTGCACGGGGTCATCATGCCCCAGGTCGACGCGATCCCGACCTGCGGTTTGGAGAAGTCGCGCTCGCTGAAACCGACGGCGCGCAGCATGGCCCGGCTCGCGGCGCGTTCCGGTCCGTCGACCACGATCGACGAGAAGCGCCGGGGATCGGCGTTGCGGGGGAGCTGCTTCTGCTGGGCCATCGAAGCTCCGGGGCCTGGCGTTTGGGCAAGCGAGCGCGCGTTGCGCGGGCCGGGACACGCCGCGACGGGGCGCCGGACCCGGACGGGATCGCCAAGGGTAGTGGGGCACGCCGCGCGCGCGCAAGCGGCACTGGCCGGCACACGCGGCGTATGCGCACCCGAGCGCTGTCGGCGTCGGTCGCGCCGCATGGCTGAAACCGGCAACGCCGTGCGCGCGAAAGAGAGAGTGACTGTGGGGCAAGCGCAAGCGATCGATGCACGCGCACCGCGCGATCCGGTCCGGCGCCGTCCCAAGGTCCCTCCCGCAGGCGGTCCTCAGCCGCCTTTTGGCCCGGCTCGACCGGGCTTCTTTTTTATCGCGGCAGGGCACGAAAAGGCGGTTGCTCTGCGCGGCACTGCCACCTCGGCTATACTGCGGCCATGCCCGAATCGATCCGTACCGACCGGGGGATCGATGAACAAGACCGAACTCGTTGCCGACGTCGCCGGCCAGCTCGGCTACACCAAGGCGGAGACGCACCGGCTCATCGATGCCTGGATCGAGGGCATCGCGCACCAGCTCGCGATCGGCAACCGGGTCGTCATCCGGGGCTTCGGCTCTTTCGCGACACGCGAAGTGGCCGGTCACCGCGGGCGCCGGCCCAGGGACGGCGAGCCGCTGAACATCCCGCCCACCCGTCAGGTGACCTTTCGCCCCGCGGACGCGCTGCGCGCGGCCGCACAGGCGCATGCGCCGTGAACGAGCGCATCTTCGAGGGGCGCCTCGCGGCCGAGCTCGAACCGGACGATCGCGAGCGGCGCGAGCGCCTCAAGGCGGTCGCCCGCACCCTTGCGCGCTCGGTCCGGGACGGCCTCGTGCGCGACGGCGTCGTGCGCATCCACGGCTTCGGCACGTTGCGGCTGCGCCCGGTGGCCGCGCGCACGGGGCGCAACCCGCGCACCGGTGAGCGCATCCAGATCCCGGGCGGCTGGCGGGTGATGTTCCGCCCGGCCAAGGCGCTGCGCGAGCGCGTCGAGCCGGACCGTGCGCCGGCGACCCCGTGGGCCGAACCGCACGCCTCGCGGGAGGCGATGCTCGGCCACCCCGGCGACACCGAGGCCGGCCGGCCGGCGGCGG
>CAZVFN010000158.1:0-5441 GCA_964626335.1 uncultured Ectothiorhodospiraceae bacterium
CTTCTTGGCGGCCGTCTTCTTGGCGGCCGTCTTCTTCGCCGCGGCCGTCTTCTTGCCGCGCGAGCCGGCTCCCCCGCCGGTGGCGGCGCTCTGCGCAGCGTCTCCGGCGGCCGCCGGGAACCGGTCGACCGCGATGGCCGCACGCCATGCGGCGTCCCAGTCGCGCAGGATCTGCGCCTCGCGCGAATCGATCACCTCGTCGCGCACGAGCTCGTCGAGCCAGGTCTGCCGTTCGACCAGCGCCGGCTTCTCGACGCGGCGCTTGCGCAGACGGGCCTCGATCGGCTCGGCCTGCAGCGCCAGCTTGAGCGCATGCTCCATCCGGCCCGTCACGTCGTCGGGGCGCTCGTCGACGTAGATGCCCTCGGTGAGGCGATCGCGCGCCGCGGACGGTTCGAGCAGCAGCCGTGCCACCTCCCGGCCGGTGCGGTCGTTCGGATAGCGGAACGAGCGCCCCAGCGGGAACACGAGCCAGCGCAGCGCGAGGCCGACCGACGTGACCGGGAAGTTGCGCAGGATCTCGTCGAGCGCCTGCTGCACGCGATACAGCGAGAACCGCACCGACCACTCGACCAGCGGCAGATCCTCCGTCGGCCGCCCGGTGTCCTCGAAGCGCTTGAGGGAGGCCGAGGCGACGAACATGTAGATCATCGCGTCGGCGAAGCGTCCGGACAGCTTTTCCTTGCGCTTGAGCTCGCCACCGAGCATGAGCAGCGCCATGTCGGCGACGAAGGCGAACGAGGCCGACATGCGGGCCAGCCGGCGATAGTACTTCGCCGTCGGCCCCTCGAGCGGCGCCGGCGCCAGGCGCGATCGCGTCAGGCCGTAGACCAGCGAGCGCGCGGCGTTGCGCGTCGTGTAGCCCAGATGGCTGAACAGGGCCGCATCGAAATCGCGGCGCGCGCGCGCCGGATCGTCGTCCTGCGCGGCCAGGATCTCGTTGATCAGGTGGGGATGGCAGCGCATCGCCCCCTGGCCGAAGACGATCATGCTGCGCGTGAGGATGTTCGCGCCCTCGACCGTGATCGCCACCGGGATCCCCCGGTACGGGATCGCGAGGTAGTTGTTCGGTCCGTCGCAGATGCCGCGCCCGCCGTGTATGTCCATGGCGTCGTTGACGACCTCGCGGTAACCCTCGCTGTTGTGGTGCTTGAGCATGGCCGAGACCACGCCCGGCTTCTCGCCCATGTCGATGCCCGACAACGTGAGCACGCGCGCGGCATCCATCATGTAGGTCCGACCGCCGATGCGCGCGAGCGGCTCCTCGACGCCCTCGAAGCGGCCGATCGGCAGCCGGAACTGGCGCCGGACGCGCGCGTAGGCGCCCGTCAGGCGGCTGCAGAACTTGCCGCCGCCGGCGCCGAGCGCGGGCAGCGACACACCGCGGCCGGTCGACAGGCACTCCATGAGCATGGTCCAGCCGTGACCGAGCTGGTCGCGCCCCCCGATCACCCAGTCGAACGGGATGAACACGTCGGTGCCGCTGTTGGGGCCGTTCTGGAAGGCGGTGCCGAGCGGGTCGTGGCGGTCGCCGGCATCGACGCCGGGCGTGTCTCGCGGCACCAGGGCGCAGGTGATGCCGAGCTCCTCGGTGTCGCCGAGCAGGTGCTCCGGATCATACGCCTTGAAGGCCAGGCCGATCACCGTGGCAACCGGGCCGAGCGTGATGTAGCGCTTGTCCCAGTTCGCCCGCAGCCCGAGGACGCGCTCGCCGTTGTGCTCGCCCCAGCAGACGATGCCGCGGTCCGGGATCGCCGTGGCGTCGGAGCCGGCGTCGGGCCCCGTGAGCGAGAAACAGGGGATCTCGCGCCCGTCGGCGAGACGCGGCAGGTAGTAGTCCTTCTGCGCCGGGGTGCCGTACTGCAGCAACAGCTCGGCCGGGCCGAGCGAGTTGGGCACCATCACGGTGATGCCGGCCGTCGGGCTGCGGCTCGTCAGCTTCATCACCACCTGCGAATGCGCCCGCGCGGAGAACTCGAGCCCGCCGTACTGCTCCGGGATGATCATGCCGAAGAAGCGATGGCGCTTGACGAAGTCCCAGGCCTGCGGCGGCAGGTCGTTGCGCTCGTGCGTGATCTCCCAGTTGTCGAGCATCCGGCAGAGCTCCTCGACCGGGCCGTCGAGGAACGCCTGCTCGGCCTCCGTGAGACGGGCCTCCGGCACGCTCAACAACTTGCGCCAGTCCGGGTTACCGCGGAACAGTTCCGCCTCCCACCAGACAGTGCCGGCCTCGATCGCCTCGCGCTCGGTATCGGACATGGGCGGCAGCACGCGTCGGATGCGGGCCCGCAGCGGCTCCGCGATCAGGCGCCGGCGCAGCTCGGGCACATTCAGCGGCACCGCCAGTGCGAGGAACAGGGCCCAGAGCACGACCCCCGGCCAGAAGGCGAGCCAGCCCCCGAGGCCCAGCACGACCAGCGCGGCGGCCACACCGCCGGTCCACGCGCGGAAGGAACCATCGACGCGAGCCAGCGCGATCAGCGCACCGACCACCACCAGCAACCAGATCAGCCAACCCATGCGTGCCTTCCCCCAATGCCAGCGGCGATCCAGCGCCGTTGGCCCAGTGCCCGAGCGGGCGTGCAATACCGCCGCCTTTGCGAAGGGACCGCCCGCCGCTCGTTTTCAACGATAGGCCGCTGGCCGCGCGCGCGCAAATCCGCCGGCGCGGCCCGCACCGGCTGTCGCGGGCGCAGCCCTTGCTGTAGCCTACGCGCGGTCAAGTCGGCCGGCCCGCCCAAGCGTTTCATGACGGACACCAGCATCGGCCTCGACGTCGGATGGCGCGAATGGCTCGCGCTGCCGGCGCTCGGCCTGCCGGCGATCAAGGCGAAGGTCGATACCGGCGCGCGCACGTCGGCCCTGCATGCCTGGCGGATCGAGTCCTACCCGCACGGGGGCGCCCCCTGGCTCGCGTTCGACCTGCACCCGTTGCAGCGCAACGAGTCGCTGTCGCGGCGCTGTCACGCGCCGCTACACGATCGGCGGACCGTCAGCGACTCGGGTGGCCATCGCGAGAAACGATTCGTGATCGAGACGCCGGTGGCACTCGGCGGCGACCGCTGGCCCATCGAAATCACGCTGACCGACCGTGATACGATGCTCTTTCGCATGTTGCTCGGTCGCCAGGCCATGTCGGGCCTGCGGGTCCTGCCGGACGCCTCGTTCCTCACCGCCCGAGCGCTGACCCCGAAACAGGCCGCCGCCCGCTACCGCTGACGCCGCAACGCCGAGGAGCCCCGCCCCGATGAAGATCTGCGTGCTCTCGCGCAACCCGCGCCTCTATTCGACGCGCCGGCTGGTCGAGGCCGCCCGGGCCCGCGGACACGAGATCCGCGTGGTCAACACGCTGCGCTGCTACAACAACGTGACCTCGCATCGACCCTCGGTGCACTACCGCGGCGAGGTGCTCGAGGGCTTCGACGCGGTCATCCCGCGCATCGGCGCATCGGTGACCTTCTACGGCACGGCGGTCGTGCGCCAGTTCGAGATGATGGGGGTGTTCCCGGTCAACGAGTCGGTCGCGATTTCGCGTTCGCGCGACAAGCTGCGCGCGACGCAGCTGCTCGCGCGCAAGGGGATCGGGCTGCCCGTCACCGGCTTCGCCTATTCCCCGGACGACGTCAACGACCTGATCAAGATGGTGGGCGGCCCGCCACTGGTGGTGAAGCTGCTCGAGGGCACGCAGGGGGTCGGTGTCGTCCTCGCCGAGACCTACAAGGCCGCCGAATCCGTGATCCAGGCCTTCATGGGCCTCGAGGCGGAGATCATGGTCCAGGAATTCATCCGCGAGGCGAAGGGCGCCGACATCCGCTGCTTCGTCGTCGGCGGCAAGGTCGTGGCGGCCATGAAGCGCCAGGGGGCCGAGGGCGAGTTCCGCTCGAACCTGCACCGCGGCGGGTCCGCCCAGCTCGTGCGCATCACCCCGGAGGAGCGCTCCACCGCGGCCCGCGCGGCGCGGGCGATGGGCCTCAACGTCGCCGGCGTCGACCTGCTGCGCTCGAATCACGGGCCCGTGGTGATGGAAGTGAACTCGTCGCCCGGCCTGAAGGGGATCGAGAAGGCCAGCGGCAAGGACATCGCGGCACAGATCATCCAGTTCATCGAGAAGAACGCCCGCGCGGGCAAGACCAAGACCCGTGGCCAGGGCTGAGCGCCCCGCGGCGATGGAGCTCGGGGGCGAGACCGTCCCCGCGGGCGAGCGGCGCACGATCGAGCTGCCGCTGTCGCGGATCTTCAGCCACGTCGACCTCAACATGCCGGTGCAGGTGGTTCGCGGCCGACGTCCGGGCCCGGTGCTGTGCGTCAGCGCCGGTGTGCACGGCGACGAGCTCAATGGCGTCGAGATCGTGCGCCGCCTGCTCGCCCAGCCGACGCTGGGCCGCATCCGCGGCACGCTCCTGGCCGTGCCCGTGGTCAACGTGTTCGGCTTCATCCAGCAGACCCGCTACCTGCCCGACCGGCGCGACCTCAATCGTTCCTTTCCGGGCTCCGAGACCGGCTCGCTCGCCGCCCGGCTCGCGCACCTGTTCATGAACGCGGTGGTGGCGCATTCCGATTACGGCATCGACCTGCACACGGGCGCGATCCACCGCGCCAACCTGCCCCAGATCCGCGCGACTCTGGAGCACGAGCGCACCGAGGCAATGGCCAAGGCGTTCGGCGCGCCCGTGATCGTCGATGCCAGGCTGCGCGACGGCTCGCTGCGCGCCGCCATGCACGCGCAGGACAAGCCCCTGCTGCTCTACGAGGCGGGCGAGGCGCTGCGCTTCGACGAGGTATCCATCCGCGCCGGCGTGCGCGGCGTGATCGCGGTCATGCGCCAGCTCGGCATGCTCCCGCCCACGCGCAGGCGCCGCGCGCGCCCGGCCGCCACCGTCGCGCTCGATACCAGCTGGGTGCGGGCGCCCGACAGCGGTCTCTTCCGCGCACGCGCCCGCCTGGGCGCGCGTGTGCGCCGCGACGAGGCGCTCGGCACGGTGGCCAGCCCGTTCGGCGAGCACGAGACCACGATCACGAGCCCGTACAGCGGCGTCGTCATCGGCATGTCGCAGATCCCGCTGCTCAACGAGGGCGACGCCGCGTTCCACATCGCCCAGGTCGAGCGCCCGACGCGCGTCGAGCGCGCCGTCGAGGCGTTCCAGGACCGCTACCAGGACGAGCCCGCCGGCGGTGACTGAGGTGCCGGCTGCCCCGGGCGGCGTGCCGCCAGGCCGCGACCTGCCTGGTGGCCTTCAACGCAATTCCGCCGGGCCTTCTCGGCGCGGCATGGCGGTGGCGGGCCAGGCGCGCCGACGAGCCATCGCCCGCTCCGGGGGTGAGGCGGTGCAACGCCGCCAGGCACCGCGAGGGCCGTCGCAACGCCGGGCCACTTGCGTCAAGGGGCTCTAGTGTCCTTTAACGGAAGTTCTTCGATCTTTCTCGGCGAGGCATCGTGGTGA
>CAZVFN010000159.1:0-5394 GCA_964626335.1 uncultured Ectothiorhodospiraceae bacterium
AGCGCCGCCGGGGCCAGCGCCGGACCCGCGTGCGCCGCGCCGACCTCGCCCGGGGCGCCCACGAGCGCGCAACGCGGCATCACGCCCCCGTGCGCCGCGGCGGCGTTACGATGGGGTCTCGGTGCGGGGCGCGCCGGTTGCGGCATGCCAGCTTTCCGCTTGTCTCCATGCCCCGAGCATCGCACCGCAGGCGGCGCAGGGGCTGGGAGAATCGGCCGGCCCAACCGCAGGGTCTGCGGCCCGTGCCGGCGCGCACCGCAGAACGTGCGGTCGCCGGTGCCCGGGTGAACCAGGAGGCGGTTGGATGAGCGCAGGGGTCCGGCTCGACCGCACGGACGTGGCGATCCTGGCGACGCTGCAGGGCGAGGCGCGCATCACCAATCACGACCTCGCCGAGCGGGTGCACCTGTCGCCGTCGTCGTGCTCGCAGCGCGTGCGCAAGCTCGAGCAGGCGGGCGTGCTGCGCGCCTACCGCGCGCGCATCGATCTCGAGCGCATCTGCCGCAGCGTCACCGTTATCGCCGAGGCGACGCTGAACAACCACGAGCACGCGGATTTCCGGCGCTTCGAGCAGGCCGTCGAGGCGATCCCGCAAGTGACCGAGTGCCTCAAGGTCAGCGGCGAGCACGACTACATCCTGCGCTTCGTCTGCAGCGACATGGCGCAGTATCACGCGCTGTCCGAGGACCTGCTCGCGACGGGGCGCGGGGTCGCCCACCTCGCGAGCCACGTCGTGCTCGCGCGCACCAAGGAGAGCGACGGGTTCCCGCTGGGCCCGTTGCTGGAGCCGCCCGTGACGGGCGAGTAGCCAACCCCGGGTGCCTTGCCGCTGGCGGGATCGCGGCGGCGGCAGCGCCGCAGCGGGCGCTTCCGCCGTTGCTGCCCGCTACGCGCCGCGACGGGAGGGCAGACCGTCCTCGCCCTGGCGCTTCTGCCCGGCGGGCTATGCCGGGCGCGTGGACTGCCGGGGGCGCGACGCGCGTCGCCGCGCCTCAGGACTTGTCGCCGTCCAGCGTCGATGGCGCGTCGGCGGCGGCGACCATGCGTACGTGCGCCGGCGCCGCCGAGCCGTCCTTGTCCTGGCCGAAATACAGCGTCTGGTGCGGGAACGGGATCTCGATCCCCGCGGCCTGGAAGTGCCTCTTGACCAGCCGGTTGTAGGCGCGACCCACGAGCCACTGCAGCCCCGGCTTCGTCATGATGCGGATGCGGATGTCGACACTGCTCGACGCCAGCGCTGTGACGCCCGAGACCTCGAGGTCGCCGAGCACCAGCGGCTCGATGTCCGGATCCTGCATGAGCTCGCGGAAAGCGGCGATCAGGTGCTGGACCGCCGCGTCGGTGTCCTCGCGGTAGGCGACCCCGTAGTAGCCGACATGGAACGCGAAGTCGCGGTTGTAGTTCGAGACGGTGTCCACCGACGAGAACGGCACGATGTGGAACGTGCCCTCGAGATCGCGCAGCCCGACCGAGCGGATGCTGAGGCGCTCGGCCTCGCCGCTGATGTTGCCCGCGGTGACCCAGTCGCCCGTGTTGATGGCGTTCTCGAGCTGGATGAACACGCCGCCGATGATGTCCTGCACGAGCTTCTGGGCGCCGAATCCCAGCGCCAGGCCGAGCACGCCGGCGCCGGCGAGCAGCGGGCCGATGTTGATGCCCAGCTCGGACAGCACGATCATCGCCGTCATCGTGATGATCAAGACCGCGAGGGCGTTGCGGAACAGCGCGAGCAGCGTGCGCCGGCGCGCGTTGGGCTCGCCCGCGCCGGTGTCCGGGGCGAGGGCGTAGTCGATCCAGCTCGCGAGCGCGATCCAGGCGACCGCGGCGAGCAGCAGGATGACGGCGACTGTCACCGCCGAGCCGAGGACCTCGCGCCCGCGGCCGGAGACCAGCCAGCCGGGCAGGTCGAACACGTGCCACGCGTCGAGCACCACGCCGGCGACCAGCAGCAGGATGGCGAAGCGCATGACCTGCAGGCCCCGAGGGATGAACGCGTTCAGCCGTTGCTGCAGCTGTGGGAACCGCGCGCGGGTCGCCTCGGGCACGTGCATGCCGCGGCTGATCGCGCGACCGATGCCGGCGCCGATGAGCAAGCCGATGCCGATCGCCGCCAGGGTCTGCACGGTCGCCGCCGCCATGAACGGCAGCGCCTGCTCGGGGCGGATCAGCAGCACGATGGCCAGTGCGCCGAGGTAGGCGATCGCGGCGATGTGCCAGACGCGCGCGAGCACGCTCGCCGCAACCCGGCTGGTGCCGAGGCGGGCCGTCTGCGCCATCGCCTCCAGACGCCGGCGCACCTTGAGTCGGTTCTGCAGCAGGATCGCCAGCGCGTAGACGAAGCCGGCGAGTATGACCAGCACGTAGACGAGCTGGCCGAGCGCGGTCGAGATCGTGTTGGCGACGATGGGCACCACCACGAGCGCGCCGTAGCCGACGAAGCTCACCAGGTGCGCCAGCCGGGCGTTCCAGTAGGCGGCGTCCGCAGCCGCCACCGGTACCAGGCGCAGGCCGTCGTCGCGCGGAGCGAACACGGCGCGCACCACCAGCTTGATCGCCTCGATCGCCACGAAGGCATTGAGGAACAGCGCGAGGCGCGGGTCGACGCTGCCCGCCTCGCCGAGCAGCGTGATGGCAATGGCCCAGCCCGCCACCCAGGCGATCAGGATCGTGACAGCGTCGCCGAGCACGGCGAGCAGCGACGCCCCCGCGCGGCGCGGCAGCGCCGTCGCGGCGGGAGCGCGCAGCACCCACGCGCTCACCCGCGCGAACAGCGCCCGGTCGAGGCGGCGCACGAGCCCATAGGCGGCCAGCGTCGCTGCGATCAGCAGGGCGAGATCCAGCGCCGCCGCCGCCACGTCGTTCCAGTCGACCGCGCCCTCGACCGCGATGGCCACCAGCGACCGGGCGGCAGTGACCACGCGCTCGGCGGTCAGCTCGACCGCGTCCTGCACCCGCGCCGCCACGCGCTCGGGCAGCGAGCCGCGATTCGCGCCCGCGCCCGGCGCGCTCTCGGGGTCGGCCCCGCCCGCGCGTTCCGCCGCCATCGAGCGCAGGTCCTCGATCAGGCGCCGGCGCGCCTGCTCGTCCTCGAGCACGTCCGCGAGCGCGGCGGGCGAGGTCTGCGTCGCCGTCTTGCCCGATTCCGGCTCGGGCGCGCCCGTATCGGCCCGTGCCCCGGGCACGAGCAGCAGTGCGGCGAGGACCGCCGCCAGCCAGGGGCAGGCGCGGGCCGGGTGGCGGTAAGCGGACATACGGTCGACCTCGGGGCTGTGGCGGATCGGAATGCCGGGACGGCCGCGAGGCATGGTTTGCCGGCGCCGGGCCGCGCCGATTGTGCCGGCTCCGGCGGACCGGGGCCAGCGTTCGGCGCGGTGGTCGCGCCGCGGGGCGGGCCCCGGTTCAGCCGAGGTAGCGGCGGTCGTCGAACTCCTTCACCCAGTCCGGGCGGTAGACGGTGAGCACCGAGACGATGGTGCCGTTGATGACGCCCTCCGGCAGGGTCAGCAGGGCCACGATCACGGCCAGTTCCTCGCCCACTCGGGTGGCCGACAGGGCCCCGCTGAGGACCAGCATGGCGGCGTTCGCAGCGCGGCTGACGAGGCCGGCGATCACGCCGCCGGCGAAGCCGCAGCCCAGCAGGTAGACGAACAGGTTGGGCGGCAGCAGGCCCTCGAGCGCGCGCCGCACACCATGGCTCACCGCCACCGGCAGCACGCCCGCGAGCACGAACTCCGCCGGCAGCAGGCCCCAGGGAATCGCCCCGAGGGCCGCAACGGCGACGCTGGCGAACAGGGTCACCATCACCGCCAGGGGCCAGCCGAGCAGCAGCGTGAGCGCGGTGACACCGAGGAAGTGCGCGCTCATCCCGGGGGTGATGCCCGCGCGCACGAGCCACAGCGCGATCAGCGCGAGCGTGGCCGCTCCCACCAGGTGCTGCGCCGTCGGGCTGGCGGCGACGATGCGCCAGGGCAGATGGCGCAGTGCGACCGCCAGCGCGGCCGCGCCGGTCACGCAGAGCGCGATCATCCATGCGAGCGGCAGGTCCGGCGGGTTCATCGGGGGCGCCATGCACGGGGACGGGCGCATGATGACCCGCTCGGGTGCGCGCGCAAATGGTCGGCTGATGTCGACCGGATCGGGGTCGCCGCCGGCCTCGGACGCGTGCCCGCGGCACCGGGCACGCTCGCCCGGCCGCGGCCGGCAGCGCCGGGGCGACCCGCAAGCCCTGGAGCGCGTCGCAACCGAGTTCGGCGAGCATGGCGTGCGGCGCGGCGGTCTCGACGCCCCCGGCGACGGCACGCAGGCCGAGCCCGTGCGCCCCCTCGGGCGTGGCGTGCACGCGGATGCGCGCGCTGGCGTCGGTCGCGTCGACGCTGGGGCCGGGATCGATGCCGAGCACGCCCCGGGCAAGCCGCGCAGGTAGCCGATCGCCGCGTTACCCGTGTCGAAGTCGTCCGGGGCGCGGCGCACGCCGCGCCCGCGCTGCCCGGCGGAAGATCGCCAGCAGAGCGTCCGCGCGTTGCAGCAGCGCGCGCTCGGTGGTCCCGAAATCGAGGCGCTGCGGCGGTCGCCCGCTGCGCTCGCGGATCGACACCAGGCGGTCGGACAGGTTGGCGCGCTCGAAGCGCGGGCCGCAGACGTCCGTGACGAGGCGCATGTCGGCCGGCCCGTGCCGGCAGTGCCCGGCCCGCTGACAGCCGGGGGGCGGGCGCCCCGGCGCCGGGGTCATGGATCAGCCCGGTCGACGCCGCTCGCGCGGATCGACGGGGCGGGCGCGGTCCAGCCGCCCTGTTCGCCGTGCCAGCGCATCACTGCCCCGAGGGCCACCCCGCGCCCGGTCGCGGTCGCGACCCGTGGCGGGTCGTGGCGCTCGCAGGCGTCGTTGCCGCATACCGCGCGCGGTCCTCCGCCAGCACGGCGGCCCCGCGTGCGTGCGGTCGGTGCCGCCGCGCGCGGGGCAAGCCCGCACGGCACTGGCGTGCCCTGTCCGTGGCGGCGTTGGCGTGCGCCATCAGCGCCTCCGTGTCGCTCCCGTCCGGCGGAGACCGGCCGATGGCGCAGGCTGGCGTTGCGGCGACGGTGCGCCCGTCCGCCGCGAGGCCCCGCGCGACGAGCGGGCAGATCCCGGCCGCCACGGACGCGGCGACCTCCGGCGAGGGCAACGGCACGATCAGCAGCAGGCAATCGCCGCGGCTGCGCCGCGCGACAGTATCGCCGCGATGGAGGCAGCCCGAGAGGCGCGGCCGCGGCACGCGCGCTCCCGTCATCCGCGTCGCGGCCGCAGGCATGGTCGATGAACGGGATGCGGTCGCTGGCGATCGCGATGGGCCCGAGCGGGGCGGGCGGCGGCGTGGCGCCGGCCGGGCGGTGCCCGAGCGCGTCCATGCCGCCGCT
>CAZVFN010000160.1:0-5388 GCA_964626335.1 uncultured Ectothiorhodospiraceae bacterium
TCAACAAGCGCGGCAAGCCCGCGCTCGGCGGCACCTGCCTCAACGTCGGCTGCATTCCCTCCAAGGAACTGCTCGAGAGCTCGCATCACTACGCGAACCTGCGCGACCACGCCGATCGCTACGGCATCAAGGTCAACGACGCCGAGATGGACGTGCCCGCGATGATCGCCAACAAGGACAAGACGGTCGGCGAGCTCACGCAGGGTATCGAGGGCCTGTTCAAGGCGAACAAGGTGGAGTGGCTGCACGGCTTCGGCCGCCTGCTCACCGACAACCGCGTCGAGGTCAAGCCGGCCGACGGCGAGGCCTACACGGTCGACTCGAAGAACGTCGTCCTCGCGCCCGGCTCGTCACCCATCGAGATCGGTGCGGCGCCGCTGCACGCGGACATGATCGTCACCTCCACGGGGGCGCTGGACTGGGAGGCGCCGCCGGAGCGCGTGGGCGTGATCGGCGCCGGCGTGATCGGCCTGGAGATGGGCAGCGTCTGGCGGCGCCTCGGCTCGGAGGTCACGGTGCTGGAGGCACTGGACACGTTCCTGCCGGCGGTCGATCACGAGGTCGCGCAGTCCGCGGCGAAGGCGTTCAAGGGTCAGGGTCTCGACATCCGCCTCGGTACGCGCGTCACCGGCAGCGAGGTGCTCAAGGACAGGGCGGTGCGGGTGGAATACGAGGACGCCAAGGGCAGCCAGCAGCTCGAGGTCGACGCCGTGATCGTCGCGGTCGGGCGCACGCCCAGCACCGACGGCATCGCCTCGGAGGATGTCGAGCTCACGATGGACGAGCGCGGCGCCATCCACGTCGAGGACAACCTCGAGACGAGTATCCCCGGAGTCTACGCGATCGGTGACGCGGTGCGCGGGCCGATGCTGGCGCACAAGGGCTCCGAGGAAGGCATCGTCGTCGCCGAGCAGCTCGCCGGGCAGAAGAGCGAGGTGAACTACGACGCCATCCCCTGGGTGATCTACACCCACCCCGAGATCGCCTGGGTCGGGCACACGGAACAGGATCTCAAGCACGCGGGGCACGCGTACCGGATCGGCACGTTCCCGTTCATGGCGAGCGGACGCGCCAAGGCCATGCACGAGACCGAGGGCATGGTGAAGGTGATCGCCGACGCGCATACGGACCGTGTCCTCGGCGTGCACATGGCCGGCCCGCAGACCTCGGAGCTGATCGGCCAGGCCGTGATGGCGATGGAATTCGAGGCATCGGCCGAGGACATCATGCGCACCGTTTTCGCGCACCCGACGCTGTCCGAGGCCGTGCACGAGGCCGCGCTCGGCGTCGACGGCCGCCCGATCCACATCCCGCCGCCGCGCAGGAAGAAGTAGGCGAGCCGGCGCGACGCCGGGCGGCGGAGAACGCATGGGGTCATTTTGGGAGCGGGCGTGCCCGCGATCGTGCCCGCAGTGCGGGTCGACGCCGTCGGGCCGAATGCAGGCCGGCCCGGGGACGCGGTCGTTGCGCAGAGTCGCGGAGGACGCAGAGCGGTATTGCGGGCGCGGGCCGGCCCGCGAACGGGTTCCCCGCGCGTCCGCACTCGGAATCGGGCGACCGTCAGCGACACATGCTCGCGAGCCTCGGCGCCCGCCGCGACTCCGCGAGAGCCGTGATCGACGACCGGCCCGCGGGTGAAGGCCGGCCACAACCGAATAACCCGCAGGGAGAACCGCCAATGAACCTCCACGAATACCAGGCGAAACAGTTGTTCCGCCAGTACGGCATCCCGGTCCCCAACGGGATCGTGATCCATGACAAGTCGGAGGCCGGCAATGCGGTGCGCGAGCTGACCGGGCAGAAATGGGTCGTCAAGGCACAGGTGCACGCCGGCGGCCGCGGCAAGGCCGGCGGCGTCGAGCTGGTGGACGACGCCGACGGCGCCACCACGGCCGCCGCGCACATGCTCGGCAGGAATCTGGTCACCTACCAGACCGACGCGCGCGGCCAGCCCGTGCGCCGGGTGCTGATCGAGGAGACCAGCGACATCGCCGCCGAGCTCTACCTGGGTGCGGTCGTCGATCGCGGCACGCAGCGAGTCGTGTTCATGGCCTCGACCGAGGGCGGTGTCGAGATCGAGAAGGTCGCCAGCGAGACCCCGGAGAAGATCCACCAGGCGATCGTCCACCCGATGCTCGGCGTGATGCCCTACCAGTGCCGCCAGCTCGCATTCGCGCTCGGCCTCAACAAGGACCAGATCAAGCAGTTCGCGAAACTGCTCACCGGCCTCGGGCGGCTGTTCCACGACAAGGATCTGAGCCTGATCGAGGTGAACCCGCTCGTGATCACCGGCAAGGGCGACCTGATCTGCCTCGACGGCAAGATTAACGTCGACGATAACGGGGTCTATCGCCACAGCGACATCGGCGAGCTGCGCGATCAGTCGCAGGAGGACGAGCGCGAGAACCGCGCCAAGGAATGGGACCTCAACTACATCGCGCTCGATGGCACCATCGGCTGCATGGTCAATGGCGCCGGCCTGGCGATGGCGACCATGGACCTGGTCAAGCTGCACGGCGGCGAGCCCGCCAACTTCCTCGACGTCGGCGGCGGCGCCACCGCCGAGCGCGTCGCCGAGGCGTTCAAGATCATCGTCTCCGACGACAGCGTGAAGGCCATCCTCGTCAACATCTTCGGCGGCATCGTGCGCTGCGACCTGATCGCCGAGGGGATCATCACCGCGGTGGAGGAGGTCGGGCTCGAGCTGCCGGTCGTCGTCCGCCTCGAGGGCAACCAGGCCGACAAGGGCGCGGAACTGCTGAACCAGTCATCGTTCAACGTGATCGCCGCCGAAAGCCTCGCCGACGCGGCGAAGCGCGTCATCGCCGCCGCGGAGGACCAGTAATCATGTCCGTACTCGTCAACAAGAACACGAAGGTCCTCTGCCAGGGCTTCACCGGCAAGCAGGGCACCTTCCACAGCGAGCAGTCGATCGCCTACGGCACACGGATGGTCGGCGGCGTCACCCCCGGCAAGGGCGGCACCACCCACCTCGACCTACCCGTCTTCAACACCGTGGCCGAGGCGGTCGAGGACACGGGCGCCGACGCCAGCGTGATCTACGTGCCCGCCCCGTTCTGCAAGGACTCGATCGTCGAGGCCGCCGAGGCGGGGGTGAAGCTGATCGTGTGCATCACCGAGGGCGTGCCGACGCTGGACATGCTCCAGGCGAAGGCGTACATCGACCAGACCGACTCGCGCCTGATCGGGCCCAACTGCCCCGGCATCATCACGCCGGACGAGTGCAAGATCGGCATCATGCCGGGCGAGATCCACAAGCCGGGCAAGGTCGGCATCGTCTCGCGCTCGGGCACGCTCACCTACGAGTGCGTCAAGCAGACCACCGATCCGGGCTATGGCCAGAGCACCTGCATCGGCATGGGCGGCGACCCGATTCCCGGCACGAACTTCATCGACGCGCTCGAGCTGTTCCAGACCGATCCGGACACCGAGGCGATCGTGATGGTCGGCGAGATCGGCGGCACGGCCGAGGAAGAGGCCGCCGAGTTCATCCGCGAGTACGTGACCAAGCCCGTCGTTGCCTACATAGCGGGCGTGTCCGCGCCGAAGGGCAAGCGCATGGGCCATGCGGGCGCGATCATCGCCGGCGGCAAGGGCACGGCCGAGGAGAAGTACGCGGCGCTCGACCGCGCCGGCGTCGTGACCGTGAAATCCCCCGCCGACATCGGCACGGGTGTGGCCGAGGCCACCGGCTGGTAACCGGCCCGCTCCAGGGCCACGAACAGGCCGCCGCGGGATTCACGTGGGAGCGGGTTTGCCCGCGAACGTCGCCGCACGGCATATCGGCGGCACTCGCGTCGAGCGCGGCCCGCAACCGCTGGCCACGCCGCCCCGGTCGCGCACGGTCGCGCGAATGCATTGACGTCCGCGGCCCGGTGCAAGGCCGCACCCGGTCACAGCGAAGGCCCGAGCCGGTATCCTCGGGCCCCTGCCTCGACACGGGAGCGAACCGACATGGACCCCCAGGAATCCGAAGAGGCCCGAGCGGCCATCGTCAAGGCGGTCGAGACCCAGCTGGCCGACGGCGATCCGCCGGAGACGGCCGCGACGCTGGATCGCCTGCTGGCCGAGGGCCACGCGCGCGACGCGGCCGTCCGACTGATCGGCTGCGCCCTGGCCGACGAGATGTTCCGGATCATGAACGAGGAGCGGGAATACGACCGGGACCGCTACGTCGGCCTCCTGCAGCGGCTGCCCCGCATGCCCTGGGACTAGTCCGGGAGCCGGGCCCTGGATGCGTGCCGCCGCGCCGTGTCGGCGGACCGCGCGGCTGCCCGCCTCAGCCGGCGCCCTTCGCCACCACCGCCGGCCTCGCCCGCGCCTCGCGCCAGATCGTGTAGAGCCCGGCCGCTACGATCACCGCCGCTCCCGTCAGCATCAGCGCGTCCGGGCGCTCGCCGAACACCGCTGCTCCGATCGCCATGGCGAACACCAGCCGGCTGTAGCGGAACGGCACCACGACCGCGACCTCGCCCGTGCGCGTCGCGCCCACGATCGCGTAGTACCCCAGCCCGCCGACGACGAATGCGGCGGCGAGGCGCGCCGCGTCCGCCACCGTCGGCATCGCGGCACCACTGCCGAACAGCGCCATCATCAGCAGACCGGTCGGGATCAGCGAGGCGAATGCCCAGGCGGACAGTTGCGCGGTGCCGACCTCCGGCGGCACCGCGCGCGTCGCCAGGTCGCGCAGCGCGAGGGCGGCGACCGCGACCACCGCCAGCAGCGACGCCGGGGCGAAGCCCGCGAGGCCGGGCTGGATGATCAGCAGCACGCCCATGAAGCCGATGCCGATGGCGCTCCAGCGGCGCCAGCCCACGCGTTCGCGCAGGAACAGCGCCGCGCCCAGCGTTACGGCCAGGGGGGTCGCCTGCAGGATCGCGGAGGCCGAGGACAGCGTCGTCAGCACCAGAGCGGAGACGAAGCAGGCCGCGGCGATCATCTCGCCGAGCGTGCGCAGCAGCACCGCGGGCGCGAACAGCGCGGCCGCGAACAGCGGTCGGCGGTTCAGGCGGGCCGCCACGCCGAACGTGAACACGCCGCCGCAGCCGATCAGGGCGAGCACCTGGCCCATGGGCAGGCCGGCCGCGAGCTGCTTGATCAGCATGTCCTCGAGAGCGAAGCCGGCCATCGCGGCGACCATGAGCGCGCTGCCGCGCAGGTTTTCCATCGCTGGGACTCCGGGCCGGCGAGGCGAGCGGGCGCAGCGGAACTCGCCGAGGGGCAGCCCGTCCAGCCGTCCGCGCCGGGCCGCATCGCGGTGTCGAGCCGTGCTCGTGGCGAGGCCGGGCACCGCTCGCGATGATGCACGCGGCCATCCGCCCGGGGAACCCCGCGCGCGCCGCCGCCCCGGGCCGCCCGGGCGGTCGC
>CAZVFN010000161.1:0-5242 GCA_964626335.1 uncultured Ectothiorhodospiraceae bacterium
CCTAGGGCGGGGCCACGCCGGGACCGGTGCCTGCGTTCACCCCGTTCGGCGCTTCCGCTGGCCCTGATGCCCGCGCCTGCTGTGCCCCGGGTCGCGGCGTCCGGCGGGCCGCTTGGCCGCGCCGGTCGGCTTGCGGCGTCCGTCCTTCGCCGGCCCGCCGCCCCCGCGATTCTGCCCGGCGATCGGCTGCGGGCGTTCACTCGGGTCCGGCTCGTGGCCGGCCACGGCCTCTTGCGGCAGCCGCTTGTCGAGCAGCTTCTCGATGCCGTGCAGGAGCTTGTGCTCGTCGACGCAAACCAGTGACACGGCCTCCCCGCCGCGACCCGCCCGGCCGGTACGGCCGATGCGATGGACGTAGTCCTCGGGCACGTGCGGGAGGTCATAGTTCACCACGTGCGGCAGCTGGTCGATGTCGAGCCCGCGCGCGGCGATGTCGGTGGCCACCAGCACGCGCACGCCGCCCTGCTTGAAGCGGGCCAGTGCCTGCGTGCGGGCGCCCTGGCTCTTGTTGCCGTGGATGGCGGTCGCCGTGACGCCGTCGCGATCGAGCTGCACGGCGAGACGATCGGCGCCGCGCTTGGTCCGCGTGAACACGAGTACCTGGCGCCATTCGCCGTCGCGGATCAGCGTCGCGAGCAGGGCCGATTTGCCGTTGCGGTTCACTGGATGCACCCGATGCGTGACGGCCTCGGCGGCCGTGTTTCGCCGGGCCACGTCGATCTGCGTCGGCCGATTCAGCATGTCGTTCGCGAGATTGCGGATCTCGCCGGAGAAGGTCGCCGAGAACAGCAGTGTCTGACGCGTGGCGGGCAGGGCCGTCATCACGCGGCGGATGTCGCGGATGAAGCCCATGTCCAGCATGCGGTCGGCCTCGTCCAGCACCAGCATCTCCACGCGCGACAGGTCGACCGTGCCCTGTTCCATGTGGTCGAGCAGGCGCCCCGGCGTCGCGACGAGGATGTCCACGCCCCGGCGCAGGGCCTGCACCTGCGGCTGCATGCCGACGCCGCCGTAGACGCTCAGCGAGCGCAGCGACAGCGCACGGCCGTAGGTCCTGACGCTTGCCCGAACCTGGGCGGCGAGTTCGCGTGTCGGCGTGATGACGAGCGCGCGCACCACCGGGCGGCCGCGACCGGAGGATTGTGCCTGCTGCAGCCGGTCCAGCAGCGGCAGCGTGAACGCCGCCGTCTTGCCGGTACCGGTCTGCGCCGTCGCCAGGATATCGCTGCCGGCGAGTACGGCCGGGATGGCCCGCAGCTGGATGGGCGTGGGAAGGGTGTAACCGTGGTCACGCACACGCGAGACCAGCGCGGCCGACAGGCCGAGTTCGGCGAAAGACATCGTTGGGAGGCTCCTGGAATGCCCGCCCGTGCGGTCCATGCCGCTGCCGGGGTCCGGTCCAGGCGAAAAGAAGGAATGCTTTGGGCAGGCCCGAGGGGAAAACCGCAAACGCGCGCTGCCGACCGGTGGGCAACCGCGCGCCGAACAGTACCAGAAATCCGGTCGAGGGATACGGGGAATCGTCCCGGCCGGCGCGGTCGTGGCCGTGATCGCGGCCGCCGTGCGTCGCGCCGGGCGTGCACCCGGTACCCGGCGCGGGCCGAACACGGGATCATGCAGCGCGACGCAACGACAATGGCCCATGGCGTGGCGGGGCGCGTGGGCATCGCCCTCGGACTGGTTCTCGCGATCGGGTGCGGCGGCAGTCCGGGCGCGCGCAACGACGCGACCGCGGCCGAGCGCGCCGAGTGGCGGGTCTATCAGGATGTGCTCGAGCGGCGTCGGCTCGAACTGCCCGTGGCGGCGAGTGCGGGCGGCGCGCGTCTCGTGAGCGCGCCCGCCTTCGTCGTCCTCGAGGCCGGGGCCACGCTGGTCACCGACCCGGGCAGGCCCATGCCGCTCGGGCGCTACCCGCTCGTGGTCGTGGTCACGAGCGACGGGCGCGAGCAACGCATCGAGCTGGTGCTGCAGGTCATGCCGGTCGTCTAGTGGCCTCCAACGGGCGTTCGCCGAGGCTGGTCGGCGGGGCATCGGGGTGGCTGGCAAGGCGCGCTGACGAGAAACGGGGCATCCTCGGACGCGAGGAGGCGCAACGCCGCCCGCCGCCGCGAGGTCCCGTGAGAAGCCGCTCAACTTCCGTCAACGGGCCCTGGCGGCGGTCGCCGTCAGCCGCGGTGCCGGACGCGCTGCAAGGCTCGCCGAGGGCGTCGTGACGCTACACTCCGGCCGCGCGCCTTGCGGGGCCGCATCTGGGGCGGTGACCGCGGGCCGTGTTCCCGGGCTCCCAACCGGCGCACGCCCCCCTGCGACCGGCAACGGCGGGCTCCCGCCGTGCCGCGGATGGATCGAATCGACGCCACCGGGACAGAAGCGATGCGAACACTCTGCGCCGTCCTCCTCGCCATCGCCAGCGCGGGTGCGGTCCCGGCCCGAGGGGCCGAGCCACTGGGCGAGCACCAATGGCGCCACCGGGTGCTGCTGCTGTATGTGCCGGCTGCGGATGCACCGGCCCTGGCCACGTTCCGCGAACGCGCGCGCGAACGCGAGTGCGGCGCGAGCGATCGCGACCTGGTGATCGGAGCGGTCATCGGCACCGGGAGCGGCTCGCTGGGCGGCCGGCCCCTGGCCCCGGAGCGCGCGCGCCTGTTGCGCGATGTGCACGGGATCAGCGCCGACCGGGTGGCCACGGTGCTGGTCGGCAAGGACGGTGGCGTGAAGCTGGAGGTCGACGGTGTGGCGCGGCTCGACCGTGTATTCCGACGCATCGACGCGATGCCGATGCGTCGCCAGGAGATGTCGCAGGGTGCTACCGATCCTTGTGATCAGGACTAGCAACCCCTCCGATCCATCCGCGGCGTAGCGCGCGGGGGTAGCATCGGGGGATCGTGTGGGGCGCATCCCTGCGCCGCGCCCCTTCGGCGCTGGGGCGCAGGCGGGCCCCCGGCGATCCCGTTCGGCGATCGTGAAACGAGCCGGCCGGTTCCCGAGGGCGTCGAGAGATTGCGGCAGGAGCCCGCGGTCGTACGCTCGCAGTCGGTCCGTGGCTTCTCGGACCGGCGGGCCCGGGGTGCCGGGTGCCGTTTCGCGACAGGGCCCGCGCAACGGGGGCACACGGGCACCGACATCGACGCGCGCATGTGCGCGGGCGATGACCGTGGTCCCGCATGGCCCCCTGGCGGGGCTGTGACCTCCGCGAAACCGGTTCAGCGGTCGCCGTTCGGGAAGCGGATCTCGCCGACGCGCCCGTCGACGTCGGTGCGGTCGCGCTCCTCGCCGGACCGCTCGACTCGTTCGTCCCGGTCGTCAGCGTAGAGGCGCTCCAGTTCCGCGTCCGTCGTGTAGTCGTGCTCGCCGGGGCTCATGGCGGGGGCGCCGGTACTGGCCAGCGCGAATGCCGCGGCAAGCGCGGCCGCGATGGCGTCGCGGTTGCGTTTGATCACGGCGTCTGTCTCCATTCGGTTCCGCTTGGCCTCCGGGGCCACGCTCGCAGTCTGGGCGGCGTGAACCGGGCTCGAAATCGGCGGTTTGACGTACGTGGCCTCCCTTACGTACCCCCGGCCGGTGTGGCATGCGGGGTGGTGCCCGGGGACCGCGGCGGGCATCCGGGTCGCGCCATCCGCTGTCGCCCCGGGGCGCTGCAAGGGCGTCGGCTGGCGGCGACTTGACACCGCGCTGTCGCACGGCACGCTGTGGACGACCCGAGACGCGGTGGGTCAGCGCCAACATGCGGGCTTGAGGAGGAGGTCATGCCGACACCGACGAAGCTCACTGTGCACCGCGGATCGCGCGAGCTGGAGCTCGCGTTCGACGACGGTCTCACGCGCCGCCTGCCGGTCGAGTACCTGCGGGTGTTCTCCCCCTCGGACGAGGTCAAGGGGCCGGGCACGAGCGAGGGGATCGTGGCGTTCGGCAAGGAACAGGTCGAGATCGAGTGCATCGAGCCCATCGGCAATCACGCCGTGCGGGTCGCGTTCAGCGACGGCCACGCGGGAGCCGTGTTCTCGTACGACAAGCTCTACGAACTTGCGATGGAGTACGAGCGCTACTGGGAGAGCTACCTGGAACGCCTCGCCGAGGCGGGGGTTCAGCGCGACGACCGCGGGCATTGCTGACAGGCCCCGGCGCCGACGCGAACCCCCACGCGCGGTCGCCTCGGTCCGCGCCCAGCCCCTGGAGCTCACCGAGCAGGAAGCGGGTGTTGTCGACCAGGCGCGGGATCCGCTGGTCGAAGAATGCAGCCGTGTGGGGATTCCAGACACCGCGGTGCCGGTCGAGCTCGAGGCAACTGCGTACCGGCGTGGCGATGTATTCGGCCCTCTCCGGCTCGTCCCGGATGAAGATCGGCGGGTAGAGCCGATACATCAGCATCCAGTTGCTGGCGATCCGTGCGGTCCGGCCGTTGCCGTCGGCGAACGGGTGGATGCGGATCCGTTCGTGGTGGAAGTACACGGCCCGCATCACCGGATCGCCGATCGCCGGCAGGCGCGCCCCGCGCGGCTGCGTACCGGTCGAGCCGCGCCTGCCGCGATGCCGCAAAGACCGGGGCCTTTTTCGATCCATCGCACTTTACCGGGAGAGCGCCCGCTCGCAGAGTCGCGGAGGACGCAGAGAGATTCGAAGCGAGCGATGCATGGGCGCAGCGACGATGCGGCAGCCCGTTGACCCGGAGTGCCGGCGCCCGGTCTTCGCGAATCGCGGCCGTTTGCGCCGGTCCCGCCGGTGGTTCAGCCGGACATCGACGCCGGGCATGACCGCTTGCCGTTCGAACGCCGCATCGCGTTGGCGCGTCGACCGGCGACCTCCGCGTCGTGCCCGCCCGTGCACACTCTGTGTTCTCCGCGAGTCTGCAGAGAACCGTTCCCGGCGCGCTGTATCGTGGAGCACCCTGTGCGGTTCATCGCCGGCCAGGGGGGGGAAGCGCAACGCGGCCGGCACCGGCGGACGCGTCGGTTCATCGGGTCCGGGAGCGGCATGCTCGAGCCTTCGCGGCCGCGGGAACCGGGGGTGACCCCGATCCACCGACGGGCGGCCCCGAACGGTCCACTGGCGTATCGGGTGGTGATCGCGAGCGAGCGCGCGCCTGCCAGGGCAGCCGGCCGTGCCTTGACGGGATGCGTGTGCGAGCGAGCGTGCTCGCGATGCGCTCGCGCCGGGGACGCGGTATTGCGGACGAGCCCCGTCGGGCATTCGCCGCGGAACGCACCCGACGACCCTTCTAGGAGCCTGTCCAAGAAACTCGTCG
>CAZVFN010000162.1:0-5158 GCA_964626335.1 uncultured Ectothiorhodospiraceae bacterium
CTAGGGACATCGCGCGCCGTACTTGGCATCCTCTGCGGACCTCAGCCCGGGAAGACGCGATGGCCGTCGCACTGATCCCGCCGGACGACGACCGGATCCCCTTCCCCGCCGCCGACCAGGCGGCGACGAACCCGAACGGCCTGCTCGCGCTGGGCGGCAACCTCGGCCCGCGACGCCTGCTCGACGCCTACCAGCAGGGGATCTTCCCGTGGTTCGGCGACGGCGAGCCGATCCTGTGGTGGAGCCCCGATCCGCGCTGCGTGCTCTGCCCCGAGCGCCTGCACGTCTCGCGCAGCCTGCGGCGGACACTCAACCGGGACCGCGTCCGGGTCACGCGCGACGCGGATTTCGCCGGCGTGGTCCACGGCTGCGCCGCGCCGCGCCAGGGCAGCCCCGGCACGTGGATCGTGCCGACGATGATCGATGCCTACATCGAGCTCCACCGCCTCGGCTACGCCACGTCCCTGGAATGCTGGCAGGACGGGCATCTGGTCGGCGGCATCTACGGCGTGAAGCTAGGGCGGGTATTCTTCGGCGAGTCGATGTTCAGCCGCGTGACCGACGCATCCAAGGTCGCGCTGGTGCACACCGCGGCCGCGCCGGACGTCGGCCTGATCGACTGCCAGCTCAGCAGCCCCCACCTCGAGCACATGGGCGCCGAGGACATCCCGCGGCGCGAGTTCGTGCGCCTGCTGGCCCGCCACGGCGCCAGCGGGCGGGGCGACGCGGTCGGCAGCTGAGTCGCGCCGGCATGGCGCTGTCACCATCCGGTCACCGTTTCCGGGCAATCTGCGCAGCACCGGCACGAGCCGGGCGAGCATGACGGCACCGGACACGCGATGGACGACTACATCGAGGAACTGCTGGAGCACCGCGCCGACCGGTGCGAGCCCCTGGCCGACGAGACCGAGGCGGAGGACGACGGCGTCGAGCTCTGAGCGCCGCCCGCGCCCGCCGCGTGCTAGGCTGCGCTCCGATTCGCAGCCGCCGGGCATGCATGAACCTCTGGCTCCGCCTGCTCTACCTGCATTTCGCGCTGCGCCGGCGCCCGCGCGTGGACCTGCTGGATCCCGCGTCGCTGCGACTGCGCGTGTGGCCCACCGATCTCGATCTCCTCGGCCACGTCAACAATGGCCGCTACCTTTCGCTGATGGACCTGGGGCGCCTCGCGCTCATGGAGCAGACGGGCCTGCTCGCCGTCGCCCGGGCGCAGCGCTGGATGCCGCTGGTGCGCGGCATCGATATCGAGTATCACAAGCCGCTCCTGCCCTGGCAGTCGTTCGCGCTGCACACGCGCCTGCTCGGCTGGGACCACAAGTGGCTCTACCTCGAGCAGTCCTTCCAGCGCGGCGACACGCGCATCGCCGACGCACAGATCCACGGCCTGTTGCGCGGCCGCCGGGGCAACGTCGCCCCGCGCGACATGCTGGCGGCGCTGGGCGAGGGCGAGCGCGCGTCTCCCGCCGTCCCGGCCCCGCCGACGGCCTGAATCGCGCCCGCCTGTGGTAATCTCCGCGACGGGGCCTCGCGGCCACCGACCGCGACCCGCTTGCACCGGACCCCGACGAGGACATTCCCGTGGAATTCGAGACCCGTGCCGTGCACGCCGGCTATGCCCCCGATCCGACGACGCGTGCCGTGGCCGTTCCGATCTACCAGACGACCTCCTACGCCTTCGACGACACCCAGCACGGTGCGGACCTGTTCGACCTCAAGGTCGAGGGCAACATCTACACGCGCATCATGAACCCGACCAACGCGGTGCTCGAGCAACGCGTGGCCGAGCTCGAGGGCGGCATCGGCGGCCTCGCCGTGGCATCGGGGATGGCGGCGATCACCTACGCCATCCAGACGATCGCGCGCGCCGGCGACAACATCGTCACCACCAGCCAGCTCTACGGCGGCACGTACAACCTGTTTTCCCACAGCATGCCCGCGATCGGCATCGACGTGCGCTTCGCCGCCCACGACGACCACGCGGGGCTCGCCGACCTGGTCGACGAAGGCACCCGGGCCGTGTTCTGCGAGACCGTCGGCAACCCGTCCGGCAACGTCGTCGACATCGCCGCGCTGGCGCGCATCGCGCACGATGCCGGCGTGCCGCTGATCGTCGACAACACGGTCCCGACCCCCTATCTCTGGCGGCCCATCGAGCACGGCGCGGACATCGTGGTCCACTCGCTGACCAAGTACATGGGCGGCCACGGCACAACGGTCGGCGGCTGCGTGGTCGACTCGGGCACCTTCCCCTGGGCCGACCACGGCGAGCGCTACCCGATGCTCACTGAGCCCGACCCGTCCTATCACGGCGTGGTCTTCACCGAAGCCGCCGGCGCCGCGGCGTACATCACGCGCTGCCGCGTCGGGCCGCTGCGCAACACGGGCGCCGCCCTGTCGCCGTACAACGCCTTCCAGATCCTGCAGGGCATCGAGACCCTGCCGCTGCGCATGGACCGCCATTGCGACAACGCCCAGGCCGTGGCCGAGCACCTGCGGGCCCAGGGCCAGGTGCGCTGGGTGAAGTTCGCGGGCCTCGACGACAGCCCGGACCACCCGCTGGCCCGCCACTACATGGACGGCCGCGCCGCCTCGATCCTGTCGTTCGGCATCGAGGGGGGACGCGCGGCGGGCGCCCGCTTCATCGACGCGCTCCAGCTGATCACGCGCCTGGTGAACATCGGCGACGCGAAGACGATCGCCTGCCACCCGGCGACGACGACGCATCGCCAGCTCGACGAGGCCGAGCTCGAGCGCGCCGGGGTCAGCCAGGACATGGTCCGGTTCTCGGTCGGGATCGAGCACAGCGACGACATCCTCGCCGATATCGACCAGGCGCTGGCAGCGGCTCGCGAGGCCTGAGGCCGCAAGCGTCCCGAGGACAGCACGCCTTGGTGGAGCCAGCGGCGCGGCAGTATGATGGGGCGGCTGATTCAAGCGGGGACGCGCCAATGGACGAAGAGGTCTTCAACAAGCAGGTCCGGGCCTTCCTGAAGAAGGTGGGCATCACCGCCCAGCGCGAGCTCGAGAAGGCCGTCCGGGACCGGGTCAACGACGGGCGCCTGCAGGGCAACGAGACCCTCTCCGCCGCGGCGGTCATCCGGGTGCCCGAGCTCGACCTCGAGATCCCGATCGAGGAAGCGGTGCACCTCGAATAGGCGCATCGGGGGAGGCGGCGGTGGACGACGCCCAGTTCCGACGCCTGCACCGGCGCGAGCTCGTCGGGGACCGGATCAACGGCGCCAGCCAGCTCGCGCGCGCGGCCCTCGACAGCCTGGGCGAGTTCGCGGGCAGCTGTTCGGCGACGGACCTGGAGGGGCTGCGCGCGGCATTGCTCGGCTTCGGCGAGGAGCTGCAGTACGCCCGACCGAGCATGGCGCCGATCCACAACCTGGTCGAACGCTGGATGGACCGGGTCGGCGCACTCGAGCCGGCGGATGCGGCCGAGCTGCGCCACGAGGCCGCGGCGATCGCCCAGGGGCTGTCCGAGCACTCCGTCAACGCCGTGTCGGCCGCGGCTCACCAGGCGGCCCAGCTCATCGGCCCCGGCGCGACCATCATCACCCAGTCGCTCAGCTCGACCGTGCTCGAGGCGCTGCGCGGGCTCGCGCCGTCGGGGATCGAGGTCATCACGCCCGAGTCGCGCCCCGGCCTCGAGGGCCGCAACCTGGCGCGCTACCTCGACCGCGCCCGGGTGCGCGTGCGCTTCATCACCGACGCCCAGGTCGGCCACTTCGCCGGTGACGCGAGCGTCGCGCTCGTCGGCGCCGACACCCTCCTCGTCGACGGCTCCCTGGTGAACAAGGCCGGCAGCTACCTGCTCGCGCTCGCCGCGCGCGACCGGGGCGTACCATTCCACGTTTGCTGCGAGAGCTTCAAGCAGGTTCCCTTCGGCGCCGCCACGTTCGAGCCGGAGGCCCTCGACCCTGGTGACCTCGACGCGCCGAACGGCGATTACATTACCCCGTGCAACGTCTATTTCGACATCACCCCGCCGCACCTGATCAGCGCCTGGATCGACGAGAACGGTGTTCGCTACGCCCGGCAGGGACGGCCGGCCGATACCTGATCGTGGTTCGAGCAATTCGTCACAAGCCATTGATCGAAAATTGATTATTCTGGATCGGATGCCGTCTGCCGGCGAAGACGGCGTTTGCGTTCCACGGTTCATCACTCGTTTGCAAAGCACTCGCAAGCCATTGAAAGAAATACATTGAATGACCCGATCGGCGTCGTCCGAATCGCTGAATCGGCCAAATCGTCCAGTGATCCGGTCGTGTCGAACGCGGCGCGCCATCGGCCCGTTGGTGGCACGCGGACACCGGGCTACACTCTGCGGCCACCCCCGAACGGAGGCGCCACCATGCTCGAGCCGATTACCGTCCCCGCCCTGTCGGACAACTACATCTGGCTGATCCGGGACCCCAGGGGCGCCGCCTGCGCGATCGTCGACCCGGGCGAGGCCGAGCCGGTGCTGGCGGCGCTGGAGACCCACGGGCTCGAGCCGGCCGCCATCCTGGTCACGCATCGCCATCCGGATCACGTCGGCGGCCTCGAGCGTGTGCGCGGGCGCTATCCGGGAGTGCCGGTCCACGGGCCCGCGGACGAGCCCGTGCCCGGCATGGACCACGCGGTGGGCGACGGCGACCGGATCGAGGTACCCGAGCTGCGCACCACCTTCGACGTCATCGCCACGCCAGGGCACACGCGCGGGCACATCGTCTTCCACGGCGGCGGCCTGCTGCTCTGCGGGGACACCCTGTTCGCGGGCGGTTGCGGCCGCGTGTTCGAGGGCACGCACGCCCAGATGGCGGCGTCGCTGGCGCGCCTGGCCGGATTGCCGGGCGAGTCCCGCGGCTGCTGCGGGCACGAGTACACGCTGGCGAACCTGGCCTTCGCGCGGGCGGTGGAGCCCGACAACGAGCAACTCGCCGAGCGCGAGATCCGCGTGCGCGAGCTGCGCGACAGCGGCCGGCCATCGGTGCCGTTCGAGCTCGCCGAGGAGCTCGCGACCAACCCGTTCCTGCGCTGCGAGCAGCCGGCCGTGCAGCGCGCCGCCGAGGACCGCGCAGGGCGGGCGCTGTCGGGGCGCGACGAGGTCTTCGCCGTGATCCGCGAGTGGAAGAACCGCTTCTGAGTCAGGCGGCCGGCGGCCGGCGGC
>CAZVFN010000163.1:0-5015 GCA_964626335.1 uncultured Ectothiorhodospiraceae bacterium
CGCGCGCGGCGGCCGGGGCGGCGCATCGGCGGCCCCCGGGGCGGCCCGTGGCGCCTGTCGCTGCGCAGAGCCAACCTGCTAATATACGCGGTCCACGCGGCAGCAGGCAAAAGCCCATGCCCCCATCCCCGTCGTGCCCGATCCCCTCCCGGTGCCCTGACCGGGGCGGACCGGAACGCGAGGGCCGACGATGCAGATGATCCCCGCCGAACGCCGGGCGGCCTTCGCGCTCGCCGCGATCTACGGCCTGCGGATGCTCGGGCTGTTCCTCGTCATGCCGGTGCTCGCGCTGGCAGCGCGCGATTACCCCGGCGCCACGCCGCTGCTGGTCGGCATCGCCGTCGGCGCCTACGGGCTCACGCAGGCGCTGCTGCAGATCCCGTTCGGCCTGATCTCCGACTACTTCGGCCGCAAGCGCGTGATCGCGGCCGGCCTGCTGCTGTTCGCCGCGGGCAGCGCGCTCGCCGCCGTCTCCGACTCGATCGGCATGCTCATCCTCGGGCGCGCGCTGCAGGGCGCGGGCGCGGTCAGCGCCGCGCTCATGGCCCTGGGCGCGGACCTCACGCGCGACGCGGTGCGCACGCGCATGATGGCGATCATCGGCATCAGCATCGGCCTGTCCTTCTCGGCGGCGCTGGTGCTCGGGCCCGTGTTCAGCGCGTGGTTCAGCGTCGCCGACCTGTTCTGGGTCTCGACGACGTTCGGGCTGGTGGCGCTGGTCCTGCTGTTCTGGGCCGTGCCCAACCCGCGCGTGCAGCGAGTGCACCGCGACGCGCGGCCGGCGCGCTCGCAGGTGCGGGCCGTGCTCGCCAACCCCGAGCTGCTGCGCCTCGATGGCGGCATCTTCGTGCTGCACCTGGTCATGACCGGCACGTTCGTCGGCGCGCCGCTGGCGCTCGCCGACGCCGGCCTCGCGAGCCCGGATCACTGGGAGGTGTACCTGCCCGTCTTCGGCGGCTCGCTCGCGCTGATGGGCCCGCTCGTGATCCTCGCCGAGCGCCGCGACCGCACGCGCGCCGTGTTCCTCGTCTCGCTCGCGCTGATCGCGCTCGCCCATGCCGGCCTCGGCGTCTACGGCGAGAGCGTCATCGGCATCGGCCTGGCGCTGCTGCTCTTCTTCGCGGGCTTCAACGTGCTCGAGGCGATCCTGCCCGCGCTGGTGTCGCGCAGCGCGCCCGTGGCGCAGAAGGGCACCGCCATGGGCGCCTACTCGACCTCCCAGTTCCTCGGCGCCTTCACCGGCGGTGCCGGGGCCGGCGTGCTCAGCGGCCTCGGGGGGCCGCCGCTGATCTTCGGCGTGCTCGGCGTCGTCGTCGCCGCGTGGATGCTCGTCGCCCGCACGATGCACATCCCGGCCCAGGTCGACAGCCGGATCGTGCCCCTGGGCCACGGCAGGGTGGGCAACCCCGACGGCATCGCCCGCCAGCTCTCCGGCATGCCCGGGGTCGAGGAGGCCGTCGTCGTCGCCGAGGAGGGCGTCGCCTACCTCAAGGTCGACCGCGACGCCTTCCAGCCCGAGGCCCTTCGCGAGGCCGGCTTCGACGCCTGACCGCGGTCCGCCGCAGCCGTCGCCCGGCATCGCGGCCCGTGCACCCCCGTCGGTCCGCGGGCACGCCCGCTCCTGCACGGAGCCTGTCCCCCACGGGGCAGTCTGCGCTTCGCCCATCCCCCGCCACCTGCCGCCCTTCGCCCTCAGCCCTCAGCCGGCCCCGCTTATGCGATAATCGCGCGCCTGGACCGGCCGGCGGGCCGGCCCGGAGCCAACTCGAGCGAACCTATGCGGGCACGAACGGACACGTGCCGCGAAAAGGAGCAGCCCCATGGCCAGAGGCGTCAACAAGTGCATCTTCATCGGCAATCTCGGCGCCGACCCCGAGACCCGCTACACGCCCAGCGGGACGGCGGTCACCAACATCCGCATCGCCGTCTCCGAGAGCTGGAAGGACCGCCAGTCGGGCGAGCAGCAGGAGCGCACCGAGTGGGTGCGCATCGTCGGCTTCAACCGCCTCGCCGAGATCATGGGCGAGTACCTCGCGAAGGGCTCGCAGGTCTACGTCGAGGGCCGGATGCAGACGCGCAAGTGGCAGGATCAGCAGGGCAATGACCGCTACACCACGGAGATCGTCGCCAACGACATGCAGATGCTCGGCGGCCGCGGCGGTGGCGGTGGTGGCGGTGGTGGCGGTGCCCCGTCCGGTGGTGGCGGCGGAGGCGGCCAGCGCAGCGGTGGTCAGCAGGAGAGCGGCGGCTCGCCCCCGGCGGACGACTTCGACGACGACATCCCCTTCTGAGGCGCCCGCCCCCCCGGCGGCCGCGGGCCGCCGGGCCTTGCCGCGCGCGCGGGAGCCGCTATAGTGGGTCGGCCGGCGGCGTCGCCGACGGCCAACCGCGCCGGCGGGCCGGTTTCGCGCAGCAATCACGGATGGACAGCGAATGATCTTGCCTCCCCTGGAGCGCGCCCGCGTGGGTATCGTGGGGCTCGGCTACGTCGGCCTGCCCCTGGCGGTGGAGTTCGCCCGCCACTTCGACACCATCGGCTTCGACATCAAGTCGCATCGCATCGCCGATCTGCGCGCCGGCCACGACGACACCGGCGAGGTCCCGGGCGAGGCGCTCGCCGCCGCCGAGCGCCTGACGCTGAGCGACGACGCCGAGGACCTGCGCGGCTGCGACGTGTTCATCGTCACGGTGCCGACCCCCATCGACGCCCACCGCCGCCCGGACCTGCGCCCGCTGCACGCGGCCAGCACGACCGTCGGCCACGTCATCGCGCCCGGCACCCTCGTCGTCTACGAGTCGACCGTCTACCCGGGTGCCACCGAGGAGGACTGCATCCCCGTCATCGAGCGCGTCTCCGGGCTCGGGTGCAACCGCGACTTCCATGCGGGCTACAGCCCGGAGCGCATCAACCCCGGCGACCGCGAGCACCGGGTGAGCTCGATCCCGAAGATCACCGCGGGCTCCACGCCCGAGGCGGGCGAGTACGTCGACGCCCTCTACGCGCGCGTGATCACCGCGGGCACGCACCGCGCCGCCAGCATCCGCGTCGCCGAGGCCGCGAAGGTCATCGAGAACACCCAGCGCGACGTCAACATCGCGCTCGTCAACGAGCTCGCCCTGCTGTTCGACCGCCTCGACCTCGACACCGAGGACGTGCTGCGCGCCGCCGGCACGAAGTGGAACTTCCTGCCGTTCCGCCCGGGCCTGGTCGGCGGCCACTGCATCGGCGTCGACCCCTACTACCTCACGCACAAGGCCCAGGCGGTCGGCCACCACCCCGAGATGATCCTGGCCGGGCGCCGGCTCAACGACGGCATGGGCGAGTACATCACCGCGCGGGTGATCAAGCTGATGCTGCAGCGCCGGCTGCACGTCGTCGACGCGCGGATCCTCGTGCTCGGTCTCGCGTTCAAGGAGAACTGCCCGGACCTGCGCAACACGCGCGTGGTCGACATCGTCCACGAGTTCGAGAGCTACAGCGCCCGCGTGACGGTGCACGACCCCAACGTCGACCCCGACGAGGCCCGCCACGAGTACGGCCTCGCGATGGCCGACCTCGACGCCCTCGAGCCCGGCGGCTACGACGCCGTGGTGCTCGCCGTCGGCCACCAGCAGTTCCGCGACATGGGCGCCGAGGCGATCCGCCGCTACCTCGAGCCGCGGGGCGTGCTGTTCGACGTCAAGTACATCTTCGACCGCGACCAGGTCGACGGGCGGCTATGAAGGGCCTCGAGCGCCCCGGCGCGGATTCATCCCCCTCCAACCGATCCGCCGGGGCGGGCAGTGCAGTGAGCCCGTGGGAGCGAGCCTGCTCGCGATCGCCTGCCCGTCGCTCGCCACTGCGAGCGGGCCGCCGACAGCCGGCCTGCGAGCGGCTCGTGGCGATGACGCCAAGAATCACCGCGCTCGATCCGCGTAGCCCGTCGCCGAACGCACGGTCCACCCCGCACGGACCCCGGGAGTCCCCATGAACATCCTCGTCACCGGCGCGGCCGGTTTCATCGGTTACCACGTGGCCCGGGCGCTGCTCGAGCGCGGCGACAGCGTCGTCGGCCTGGACAACCTCAACGACTACTACGACGTCACCCTCAAGGAGGCGCGCCTCGCCCGCCTGGACCCGTACCCGGCATTCCGCTTCGAGCACACCGACGTCGCCGATCGCAGCGCCATGGAGCGCGTGTTCGAGGGCGGCTTCGACCGCGTCGTCCACCTCGCGGCGCAGGCCGGCGTGCGCTACTCGATCGAGAACCCGCACGCCTACGTCGACAGCAACGTCGTCGGTTTCATGAACATCCTCGAGGGCTGCCGCCACCGCGGTGTCGAGCACCTCACCTACGCCTCCACCAGCTCGGTCTACGGCGCCGACACGAACATGCCGTTCACCGAGCGCGAGGGCACCAATCACCCGCTCGCCATCTACGCCGCCACGAAGAAGGCGAACGAGATGATGGCGCACAGCTACGCGCACCTGTTCCGCCTGCCGGCCACGGGCCTGCGCTTCTTCACCGTCTACGGCCCCTGGGGCCGCCCGGACATGGCCCTGTTCCGGTTCACGCGGGCGATCCTCGCGGGCGAGCCGATCGACGTCTACAACTACGGCCACCACAAGCGCGACTTCACCTACATCGACGACATCGCCGAGGGCGTGGTTGCGGCCTCCGACCACCCGGCCGAGCCCGACCCCGAGTGGGACAGCGACCGCCCGAACCCGGCCACCAGCGACGCCCCGTTCCGCATCTACAACATCGGCAACAACCGCCCCGTCGAGCTGATGCGCTACATCGAGGTGCTCGAGCAGGCGCTCGGCAAAAGCGTCGAGAAGCAACTGCTGCCGATGCAGCCCGGCGACGTGCCCGACACGTGGGCCGACGCCAGCGCCCTCGAGCGCGACGTCGGCTACTCCCCCGACACCCCGGTGGAGGAGGGCGTGCGCCGCTTCGTCGAGTGGTACCGCGCCTACTACGGCGTCTGACCTACTAGTGGGCCATGCGGGAAGTTGGGTAACGCTCTGCGGT
>CAZVFN010000164.1:0-4998 GCA_964626335.1 uncultured Ectothiorhodospiraceae bacterium
CGACTCATGCGGGCCCGGTCACGGCGGTGCCGCGCGTCGCGCCCGCGGGCGCTGTTGCTGCTCGCGGGGCTGCTGGTCGCCGCGCCGGCGACGGCCGCGCCCGGGCCCGAGGCGATGGAGCGCCGGGTCCGCGCCTGCACCGCCTGCCACGGCTCCGCGGGCATCGAGATCGAGGACGGCTACATCCCGCGGATCGAGGGCAAGCCCGCCGGCTATCTCTACAACCAGCTGATCAACTTCCGCACCCATCGTCGCCACGACGCCACCATGACGCGCATGGTGCGCTGGCTGTCGGATGACTACCTGGCGCGGATCGCCGAATACTTCGCGCGCCAGGCGCCGCCCTACCCGGACCCGGCTCAGCCCCCGCGGCGTGCGGCGCTGCGCGAGCGTGGCGCGGAGCTCGTGCGCCGCGGCGACCCGTCGCGGGACATCCCCGCTTGCGAGGCCTGCCACGGCGAGCGCCTGGCGGGCGTGAAGCCGAACGTGCCCGGGCTGATCGGCCTGCCGCAGCACTACATCTCGGGGCAGCTCGGGGGATGGCGCGTCGGGCGGCGCAACGCGGCGCCGCCCGACTGCATGGCGAAGATCGCGCAACGCCTCGGCGAGCGCGACATCGAGGCGGTGGCGGCGTGGCTGGCCTCGCGGCCGCTGCCCGAGCACACCGAGCCCGCGGCTGGCCCGCTCAAGGACCCGCCCATGACCTGCGGCAGCGTCGAACGCCCGGAGCGCCCGTGATGGGCGGGCCGGCGCGCTGGATCGTGCCCGGGCTGCTGCTGCTCGCCGTGCTGCTCGCGGCGGCCCTCGTGATCGCGCCCGGGCACCCGGAGCGCTCCGCAGCCGCGCAGGCACCGGCGGCGAGTGACCGCGCGGCGCGCGCCGAGCGCGGGCGCTACCTGGCGCGCGTCGGCGACTGTGCGGGCTGCCACACGGCGCCGGGCGGCGAGACGCTCGCCGGCGGTTACGCGCTCGAGACGCCGTACGGCACCTTCCGCACGCCCAACATCACGCCGGATTCGGCGACGGGCATCGGCGACTGGTCGCGCGAGCAGTTCCGCGACGCGCTGCTGCGCGGGCGCCGGGCCGACGGGGCACCGCTGTACCCGGCGTGCCCGTATCCCAGCTACACGCGCATGCGCACCGCGGACGTCGACGCGATCTTCACCTGGCTGCAATCGCTGCCGGCGGTCGAGCGCCGCACCGGGGTCCATGACCTCGATTTCCCGTACGGTTTCCGCCCGCTGGTCAACGCGTGGCAGCGCCTGTTCTTCGAGCCGGGACCGTTGCCGGATCGCCCGGCGTGGGACGAGCGCCGGCAGCGGGGGCGCTATCTCGTCGAGGGCCTCGGCCACTGCAACGAATGTCACCGCCAGCGCGGGGCCTTCGGCGCGCTCCGCACGGCCGATACCGCACCGGGCGGGCGCGTGCAGGGCTGGTACGCGCCGTCGCTGGCGAGCCCCGACGAGGCGGGCCTGCAGGACTGGTCCGTCGAGCGCGCGGCCGATTTCCTGACCAGCGGGCGCTCCGATGCCGCGATCATGCTCGGGCCCATGGCCGGCGTGGTCCACGACAGCCTGCAGTACCTGCAGCCCGCCGACGCCCGGGCCATGGCTGCCTACCTGCGCGCGACGCCCCGGCGCGCGGTGGTGCCCGACGCCACCTGGCGGCGCCCGCCGAGCGGTAGGATCGAGCCGTTGATGAAGGCGGGAGATCGGCTCTACGGCGAGCACTGTGCCGACTGCCACGGCGAGGACGGGCGCGGCGACCCGGGCGTCGTGAGCCTCGCCGGCAACCGCACGGTCACGCAGCGCAACCCGGCGAACGTGGTGCGCATCATTCGCGCCGGCGGTTTCCCGGCCAGCACGCCGGGCAACCCCTACCCGCACGGCATGCCGCGGTTCCCGCAGCTGAGCGATCCGCAGATCGCCGCCGTGTCCACCTTCATCCGCCGCAGCTGGGGCAACGACGCGACCGCCGTGTCCACCATCGGCATGACCGAATGATGCGTCAGTAGCCGCTATGGAGGCGAGTCCGTAATCCGGGTATTTACGACCGAATCCGTCGGTGCCGCTCGAAGCGCCCAGGGCAAGCGGTCGAGCGCTCCATCGAACGCTGTCGTGGAACAAGACCCGCCATCACGCGGGCTCGGGACCGCGTGTGCAGCCGTCGATTGCCGCACGATCTGAACCCGGTGCGGCGCCGTGTCCCGGCTGAGTGTCACATGTGCGCGGCAATGCGGGCGGGTAGCCCGACGATGGGTTCCTTGACAGAGGCCTTGGCCGCGTACCGGCAAGTTATACAACAGGGACATGTCACTCCTGCAGAGAGTCCGGATCACGTGTCCGCCGGACGCCGTCGTTGACACGGTGAGCGATGCGCGTCAGTCTCCGAAAAGTGGGAGGACCCCACCGAAACGATTTTCAGGAGTTCGGATATGGATATCCGCCATCGTCGCCCCTCCACCCGTGTATGCCTTTCCCGAGCGCACCGCTTGCTTGCCGGGGTCCTGCTTTCCTTGTCCGTTGTTGCCCTTGTCGTGGGTTGCGGGGGTGAGGACTCGGGCTCGGACGACTCCACGGACTCAGGTGAATCGGACGACCCAGGCGGTAGTGAGCCGGGCGAAACCCAACAAGCCACCGCAATGAGTGCCGCGATCTGGATCAGCGGCCAGCAGGGCAGCCGACGACTCGCCCTTGATTCGGGGGATGATCGGACGACCGCGGCCCGTGTTCAGAGGGCTGCCGCGGCCTCGTCGCCGAGCGCGGAATTCCCGGTTACCGGGGCAGCCCGGGCCGGGGTCCTGTGGGCCGGTCGCACGACGCTGCGCAGGCTCTCGCTCGACCGCCGGCTCGCGCCGGACACCGAGATCGCCCGACGCGTCCTGGACGGGGAGCGGCTCGAACTGGGTGCGGCTCGCCCCGATGGACAGCGGGTCTGGGCAGTGCTCGCCGGCGAGGACGGGAAATCGCGCCTGACCGCTTTTGACGCCACACTGAGGGAGCGCTGGTCGGCCGACCTGACCGGTGGCGTCGAGGCCCTGGAGTACGCAGGCCGGCCACAGCAACCCGATGGCACCACCCGCCCCGCCGGGGCCAACCCGCACACCGATCGAGCGCTCATGGTCTGGGCACTCGAGGCGGGACGGGTCGTGGGCTATGACCGCAAGGGCCGGGTCAGTCGCGAATGGCCGGTGTCCGATGCCCAGGCTCTGACGCAGCCGTCGCCCGACCGCCTCTGGGTCGGGGATGTCGGTGGTGTGACCGCGTTCGACGCTCGCGGAGAGCGGGTGACGCGAGTCGAGTCCGCCGCCGGTGTCCAGGCGCTGGAGGCCGATAGTCGCAACGGGGCATGGGCCGTCCTCGGGGATGGTTCGTTGGTCCATCTCGACTCGAACCTGGCCGAGCGACAACGCCTCGTCCCCGGTTATCAAGGAATCACGGATACGATTACCACAGCCCGCGCCGACCCGCGCACGGGGGCATTGTGGTTCGCGACCGACCGGGGCCTGTACCGCGCAACCCGCGACGGAGCGATCGAGCGCGAGACAGCCCTCGACGGCGGGCTTGGGGTCGTCACCGGTCTCACCCTGCTCGCCGACACATTCCGCCCCAGGTTGCGTATCACGGCACCCGGCGCCAACGCCGTGGTCGCCACCGAGGCCCCGAGCATCGCGCTCGAGTGGCGCGATGCGGGCACGGGTGTACGTCCCGAAAGTCCGTCGTTCACGCTCAACGGCAAGGCGGTCGAGGTCGATTGCCCGTCCGTCGACTCTTCGCGCGTCGAGTGCACATTGCCTGCGCAAGCGGACGGAGAATACGCGCTCGCGGCACGCGTCACCGATGGGGCGGATCTCGAATCGAAACCGGCAACCGCAGCATTCACCCTGGATACGCAAGCCCCGAAAATCACCCTGGACGCAGGCGTGCCCGGAGCGGTCACGAACGCGGACTCGATCGCCGTCACTGGACGTCTTTCCGAGACGGGCAGTCTCCGAGTGGACGGCCGTATGGCCTCGGTCGGGATCGATGGGGGGTTCTCGGTGCGGGTGTCGCTCGACAGCGACGGTGCGAGGTCCATCCGGATCGTTGCGGAAGATCGGGCGGGCAACACGCGAGAGCGCAGCATTACGGTTACTCGTGACACGGCCGTGCCCCTGGGCGTCGATGCCGAACAAGTGACCACGACGATCGATGATGCGGACGGTACCGTCGTCGTCGCCGGCAACACTGGCGCCGCGGAAAGTGGCGCTACCGTCGTGGTGACCAACGTCGATACGGATGAAACGAGCCGCGTCACAGTGAACAGCGCGGGTGCGTTTCGTACCATCGTGAGCGGCGACAACGGTGATACCTTCGCCTTGCAGGTCGAGGACAAGGCCGGCAACACCAGCGACAAGAGCGGCGTCGTGGCCGGTCTCGACGTTCCCCCCGATCCCGCCGCCGTAGCCCCGGAACCGCCGGCCACCGGCACCCCGCCCCTGTCCGACCGGGCCGACTTCCTCTATAGCGGCAATGACCCCATCCAGCAGGGTGTCGCCGAAGCGACGATCGAGCCCGAGCGCGTCGCCGTCGTGCGCGGCGAGGTCCGCGACCGGGCCGGCAACCCGTTGCCCGGTGTCGAGGTCACCATCCTCGGCCACCCCGAATACGGCCGCACCGCGAGCCGCGCCGACGGACGCTTCGACCTCGCCGTCAATGGCGGCGGCGTCATCACCGTCGAATACAACAAGGACGGCTATCTGCCGGTGCAGCGCACCGTCAAGCCGCAGTGGGAGGACACGGCGCACGCCGAACCGGTCGTCATGACGCCCCTGAGCGACAAGGTCTCGACCGTCGACCTCACCGATACGAGCGAGCCGTTCCAGGTCGCCCGCGGCCCGGGGCAGACGGACGACGCCGGCGAGCGCCAGGCCACGCTGCTGTTCCCCGTCGGCGTCAGCGCCGAGATCACCTCGCCCGGCGGCACGAAGAAGCAGCTCAGCCAGCTCGACGTGCGCGC
>CAZVFN010000165.1:0-4878 GCA_964626335.1 uncultured Ectothiorhodospiraceae bacterium
ACCTGAGCCGTAGCGAGCGCGTGGCACGGCGACGCGATGCTTTCGATCGTGAAACGAGCATGGTGGGGACCCTGTGAGTCGAGCGATCGGCAATCGCAGCCGATTTGGCGCGCGCAGTCGGCTCCGGGTTTCCTGGACAGGCTCCGAGTGCCCGTTAACGGCAGTTCGCCGCGGTTGCTCGGCAAGTGATCGCGGCGGTTGGCAAGGCGCGCCGACGAGGCATGGCGCACCCCATGGCGAGGCGGCGCAACGCCGCCGGGCGCCGCGAGGGCCGGCGAAAAGCCGGCGCACTCTCGTTAAAGGGCATCCGATCTGTGTTGATCCGTGGTTCAGAAGTCACGTTCCTTGTGCCGCCACGGTTTCAGCGAAGCTCCCGCGCGGTACGATCGGCGCTGCGGCAGCGTTCGTGCCCATGCGTGGTTCTATCCGCCGACTGCCGCGGCCCGGATATGGGTGGCGAGCTGGTCGAGGCCGTCGGTCAGCGCGGCCGGGCCCGGCTGGAGGATGTCGCAGGACTTGATCTCGTGGAGCCGCCCGCTGCGCACGGCGGGAATCGCGTCCCAGCCCGGCCGGGCAGCCAGCCTGTCCGGACGGAAGCGCTTGCCGCACCACGAGCCGATCACCACGTCGGGCGCGCGGGCGATGACCTCGGCCGGGTCCGCGATGATGCGGCCCTTCGCGTCGGGGCGCGCCGCCCGCTCCGGGAAACAATCGGCGCCGCCGGCGGCGTCGATCAGCTCGCTGACCCAGCGCAGCCCGCTGATCATCGGGTCGTCCCATTCCTCGAAGTAGACACGCGGGCGCCACGGCAGGGCAGCCGCGGCCGAGCGCACCGCGTCCACGCGCGCCTCGAACGCCGCCGCCATGTGCTCCGCCCGGTCGGCCGCACCCACGAGCGCGCCGACCCGGCGGACCATGCCGAGGATCCCGGCCAGCGAGCGATGGTTGAAGACGTACACCTCGATCCCGGCACGGATCAGCTCGGCGGCGATGTCCGCCTGCAGGTCGGAGAAACCGAGGACCAGGTCCGGCTCGAGCTCGAGGATCCGGCTCTGCTTCGCGCTCGTGAACGCCGCGACTCTGGGCTTGTCGCGCCGTGCCTCGGGCGGGCGCACGGTGAAGCCGGAGATGCCGACGATGCGCTCCTGCTCGCCGAGGCGATACAGGGTCTCGGTGGTCTCCTCGGTCAGGCAGACGATGCGATGCGGCCAGCGGTCCATGGGCGGCTCCGGCGATGGGCCACGGCAGGGTACCGGCCGCGCACCCGTGCAGCCACCGCCGGCTCGGAGACGCGCGCCCGGTATGCTATCTTTCCAGGTTTCCAGTGGGCCACGCGGATATTCCGGTCATCCAAGGGCGCACGGCGCGTGCTCCGAAGGGCTGTCCGGGCAACCCGAGACCACGGCGAGCGCGTGCCACAGCAAGCGGTTTTCGCGCGGCGCATCCCTGCGCACAGCACTGTCGGGCCCGGTGCGCAGAATCGCTCCCGGCGAACTGGTGGTGATCGCGACACGAGCCTGGTGGCTCCCTCTTGAGGTGAGCGGTCGCCCGAGGGTGCCGCCGGCGAACGCGCCCCGGGCGCGGGGTTTCCCGGACTGCCCCCTGGCACCCGCCGCGCCCGCAGCGGTCTCGAAATATCCGCATGGCCCACCTGGCCCTTGCCGCAACCGGGAATCGTCGCATGACCACGCTCGCCAAGACCTACGACCCGCAAGCGATCGAGCGCCGCTGGTACGACTTCTGGGAGCGCAACGGCCATTTCAGGCCGCAGGGCGACGGACCACCCTTCTGCATCATGATCCCGCCGCCGAACGTGACCGGGACGCTGCACATGGGGCACGCGTTCCAGGACACAATCATGGACACGCTCATCCGCTATCACCGCATGCGCGGCGACAAGACCCTTTGGCAACCCGGCTCGGACCACGCGGGCATCGCGACCCAGATGGTAGTCGAGCGCCAGCTGGAGGCCGAGGGCACGAGCCGCCATGAGCTCGGCCGCGAGGCGTTCGTGCGGCGCGTGTGGCAATGGAAGGAGGAATCGGGCAACCAGATCTCGCTGCAGCTGCGGCGCCTCGGGGCCTCGCCCGACTGGAGCCGCGAGCGCTTCACGATGGACGACGGGCTCTCCGACGCGGTGACCGAGACCTTCGTCCAGCTCTTCGACGAGGGCCTGATCTATCGGGGCAAACGCCTCGTCAACTGGGACCCGGTTCTGCACACGGCCGTCTCCGACCTCGAGGTCGAGTCCGAGGAAGAGCGGGGCCACATCTGGCACATCCGCTACCCGATCGCCGACGGCGAGGGCCACGTCACCGTGGCGACGACCCGCCCGGAGACGATGCTCGGCGACACCGCGGTGGCCGTGCATCCGGATGACGAGCGCTACAACCACCTGGTCGGTCACTACGTCGATCTGCCGCTGACGGGACGCCGGATCCCGATCGTGGCGGATTCGTACGTCGACCCCAGTTTCGGCAGCGGTTGCCTGAAGATCACGCCGGCGCACGACTTCAACGACTACGCGGTCGGCGAGCGCCACGGCATGGAGCCGATCAACATCTTCACGCCGGAGGCTCAGACCAACGAGCACGTGCCCGAGGCCTATCGTCATCTGGACCGCTTCGAGGCCCGCGAGCGCGTCGTCGCCGATCTCGAGGTCGCCGGCCTGCTGGCCCAGGTCGACGAGCACAAGCTCATGATCCCGCGTGGCGACCGCACCGGCGCGGTCATCGAGCCCTACCTCACGAACCAGTGGTTCGTGCACATCCGCCCGCTGGCCGAGCCCGCGATCGAGGCCGTGCGCGACGGGCGCATCGAGTTCGTACCGGGCAACTGGGCGAAGACCTACTTCAACTGGATGGAAGAGATCCAGGACTGGTGCATCTCGCGCCAGATCTGGTGGGGGCACCGCATCCCCGCATGGTACGACGCTCACGGTCACGTCTATGTGGCGCGCACCGAAGCCGACGTGCGCGCCAAGTACC
Organism: uncultured Ectothiorhodospiraceae bacterium; assembly: GCA_964626335.1. Classification (GTDB taxonomy): domain Bacteria; phylum Pseudomonadota; class Gammaproteobacteria; order XJ16; family Halofilaceae; genus Halofilum. Next base: position 2,988 of record CAZVFN010000165.1, read on the forward strand.
GCCTCGGCGACGACGTCGCCCTCACGCGCGACGAGGACGTGCTCGACACGTGGTACTCGTCCGCCCTGTGGCCCTTCTCGACGCTCGGGTGGCCCGAGCAGACCGACGCGCTGAAGACGTTCTATCCGACCTCGGTGCTCGTCACCGGCTTCGACATCATCTTCTTCTGGGTCGCCCGCATGATCATGTTCGGGCTCAAGTTCATGGGCGACGTGCCCTTCCACGAGGTCTACATCCACGGGCTGGTGCGCGACTCCGAAGGCAACAAGATGTCCAAGTCGAAGGGCAACGTGCTCGACCCGATCGATCTGATCGACGGCATCGACCTCGAGGGCCTGGTGGCCAAGCGCACCTCGGGCATGATGCAGCCGCAGAAGCGTCACGCGATCGAGCGCATGACGCGCAACGCGTTCCCGGAGGGGATCCCCGCTTTCGGCACGGACGCGGTGCGCTTCACCTTCGGCGCGCTCGCCTCCACCGGCCGCGACATCCGCTTCGACCTCGGGCGCGTCGAGGGCTATCGCAACTTCTGCAACAAGCTGTGGAATGCCACACGCTACGTGCTCATGAACACCGAGGACGAGGACACGGGCCGCGGCGACGAGCCGGTCGAACTCACCGCTGCCGACCGCTGGATCATCTCGCGCCTGCAGGCCACCGAGCGCGCCGCGCGCGAGCACATCGAGGCCTACCGCTTCGACCTGATGTCGCAGGCGCTGTACGAGTTCACCTGGGACGAGTACTGCGACTGGTACCTCGAGCTCGCCAAGACCGTGCTCACCGACGACGCCGCACCCGGCGAGCGCAAGCGCGGCACGCGGCGCACGCTCGTGCGCGTGCTGGAGGCGCTGCTGCGATTGATGCATCCGTTGATGCCGTACATCACCGAGGAACTGTGGCAGAAGGTCGCCCCGCTCGCCGGGCGCGGCGGCGAAACCGTCTCCCTCGCACCCTGGCCCGAGGCGGATGACAGGCGGATCGACGCCGACGCCGAGGCCGATATCGGCTGGTTGCAGCAGGTGGTGCTGGAGGTGCGCCGGGTGCGCTCGGACATGAACCTCAAGCCGGGCCAGCGGGTGCCGCTGCTGCTCGCGGCGGGGGGCGACGACGACCGGCGCCGGGCGGCCGCGCTGTCCGACGCGCTGAAGGCCCTCGCCCGCCTGGACTCACTCGACTGGATCGACGACGAGGCGAGCATCTCGGGCGCGGCCACGGCCATCGTCGGCGACCTCAAGCTGCTGGTGCAGCTCGGCGGCCTGATCGACCGCGACGCCGAGCTGTCGCGCCTGGACAGGCAGATCGCCCGCCTCGAGCACGAGATCGAGCGCGTCGACGGCAAGCTCGACAATGCCGGCTTCGTCGACAAGGCCCCGGCCGATGTCGTCCAGAAGGAACGTGACAAACGCGCCGACATGGACCACTCGCTCAGCGAGCTGCGCGACCAGCGCGAGCGCATCGCGGCGCTTCAGGCGTGATTCGATCCGAGACCAGGGCTAGCGCTCGATGGAACCCCGAATGAAACGGCCAATGCGACGGGAGCGGTTTGGCGCGCCAGCCGCGAAGCGGCGAGGCGCACGAACGCGTCGAGCAATGGCACGCATGCTGCCGCGGACCGGGCGTACCTCGCGGGGGCTTCCCTGGAAGCAGGTGGGCACACGGAACGTGATTCCCGGACCACGGATCAACACAGATCAACACAGATCAAAAAAGGAACGATCCGTGCAGGGGCGGCATCTAGTGTCCTTTAACGAAAGTTCGCCGTCTTTTCGCCGGCCCTCGCGGCGCCTGGCGGCGCTGCGCCTCCTCACCATGGGGGGCGCCATGGCTCGTCGGCGCGCCTCGCCAGTCACCACGATGCCTCGCCGAGAAAGATCGAAGAACTTCCGTTAAA
>CAZVFN010000166.1:0-4757 GCA_964626335.1 uncultured Ectothiorhodospiraceae bacterium
CCGTGGGCGATGCAGCGATCGCGGCCGAGGGCCTTGGCCCGGTAGAGGGCGCGGTCGGCGCGTTCCACCCAGTCGGTGAAGTCGGCCATGTCCGGCTCGATCTCGGCCACGCCGATGCTGACGGTCAGGCCCCCATGCCGCCGATGGGCCTCGCCGACGGACTGGCGGATGTATTCCGCCTTTGTCATCCCACCCTCGGCACCGGTACTCGTCAGGACCACGACGAATTCCTCACCGCCGTAGCGCCCGACGATATCCTCGGCCCGGACACTGTCACGCAGGGTTTGTCCCATGCTGCGGATCACCTCGTCGCCGGCGAGATGGCCATGGGCGTCGTTGAACTCCTTGAAGCGGTCGATGTCCAGCAGCAGCAGCGTGCACGGCGTCTCGTGGCGCCGCGCCCGGCTGAATTCCCGGCGTGCCAGGTACTCGCAGTACTGGCGGTTGTTGAGGCCGGACAGGCCATCGAGCTGGCTCAGGCGCTCCAGGGTCCGGCGCTTCTCGTCGAGTCGGCGGAGGATGCGGTTGGTCCACCAGCCGATGAGCAGCGGATAGACGAGCAGCATGGGGACGACGCAGGCCACGGTGAGCAGGCTCGGGTCGGGCCGCCAGGCGGGGCCGGCGACCAGCAGGCCCAGGATCACGCCGACGGCGCTGGCCAGCAGGCCCTCGAGGAACAGCCGCGTCCCGTGCACGGCGATGTTGTCCATCCAGACCATGACGGCGATCACGACGCTCGCCAGCAGATTGAACTGCATCACCGGGATCCACAGGCCGACCAGTGCCGAGTCCAGCAGCAGGTTGGCGTGCTCGACGCGATCGGGATCCTTCGCGCGACAGGAAAGGAGCAGGGCGAGATGCGGCCAGACGAAACCGTTGACGACGAGCAGGATCCACCAGCCCGCGGCGGCGTCGAGCTCGTACAACACGGCCCCCACGGCTACCGCCCCGAGGCCCAGGCCGATCATCCGGGGGCAATAGTTCACCTCGCCCTGGTGGCGATAGCGCCGGCGTGACGTCGCGGGGCCACGCCGTGCGTAGCCCGGCGCGTTCGCCTCGACTCCCGGTTCCGGTACCGGTTCGCGCACTCGTCCCTCCCGATCGGGTGACGCATCGTCGCAGCAGCCATGCTCGACGCTGCCCGCAGTATACGAGTGCGACACCGGTGGTACAGCCCGGCAATGGCGACGGCCGACCGGTTCCGGGCCGCCATGGGCCGGGCTCGAGGCGGCGCGACAACCCCGATCGTGGGCTCGTTTTTCGAACGCGGCGAGCACGTGCGCGGGCCGGTCGCGGGCACGCACCGCCATGGCCCGTCGCCCGCGATCACTGCAGCAGCGGCGTGTGGTGATGCACGCGTTCGCCTTCGGCGCAGGCGCGCCTGCGGCCCCGTTCGGCAGCGGGGCCACCTGGATGGCGGCCCCGGGGCGCGATCCGGCTGGTTGAGCCGATGGCCCCTCGGGAGGAAAGCGCACTGGGCCCGGCGCTGGGAGCGTGGGGAACTTTGCGCGGGGGCTCGGGTCGCAGCGGGGCCGATGGCATGAAGGAGGCGGATCCCATGGCAGCGAGCAAGCCGGCGGATTTTCCCCATGCGTCGCACTACGCGGACGTGCTCGGCTCGCGGATGCATTATGTCGAGCGCGGCAGCGGCGACCCGGTGCTGTTCCTGCACGGCCAGCCGACCTGGTCCTACCTGTGGCGCCACGTGCTGCCCGAGCTGGAGGGCCGGGGGCGGTTGATCGCGCTGGATCTGATCGGTTACGGGCTGTCGGATCGGCCCGACATCGACTACGAGATCGACGACCACATCCGCTACCTCGATGCGTTCATCGAGGCCCTGGGCCTCGATCGCCTGACCCTCGTCGGCCACGACTGGGGTTCGTTCCTCGCCTTCGATCACGCCCGCCGCCACCCGGGGCGGATCAAGGGCCTGGCGTTCATGGAGGCACTGCTGCACCCCGTCCCCGGCTACGAGGCCTTCGACCCGGACACGCGCGATTTCTTCCGGACCCTGCGCGCCTCGCAGGCCAACGCCGAGCGCATGATGGTCGACGAGAACCAGTTCATCGAGGGCATCCTGCCGGCGTTGACCCGGCGCCCGCTCGAGCAGCACGAGCACGACGCCTATCGCGCGCCGTGGTCGGACCCGGCGGCACGCCCGATCCTGTGCAAGTTCCCGCAGAACCTGTGCATCGGTGGCGAGCCGGCCGCGATCCATGCGCGGCAGACGGCCTACATGGACTGGCTGCAGCAGACGCCGCTGCCGAAGCTGCTGGTCTACGCCGACCCGGGCGTGCTGATCCCGCCGGACACGGCCGCCTGGTACCGCGACCAGCTGCCCAATACCGGGATCGCGCATGCGGGGCCGGGACTGCACTACATCCAGGAGGACCACCCGCGCGCGATCGGCGCGGCCATCGCCGGGTGGATGGACCGCAACGGCCTGGCGGGCTGATCCGTCGCCGCACGCGACCCGCGGTCGCCATCCGTGGGCGTTCCGGGGACGGTATACCGAACCCGTTCCGCAGGCGGTGTTAATCCGACCCGGGCGCCGGAGATCGGTAAACTGTCACCGGAACCCCCGCCGGGGTTGGGTCCGTTGCCCCCTGCGGGCGCGATCCGGCGCGCCTGTGCGGCGCGTCGTCTCATACCGATCGCTGCCCGCGACCACCGCATGCATGGATGGGCATTGGGCGCAGCAGGGCAGCGATGGTTGCGCGCTAATCGCGGCCTCCCGTGGGCGGTTCCGGGCCCGGAATATCGATCTCGAGGAACAACTCGAACCGGTCGATTGGTGGCCCGGACAATGCCGGCGCCAGAAGGCGCGAAATCGAGCCCGCGAGGCGTTATCCTCGGCGCGACGCCCAGATTGCGAGGAGGCCCTGGCATGACAAAGAGCCCCGAGATCCCTCAGAAGGCACCGTTCAAGGTGGAACTGGAAGCGGGCAAGACCTACGCCTGGTGTGCGTGCGGGCGCAGCAACAATCAGCCGTTCTGCGACGGTTCGCATGAAGAGACCGGCTTTTCGCCGATGATCCACAAGCCGACGGAGAGCGGGACCGCGGTATTCTGCGGGTGCAAGCACACCGGCAATGCACCCTTCTGCGACGGCACACATTCACGCGTCTAGTCCCGCCCGGGCCGGGCCGTACCGCGCCGCGACGGGGTGTTGCGAGCAGCGGGCTGGCGGGGGCGCGGTGGCGGCGTCGTCCGATGCACGCGGCGTCGCGGGGGGCGGGCTGTCCGGGGCCACCGGGCCGGGGACCCGCGGCGGTCGCACGCAAAGGCCCCGCCAGGCCGCTTGCGCTCGCCTCGACCATCGCGGAACGCGATGAATCCGTGATGGCGCCCACGGGCTGCGCTGCAGGTGTTCCCGAAAAACCAACTACGCGAGGGAGGGTATCGATGAGCGCCATGGCCATTCTGGCTGTCATTCTCGCGTCGATTGAGACGGCCGTGATCGCGGCCGTCTCGCTGCTGGCGGCCCCGGCGGCCCTGGCCACGCTCGGGGCGGAGACGGCCGGCGTCTACCTGCGGCGGCTGTCGCCGCGCTACTTCACCGCCGGTGGCGCCATCGCCCTCCTGGCGTTGCTGGCGGCTCTGGCCGCCGGGTTCATCGGCCCGGTGGTGCTGCTGCTCGCGACCGGGATCTGCTTCGTGTTCTCCCTGATCCTGCTGCCGCGCACCAACGCGGCGCGGGATCGGGGCGAGACCCATTTCTCGCGGCTGCACGCGTACACGATCGGCGCGAACGTGGTCGCGTTCTTCTGTGCGGCGTCTTCGGTGGTCTGGCTCGTCCTGGCGTGACGGCGGGGCGCGCGTGATCAGGGCGCACGGGACCGCGTCATCGGTGCAGGCAGGCCTGCGAGCGCAGGGCGCCAGCCGGCAATCGCGGCGCCGCGGCGGATGTGCCCGCTGCTGCCTTCGCCAAGAGCGCTACCTGGCCCCCTGCCTCGGTGCAAGGTGACCGCTCCCCGGGAGGAGAAGCAGCGCATATCCGTCCTCGGGATGGGTCGTGGCCGCGACCCGGGCCACTCCCGGAGCCGCGGCCCCGGGGGATGTCGTCGCATCGATCTCGAGGGATCGGGGCCTTTGCCCGTTGCACCGGTGCGGGACCGGCTTCGCTCACGGACCTCGATCACCGCGGCTCGGTGATCGCCGTGGCATCGTGCGCGTCGGTCTTGCGCGCCCGGCGGCAGGGCTGGACCGCCTGCGGTTGCAAGCACCGCGCCCGGTAGCCGAGGCGCTGCAGCTCGTGCGCCCCGTCGTGCGAGCCGCCCCTCGCCTCGAGCCCGACCACGCAGTTCGACGAGCGACCCAGGCGCGTGAACTTGTCCAGTACCTGCGAGCGGCGCAGCCGCCGCGTCGCTACCCTGCGCCCCGAGGCATCCAGCGCAGGCATCGCGCCAACGTCATCGGCCGGGGCCCAACGCGGTCCGACCCACCGCGTTCACGGGATCCCCCGCCACTTCGTCGGGCTGAATGCGCCCATCCAGCCCCGGTACATCGATGCCGAATGGCACGAGGGAGGAGACCATCCCGATCGGCCCGCGAGCGCCTGGGGGCCCGGTCTGGGCGCAGACTGGCTAGGAGTCTGTCCAAGAAACTCGTCGCCTACTGCGCGCGTCCCACAGCGGCATCTTTTGGCGATTGGTCAACTCCCATGGCAACCACCATGCTCGTTTCACCATCGCCAAAATCTGCACGCTGTACCACGCGCTCGCGACGGCGCCAATTTCTGAGACAGGACACTAGCG
>CAZVFN010000167.1:0-4609 GCA_964626335.1 uncultured Ectothiorhodospiraceae bacterium
TCGTCCGCGCGGCCAAAGCACGTGGCGTGTGAGGCGACGACGATAGACCTGGTCCCTGAGGAACTCGACAACTCTTCCAAGAACTGGGTGTTCATGCTTTCCGCGAACTGTCGCTTGTGTGGCAGTCCCTTTCTGCAGGGGCGAGCACGAGGCAAGATCCGAACCTCAAACCCCCGGAATCAGGACTTGCTTACCCGGCGTCGATTTGTCCAGGAAGTCCTGCTGCGCGCGGACGATGTCGGTTAGCGGGTATGTCCGCGCAATCGCCGGCCGCACGGCGCCCCGGTTGATCAGCTCGACCAGTTCGGCGAAGACCGCCTTCGAGGTGAACGTACAACCGTGGAACGTCAGGTCGTTGAGGTAGAGCGTTCGCAGGTCCAGCTCCACGATCGGCCCGGCGATTGCGCCGGATACGGCGTAGTGCCCGCCCGGTGCCAGTGCCTCGATCACGCCGGACCAGGCCGCTCCACCCACCAGGTCGATCGCCGCCGTGAAGGCCCCCTCGGGCGGCGTGGCGTCGCGGTCGATCACTTCGGTTGCGCCGGCTGCACGCACGGCAGGCTGCTTGGCCGTGCTCGCGATCCCCGTGACCCGGGCGCCGTGCAGGGCGGCCAGCGTCACGGCGGCCAGGCCGACGCCGCCCGAGGCGCCGGTCACAAGCACGTGATCGCCGCGGCCGACGCCGGCCCGGCTGAGCAGATTGAGCGCCGTGCCGTGGTTGCAGGGCATGGCCGCGATCTCCGCGTCAGTCAGCGGCGAGGTGGTGACGTCGAACAGCTGATCAGCCGGCACGGTACAGTACTGCGCGAACGCACCATCGTACTCGGAGCCGATCGCCCGGAAACGGGTGGGGGCCTCGTGTGTCGGCATCGGCTGGTTGGTGGCGCAGGTGACGCGGGAGCCGATCGAGGGCCCATCGACATCGTTGCCCAGCGCCACCACCGTGCCGCAGAGATCGGCGCCCTGGATGCGCGGGAAGCCGAGCGCACCGCCCCAGCCGCCGTCTTCGATGCCCGCGTCGTCGGCCACACCGTCGGTCGCGCCCGTGACAGCCTTCGAGTACCAGCCGGCCCGGGTGTTGATGTCGGTATTGTTGACCCCGGCAGCGTTGACGCGGACCAGCACCTCGCCCGGTCCAGGTAGGCGCACCGGTACGTCGTCGCGCACCACTAGCTTGTCGAAACCACCGTGGCCGGTCAGCAAAACGGCGGTCATCGTCTCCGGCACGTCTGTGTTGCTCGACATAGGCTGCTCCGCTTGGCAGATCATGGATCGGACTCCAGACTGACCGAATCGCGGGCGCGAGGAAAGCGGGAGGTCGCAAGCCGCGGCCGGATCCAGCCTTCGGCCGTCTTTGTCCCCGTGTGATTATCGACACCCATCACATGGAAGGGAGTAGGGACATCCATCACAGAGGATAGGAAATCCAACCGCTTTCTTCGAAGGATTGCCCCCCGAGTGGGGGCGATCAACCCAGCAGCGGGGTTGTCCCGAGCGCCGCGGCCCGCGGTGACGGCGAGGTGAAACGTGATGGGTACCTCCAGGGGCGTTTTCAGGCCCCCGAACCGGGCGTAGCGCAGGCGCCCGGCGAGCCGGTCCCGCCAGCGGATCGATCCCGGCGGACTGGCACTGCGGATCGTTGACGCCGCCGGCATCGATAACGCCGCTCCAGGCGGGTGGATCGCGGGCCGGGGCTACGGCAGGCGGGTGTTCGGCTCACCCATGTGCGCCACGATGGCCTGGATCGAAGCCGGGTCGGTGACGAACGCGATGATCCGCCTCTCGCCGAGCAGTGCGGACAAGTCAGCGGAAAGACCTCGTCGATGCGCGCCAGCAGCACGGCCCACAGATAGCGGGCCTTGCGCGCGCCGGCCTGCACGGATCCGGCTTCATCCGCTTTCGTCTCCAGGCGTAGCGCGCACGCATCTGTGTCCTGCTCCGGCGCCAGCGCGGTGACCGCCCGGCCCAATAGCGCGTTGGGCGCAAGCACCGCGAAGTAGCGCAGCCGGTGGCGCCGCGGCGATGGCACCCGGGCGGCCACGCGCTCGATGAGCTCGGGCGATGACAGGAGTGGTGCTCAGGAATGGTCCCTTCGCGGGTTGGTTGCCTCCAGTCAGGGGGCCATATCTTTGAAAGAAGCAGTTGAATTTCCTATTCTTCGCGCTCGGCTCCCGACCCGCATAATCCCGACCCGTCGGCCGCCGCCGGTGGCACACCGTGGCCGGCAAGCGGTCTCGGTCTCTCGAGGGGGTGTGATGGCGGAACAGACGACGGCGAGCGCTGATGCCGGGCGGGCGATCCCCACCGTGCCCGGGATGCCGCTTCTGGGCAATACACTGCAGCTGGCGCGTCGCCCGGCGCGCTTCTTCACCGAGGCCTACCGCCATTACGGCCCCGTATTCCGCGTGAATATCTTGTTCCGCGACTACATCGTCCTCGCGGGCACGGAAGGCTTCGACTTCTTCGCTCGCGAGGGAGAGCGCTACTTCAGCCGTAGTGCGTTCTACGCCCGCTTCGCCCAAGAGCTGGGCACCGACCGGTTCATCCTGGGCGAGCCGGCGGACCGGCACCAGGATCTGCGGCGCCAGATGCGCGTGGCGTTCTCGCGCGAGGCCGCCGATCCCTACATCGGCAACATGGTGGCGGCCGTCGATCAGCGTTTGGAGGAACATCAGGCCGGTAGCTGCCCTTCGGCAATGGAGCTCATCGCCGACATTTCGTTCGAGCAGTACGGCTACGTCATGTGCGGGCGCAATCTGCGGCACTATTTCCCGGCGGCGCACCATTACGCGCATCGCATCATGAACGTCGGCGCCAAGATCTGGCCCGATTTCAGCCTGCATTTCCCGCGCTACCGGCGCGCCCGCAGCGAAGTCTTCGAGCTCATGGACTCGCTGCTGGCGCAGCACGACGCCAGCGCCCGCGGCGAGGAGACCTATACCATCATGGATGCGCTGGCAGCGGTGCAGATGGACGACGGCAGCCCGATCGCTGAGTCGGATCTGGTCGCGTGCTCGCTTTACGGTTTCGTCGGCACCCTGGTCTACATCAACCGCGCGGCGGCGTTCCTCCTCTACGATCTGCTGAACGACCCCGAGACCTTCGAGCGGGTGCAGGCCGAGGTCGATGCGACGTTCGCCGAAGGTAGCCTCGACAGCACCGCCCTGCGCGGCATGGACGAGCTGCGATCCGCGCTCAAGGAGTCGATGCGGTTACACCCGATCGCCCTCGCGCTCCCGTTTATCTCGGAGACGTCGTTCACGTTCAACGGCTACCAGGTACCCGCGGGCGAGTACTGTGTCATCAGCGGCGTACCGAACCATTTCTCCGAGCGCTACTACCGTTGCCCGCATGAATTCGACCCCGGTCGCATCGGCCGCCCGCGCAGCGAGACACGCCCGCGCGGTGCTTACGTGCCGTACGGCTTTTCGGCGCGCACCTGCCCCGCCGTCGGCCTGATCGAGACGACCATACTGACCACGGTGGCCACACTGATGCATCGCCGCGAGCTCGCGATGTATCCGCGCGACTACGAACTCGCCATCCGTCTGGACCCGCTGCCGGGGCCGAGCCACAAGTTCTCGATCGAGCTAGGCGACGAGCGAGCGCCGAGCGGCGAGATCACGATCCGGCCGGCCGGCTCGCGCGCGCTCGAATTGCTCGGGGAGAATCGTGTCGCCGAGCGCCCCGCCGTGCGTGACCGGCTCGAGCAGGCCCGGGAGCACCGGGTCGGCGCGGGTGAATACCTGATCCGCGAGGGTGAGTCCGCCGACGCCTTCTATATCCTGGTCGAAGGCGAGATCGTGGTGACCGCGGGCACGCCGGCCGAGGAGGTGGCGCGCCTGCGCCCGGGCCAGTCGTTCGGCGAGAAGGGCCTGCTGGGGCGGGGGCGCCGCACCGCGAACTGCTACGCGGCAATCGACTCGACTGTGCTCGTGCTCGGCGCGGAGGCCTTCCACGCAATGGTCGCCGAGGCCGACCTGGTGGGCGCCGAGATCGCGGCACTGGCCTATCGCCACTTCCTCAACGATCGGCTGCGGCGCGCGTTGCCGGCGGCGGGGCTCGAGCAGCTCGAGGCGCTGGCCGACGACGCGCGCGTGTGCCACTACTCCGCCGACGGCAAGATCCTGCGCCAGGGCGACAGCGCGGAATGGTTCTACGTCGTGCTTCGGGGCGCGGTCGAGGTGGTGCGCGAGACCGATGCCGGCAAGCGGGTTGTGGCCCGACTGGACAGCGGAGATTGCTTCGGTGAGGTCGGCATCGTCGAGGGTCGCCCGCGCACGGCCTCGGTCTACGCCGCCGACGATGCCGACGTCGAGGTACTCGCGATCCCGCGCGAGGCGCTGCTGCGCCTGACCGAGGCCGCGCCGGCCGTGCACAACGACTTCGTCGCCGTCGTCATGCAGCGTCTACGGACGGTGCTCGGTGACACGGACGGCAGCCGGGCGGAGAAATAATGCAAAGGCCACCATTGTGACCGTCCTTTCCGCCGGGATTCGTGGATCGTCGCCGATTCTCCGTGTCCCCATTGAAGGATCGGAAATCCAACCGCTTCCTTCGAAGGATTGCCCCGACGAGTGGAGGTGATCAACCCGGCAGCGGGGTTGTC
>CAZVFN010000168.1:0-4591 GCA_964626335.1 uncultured Ectothiorhodospiraceae bacterium
CCGTCGAGGGCGTCGAGGTGCCCGCCGAGGGCAGCGTCACGCGCGAGATCACGCTGGTGCGCGGCGGCGGGACCGAGGCGGCCGAGTTCGGCGAGTACGAGGTCCAGGCCGGCTATCTCGAGGGCTCGCCCGCGTCGGTGATCACGACCCAGCGCGAGGCCCCGCAGGTCTCCGACGTGATCGGCTCCGACCAGATGGACGCGGCCGGTGACTCCGAGGCCATCGGCGCGCTCAAGCGCGTCACCGGCCTGTCGGTCGAGGACGGCAAGTTCATCTCCATCCGTGGCCAACCCGAGCGCTACACCGAGACGACCCTGAACGGGGCGCCGCTGCCGAGTCCGGACCCCATCCGCGAGATCGCGCCCCTCGATCTGTTCCCGACGAGCATCCTGTCGGCGATCAGCGTCTCCAAGAGCTACGACGCCTCGCAGCTCGGCTCCTTCGGTAGCGGGCTCGTCGACCTGCGCACACTGGCCGAGCCCGATGAGACCTATTTCGAGATCTCGGCGGAGACCGGGATCAACACCGAGAGCACGGGCGAGGACGGCCGCGAATACGAGGGCGGCGACCGCGACTTCCTCGGCATGGACGACGGTACGCGCGAGATCTCCGGCGGCCTCGACGGCAACCTCGACGGCGTGGGCGGCACCACGCCCGGACTGGAGGACGGTGCCCGGGCCATGCCGAACAACTGGGCCGTCAACAACAAGACGCTGCCGCCGGACCTCGGGTTGTCGATCGCAGGCGGCACCAACACCGAGGCGCTCGGCGCCGATGTCGGCATCAACGGCACGCTGGGCTGGGATCGCGAGTACCGCCAGCGCACGACGTTCGAGAATCGATTCGCCATCGCCAATGACGGGCTGAGGCTCGTCGACGCGCAGCGCGAGGAGCGCACCGACCACGATGTCGACCTGGACGGCTTCCTCGCCGTCTCGTTCGACTGGGGGCGGCACAAGCTGACCAGCAACACCTTTCTGAGCCGCCGGACGACCGAGCGCACCCAGTTCACGACCGGGTCCCGCACGGTCAGCGACACCCTCGAGGTGCAGGATTTCACGCTCGATTTCAACGAGCGCCAGCTGTTCGGCGAGCAGCTCCTCGGCGAGCACGACTTCGAGGCCGTGCAGGTCGACTGGAACCTGCTGCTCGCCAATGCCGAGCGCGACAATCCGGACCGGCGCTTCTACCGGCGGATACGCTCGCTCGGATCGGACGATCCGTTCCGCCTGACCGACCGCGAGGACGCCACCCGCACCTTCATCGACACCGAAGACGACATCACGAGCTTCAGCGTCGATCTCGAGCGCACCGTCCTCGACCGCGAGACGCTGTCGCTCGACGTCTCCGGCGGTGCGGCGATCTACAGCCAGGATCGCGATTCGAGCACGCGCACGGTCGGCCTGCGACCGGATCCGAACCAGGTCGACGTGACGGCCCCGGTCGAGGACATCCTCGCCCCGGCGAACCTCGGCAACGGCGTCGCCGTCAGCGACAACACCAACCAGACCGACTTCTACGAGGGCACGGCGGACGTCGACGCCCTCTATCTCAAGGGCGATCTCGGCTGGCAGGACACCCTGCGCGTCGTCGGCGGCCTGCGCAACGAGAGCGCCGAGTACGAGGTGAACAGCCTGATCACCACCGACGACCCGGTCACCAGCGGCTTCGACCGGACCGACACGCTGCCGTCGCTGTCGGCGACCTGGTTCTTCGCCGAGAAGATGCAGGCCCGCGTCGCCTTCGGTCGCACGATCTCGCGGCCGACGCTGAACGAGATCGCCGGCGATCCCGATACCGGTGTCGGCGTGCGCTATCGCGACCCGGACACGAACGAGCAGTTCCAGGGCAACCCGGGCCTCGACCCTGCGGAGATCGACTCGCTCGACGCCCGCCTCGAATGGTTCCCGTCGCCCAGCGAGCTGGTCGCCGTCGGCTTCTTCACCAAGGACTACACCAACCCCTTGGAGGAGGAGTTGGTTCCGACCAGCACGGGCCAGCTGCGCCGGGTCATCAATGCCGACGAGGCGACGGTCTCGGGCCTGGAGGCGACCGCCCGGCTGAACCTGCCGACCATCACCGAGGCCATGGGCGTGGAGTGGGGCTGGGCCGAGCGCGTCTACCTGCAGGGCAACGTCGCGCTCATCGACTCGGAGGTCACCGTCTCCGGCGAGACGCGCTCGCTGCAGGGTCAGGCCGACGAGCTCATCAACCTGCTCGCCGGCTACGATGGCGGGCGCCACGACGTGACGCTGGCGTTCAACTACACCGGCGAGCGGCTCGCGTCGGTCGTGCGGAATCAGCCCAACACCTTCGCCGAGCCGCGCGCCCTGGTGGACGTGAACTACGACTACCGTTGGAGCGACAGCCTCAGCCTGAGCGCCGAGGTCGAGAACCTGCTCGACGAGGAGGTCGAGGAGACCCAGGGTGGGCGCACGTTCGAGATCTACAACCCGGGCGTCGACGTCAGCGTGGGCCTGAAGTACCGCTTCTGAGCGCCCGGCTCCAGCCGTGGCGGGTGAGGGGCCGCAGGCCGGCCCCGTCGCCCGCCGCCCGGTTGTGCCCATGGCGCCCACCCCCTGGACATACGGCTTGATGCCGCGCCGGCCCGGTGCGACCGACCGGGGTGCGCGCATGTCTGCCCGGCAGGCGGGGGAATCGCCCGGTCGTGTCATGTCATCCGGGTGTCACGTCGGCTCAATCCGCACGAAACATCCCGTCTTTAACGTGCAACGCACCCAGCCGATGGGCACCGAGCACAAAACCAAGTGCAGTTGAGGAGGCATACCCTGATGAACCACACGAAGAGCACGCTCGCGCTCGCCGTGATCGCGGCCTTTGGCCTGACCGCCTGTGGCGGCGGCAGCAGCGGCGGCGGTGGCGGCGGTGGCGACGACACCGGCCCCGACGGCCCGAACTTCCAGACCGACTTCAGCAACACCGACCGCTACGGCGTGACGGTGGACAACGACATGACGATCGACCCGGGCACGCTGGCGATCGGCACGACCGAGTCGGCCAGCTCCGACTTCGACGGCCCGTTCTCCACGCCGGAAGGCCAAAGCGTGACGCCGGAGGCGTTCCACGGCGCGGTCGATCCGAGCGCGGATCCGCCGGACGACAATCCGACTAACGGCGGGCCGTTCTGGGACGGCTGGACGTACCGCAACAGCTCGCTGTCCACTAACCTCCCGAGCAGCGCTCAGGGCACCGAAGACTTCCACCCGCTCGAGGCGGAAATCGCCGACGGTACGATCATGCCGGCAACGACCGCTTCGGATGCTGACTGCAACGCGAATGTGAGCGGTGGCGCTATCTCTGGCCTCGAGTATGGTGGCGACGTCACTGTGTTCCAGGGCGGCACGGCCGTGGATTTCCCGGTTTGCGTGATCAGTGATGGCGATCTTGATGGCGACTTCACGTTGGCCAATGACCACGTCTACGTGCTCGGTGAGACGGTCCAGGTCGGCGACGGCGACGTCGAGGGCGCGGCCAACGGCAACGCCGCCAACAGCTACACGCTGACCGTCGAGCCCGGTACGCAGATCTTCGGCGACGACGACGCCCAGTCCTCGCTCGTGATCACGCGCGGCTCCAAGATCGACGTCCAGGGCACGGCCGAGCTCCCGGTCATCTTCGGCGGCGTCAGCTACAATCCGAGCACGCCCAAGATCGAGGACGATCCCGCGAACCTGAACGACCGCGGCTCCTGGGGCAGCCTGGTCCTGTCCGGCTACGGCAAAATCAACATCGCCGGCGACGACGAGGACAACCAGGCCCAGACCGAGGCGGTGCCGGACAACGTCACGCGCTGGTACGGCGGCACGGACAACTCGGACTCGAGCGGTTCCATCTCCTACGCGGTGGTCGCCGAGACCGGCACGGCCTTCCGCCAGGACGAGGAGGTCCAGGGGATCACGATCGAGGCCGCCGGTTCCGGCACCACGATCGATCACGTCCAGGTCATCAACTCGGATGACGACGGCATCGAGTGGTTCGGCGGCGCCGCGGACGCGAGCGAGATCGTGATCCAGGCCGCCACCGACGACTCGCTCGACCAGGACCAGGGCTGGCAGGGCACCGTGAAGACGGCGCTGGTCATCCAGGGCCCGGATTCGGGCAACCGCGGCATGGAGACGGATGGCAACGGCGACGACTTCGGTGCCGAGCCGAAGACCAGCCCGGTCCTGACCAACGTCACCATCCTCGGCCACTCCGGCAACTCCGGTGACGAGAGCCTCGGTGCGCTGCACCGCGAGGGCTACGCCGGCCAGGTGTACCGGTCCGTCTACACGGACAACTTCGAAAGCGTCGCCGGCGGCGCCGGCGAGTTCCAGGAGGGCTGCCTCGACGTCGACGACGAGGTCGACGAGGACCTCGAGTACGGCGACGTGCTGTTCAACTGCACGGCCGGCGGCCTCTCGGGCGACGAAGACTGAGAAGGGATTCGTCGACACCCTGCCGGATCGAGATCCGGGAGCACGAAAGGGGTGGTCCTTCGGGGCCACCCCTTTTTTCGTGTGCGGGACGCGCCTGCCGCCATCCCCTCCGATCGCGACACGTAGGCCGGCTTGCGACCGAAGGGAGCCAG
>CAZVFN010000169.1:0-4556 GCA_964626335.1 uncultured Ectothiorhodospiraceae bacterium
CGTCGCGGGCCGCGGCCGGGCCCCGGCCGGCAGGCTCGCCGGCGCGCAACGCTAGGGGCCTGTCCGGGCAACCATGTAGCGACTGCGCACGTGCCACAGCGGCATCTTTCGGCGAGCGCTCAACTCACATGGGGACCACCGTGCTCGTTTCACGATCGCCTCACGATCGCCAAAACCTGCTCGCTGTCCCACGCGCTCGCGACGGCGCAGATTTCTCGGACAGGCGCCTAGCCGCTGCGGCCCGTGGCGACGGGGAGTTCGCGTCGGCTGGTGAGATACAGGTAGCCCTTGAGCACGCGGTACATGAACCAGAACGCCAACCCGAGCAGCAGCAGGGAGCCGACGATCCCGAGGATCGGCTGACCCAGCGCCCCGGCCGCGTACATCAGGCCGCCCCCGAGCAACCCCCAGAGCAGGGCCCACCAGACGGTCCGGATCTGCCACGTGAAATGGGACGCGTAGATCGTGTCCCTGACGCTATCGCGCTGCGCGTAGTTCACGGCCAGGCCGATGATGGGGGTGAACACCACCAGCAGCCCGAGGAGCTGCAGGATGTAGATGAACAGCGTCACGCTGCGTCCTGGGGCCCCATCGCCTGAGGGGGTATCGTGGGCCATCGGGCGTTCTCCGGTCGTTCTCGGCGGTGCGGCGTCGGGAGCCGGGCGAATGATCCGCCACGAGCGGGGGCCTTGCAATGCCCGCCAGTGCAGAAAAAAGCCGGCCGCCCGCGGGACGGACGGCCGGCCGGTCGAGCCGCGGCACCCGGTATCACCGGGTGCCCCGAGCGAGGGTCAGGCTGCACCCTCGCGCCGCATGCGTGCGGACATCTCCCTCGGCAGCGGGATGGTGTCCTGCCGGAACTGCCGCACGAGCCCCCAGCACATCAGGGCCAGCACGATCGAGAACGGCAGGCCCGAGGCTACCGCGGCCGTCTGCAGGGCACTGAGCGGGTTGCCGCTGGTGGCGAACGCGCCCGCGACCAGCAGGATCGCGGCGACGGCGCCCTCGGTCACGGCCCAGAACAGCCGCTGCTGCCAGACCGGATGCGGGTCGCCGCCGTTGGTCAGCATGTCGATGACGAGCGAGCCGGAATCCGAGGAGGTCGCGAAGAACACGGCCACCACGATGATCGCCAGCAGCGACAGCAGGGTGGCGATCACGCCCCCCAGAGGCAGGGCCCCCAGCAGGTTGAACATCCCGTCGGTCGTCCCGGAGTTCGCCAGGGCCTCGTTGCCCTTCTCCTTGATGTACCAGACGGCGCTGCCGCCGAAGGTGGCGAACCAGACCATCGAGGCACCCACGGGCGCGAGCAGCGTGCCCAGGATGAACTGGCGGATGGTACGACCGCGCGAGACGCGCGCGATGAACATCCCCACGAACGGCGACCAGGAGATCCACCAGCCCCAGTAGAACAGGGTCCAGGCGGAAATCCAGCTCTGGCCTTCGCTACTGAAGGTGAAGATGCGCAGGCTGGTCGCCGGCAAGTGCTGGATATAGTAGCCGGCCGTCTGCACCAGGTACTTCAGGATGAACAGCGTCGGTCCCGCCAGGAACACGATGACCATGAGTGCGATGGCCCCGTACATGTTCCACACCGACAGGCGACGGATGCCGCCGTCGACGCCGAGCATCACCGAGGTGACGGCCACCGCGGTCACGGCCGCAATGATCACCACCTTCGACTCCCAGCCCACCGGAATGCCGAACACGGCGTTGAGACCGGAGTTGATCTGGCTGGCGCCGAGACCGAGCGAGGTCGCCAGGCCGAACAGGGTTCCGAAGACCGCCAGGATGTCGATCAGGTGGCCGACCCAGCCGTAGATTCCGCGTCCGATCAGCGGGTAGAACGCGGCCGCCGGTCGCAGGGGCATGTCGTGGCGGAAGCAGAAGTACCCCATGGACATCCCGAGGATGATGTAGATCGCCCATGGATGCAGACCCCAGTGGAAGTAGGTCGTGTGCATCGCGAGCACCGCGGCCTCGGCTGTGCCGGCCTCGGCCATGCCGCCCGGCGGCGTGTTGAAGTGGAAAATCGGCTCGGCGACGCCGAAGAACACCAGGCCGATGCCCATCCCGGCGGTGAACAGCATCGAGAACCAGGACCAGGTGGTCCACTCCGGCTGCTCGTCGTCCTTGCCCAGCCTCAGGCGCCCGTAGGGACTGAACAGGATGATGATGACGAACACCAGGAACCCGAACACCGAAGCGAGATACCACCACCCGAGATAGCCGGTGGTGAAGCTCATGATGGCGCTCGCCGTATTGCCGAGGTTGGTCGGGGCGCTGATGCCCCAGATGAGGAACGCCACGAGCAAAATGACGGCTGTCAGGAATACGGGCGGGTTGGTGTGCTCCTGGAGATAACTTTTGGACTCTGCCATGAAAATCCCCCTCACGCTGGTCCGGCCACGGATCCCCCGTGACCGAGTGAGTTTCAATCACTGGGGCCGCGATCAGTCTTGTCCATCGCCGCGGCGGCATGGCCCCAGAGCGTCTTGTGTTATCCGACTGAACCATGGGCATGGCCGCAACCCACGAGCGCAAATGGTTGATGATACGGGCGTGTGGGTCAACCTCGGCCTGATAAAGGTGCCGCCCGCGCCCGATCCGTTGCTCCTTTGCCGCGGCGATTGGCTGTGGGGGCGAAGAATCGCGTACGCTGTCTTTGACGGTCCAGGCAGCCGGTGTCGGGTGGCGCATTCATGGGGAAGCTCGGGAATTGGGTGTCGGGGATCCGACAGGCCCTGTGGCGAATGCGCAAGCAGGACGTGCGCGAACGGGTCGACGAGTGCATGCGCGACCATGTCGAGCCGGCCGTCGAAACCGTCCGCGATGAGCTCGCGGCCGAGGGCCGCGACGCGACCATCGAGCGTGGCGACGGCTGGATCACGCTGCGCGTGACGAACTTCAACGGTCTGCCCCTGGAATACACGGCGACCGGTCGCGTCTACCGCGAGGCCGTGGTGAACCTGGCGTCGATGGGTGGGGCCGGCGAGGTCGACGGGCTCAGGTGCTACGGGCGAATCGAGGTGATTTCCGGAGGCCGTCGCCGCGAATTCCGCCTCGGCCGCTGTTCGCGGCCCAAGGTCGAGCGCGCGGTCCGCCGTTATTACCAGCGCTTCCTCATGGACGACCCGGAGGAGGGCGTATAGGGCCCGGCGATACTCGCTGGGGTCGTTCTGCAGGGGCCCGGCCTTGCCCACCCGCGACCCCGCTGTCGCGCCCGCGACACGGGGATGTCGGGCCATTGACCCGGGGCCGTCGAGTCCCTAGATAGAGGTTTGCGATCGCGACCGCGATCGCCCGGTGGCGGAGCGGCCGCCGGCCGGTGCAGGCAGGACGCGCAACGACGAGTGGGCGAAGGTCGACAGCGATGAACGAACGGGCGGCAACCAAAGAGCAGGACAACCCGTCGGTGCGGCGCCAGCGCATCGATGCACTCAACGACGGCATCGGCCACCGGCCGATCCGCCGACCGGCGAATGACGAGATCTCGCGTGGCAGCCCGTGGGCGCTGGCGCCCTGGCCGACGCTCGAGATCGCCAAGTGGATCGCCGACCGCATGGACCGCGCGCTGCCCGCGCGCGGCAACCGGGCGCTGCTGCGCGCGACCGGCACGGATCCGCAGGCGCGGCTGACCGCGGTCACGCACCACTGCGTGATCCCGGCCCTGCGGCGCGTGCGCGATACCCTGCTGGCCCAGGGCTACGGGGTGACGCTGGAGCACGAGGCAATGCGAATCACGCTGCGCACGACGGGCTTCAACGGGCGTGACATCGTCTATGCCGTCGAGGGCTGGATCTTCAACGCGCCGACGTTCGCGCTCGCGGACGTGGACAACGTCGCGGAGCGGGATCGGCGGGCGCGCTTGCTGATCGAGTCGCGCGGGGCGGTCCGCGAGTGCCGGCTCCACGCGTGCAGCGAGGTGGCCATGTATCG
The DNA here is from genome assembly GCA_964626335.1 of uncultured Ectothiorhodospiraceae bacterium. Taxonomy (GTDB): domain Bacteria; phylum Pseudomonadota; class Gammaproteobacteria; order XJ16; family Halofilaceae; genus Halofilum. The sequence goes on from CAZVFN010000169.1 coordinate 3,940, forward strand.
CGATGCACTGCACGACCTCCGCAACCAGATGCTGTACTGAGCGGCGGTTGCCGCTGGCTCGGGGACGTCGCGGTGGCGGGCATCCGCACCCCCGGTTGCCGGCTGGTGCTCAGCGCGGCGTGAAAATGCCGCGAACGGCGCCGGCGAGGTAGACGGAGCCGGTGGCCAGGATCAGGGATTCGCCCGGGCGGTCGTCGGCCGCCCGGGCGATCGCGTTTTCGGGCGTCTCCGCCGCGATGACCGCCAGGCCGGGCCGCAGGGCTCGGAGGCGCTGCGCGAGCGTGTCGGCCGCGACCGAGTACGCCGGATCGGCCCGCGTCGTCGTCGCGCGGTCCGCCAGGGGCAGCAGCGGCGCGAGGACCGCCTCCAGGTCCTTCGTGGACGAGCACGACAGCACGAGGTGGAGCGCACCGGGCGCCAGCTCGGCCACGGTCTGCGCGAGGGCGGTGCTCGAGGCCGCGGTGTGCGCGCTGTCGACCATGACCCAGGGGCGCTCGGAGACGACCTCGCTGCGCCCCGGCAGCCCCGACCGCGCCAGCGTGCGGGCCGCGCGCTGCAGCGCCCGGCCGGGGGCCGGCCCGAGGAGGGCCGCGACGGCCGCGATGGCGAGCACGGCG
>CAZVFN010000170.1:0-4498 GCA_964626335.1 uncultured Ectothiorhodospiraceae bacterium
ATGCGCGCCGGTTTCGCGGCGCTTGCCGCGTGGTCGTTGCTGATGGGGCTGGCCCACGGCGCGGGGCTGATGCTCGTGCCCGTGCTCGCCGAATGGCCGGTCACGGGCCCGCAACCGCACGGCGTGCTCGGCGGCGCCGGGCTCGGCCTCGCGCTGGCCGGCGTTGGCGTACACACGCTGGCGATGATCGCGGTGACGGGGCTGGTGGCGCTGATCGTCCACGATCGGGTCGGTGTCGGCATCCTGCGCCGCAGCTGGATCAATCTCGACTGGATCTGGGCCGGCGCGTTGGCCGTCGCCGGCGTAGTGCTGATCGTGCTGTGAGCCTGCGGTCTTCACCGCGGCTTCCAGTAAGGAATTCCGGGTAGCGGGGCTCCCGCTGTCAGCCCGGTCGATGCCTCACCCGATGTGAGAGCCTTACAGCCTGATGGGGCAAAGGGCCATTGAAGGGGTGCAAACTGATGGCGGCGCGGGATTGCGCCGCCGGGCCTCCGAGGCGCGCGGCGGGTTGCCGCTTCGCGGCGAACCCGCCCTACGCGAGTCCTGGCCCCTTGGGTCGATAAGCCATCACCGGCCGGTAGGGCGGCTTCGGAGCGAAGCGAGAGCCGCCACGACGCGTGAATAGACCGGCTCGGGCGGTGATAGCCCGTGGTGACTCCTGCCGAATGCAACACGTGCCGGGGCACAACCGGTCGCGAGACATCCACTCGGCTCGACGTGTCGACGCGGTCCAGCATTCCAGCGTGATGGCGCGATGGACACGATGGGATCGCGGTGGTTCCCGGCTGACGGGCCGTTCGCCTCGGCGCCGGCAGCGCTCGCCGGGCGCGCGTCATCGGCCGGGGCTGCACGCCTGGATGCCGGCGCTTCGTGATCTGGCGACGGCGAGCCGATGGTTCTCCCGTTGTATGGTTGGGCGCCCGGGCCGCGGTCCGCGTATCGGGCAACCGGCCAGGGCCATGGCGCGATGCGCGGTATCGTCACCGCGGACGCGCACGCGCATCCCGTCGATCCGAGCGCATTCCGCAAAGGGGCAATCGAGATCCGTGCCCGGCTGCTCGATCGCAACGGCCGCGCGACCGCACCGGTGACGGCCACGGTCCAGCGCGATCCGGCGATCCCCGCCGACCATCCTTGAGCCCCGGGCGAGCGAGTCGTGGCGGACGGCGGCGCAACCGCGACGACCCGGTACGCCGCCGCGCTCGAGGCCGCGGGCGTGCAGGCGCGCGTCATCGACGACGGCGACACGGCCGCGGTCCGGTGTGCCGAGCACGGACTGCAGCGCAGCCTGCGCGCCTGGGTGCCCGTCGGCCCGGTGCGCGACGCGATCGCGCCGGCGCTGCTGCAGGCGGACGGCCTGCTTTGAAGGCGGATGCGCGGCTGCCCGCCCGCCACCGGGGGCGCTACCGCATGCCCGTGTCGAACCAGCGGACAGCGTCCATCAGGGCAGGCCGGAAGAATCGGGCCGGCATTGACCGCGGCGCGGGGGGCACACGGCGTGGATGGACTCGCAGGGCTGGCCCGGTCGGCCAGCAGCAGCACCAACTGAGCGTACCCCGAGTGCCGCGCGGATCATCGTCGTCGGCAGCCGACGCTGCCCACGCCCGCGATGGCGTCGAGCGGGTGCGTGCAGTCGGGCCGGGCGAGGGCGAGCGTCGATGCGGGGGCGCGGAGATGGCCGCATTCGCCTTCGGCGAAGACGCGCCCAAGCCGGAGGTCGCCCGCGTTACTGCAGCGTGATCGGTCGGCGGGCGAGGATCCGCCCGCTCTGGCCGGTGCGGTAGCGGAGCTGGTACTGGCCGGCGGACTCCGGCGCCTTCAGCGATGCCGGGTTGCCGTCCGTGGTGTAGGCGTAGGCGCCGTTCTGCTTGGCGGGCGCGTCCTTGGGGCCGATCGTGATGTAGTCACCCTCGTGGTCCGGGCCCTGCCAGTCCACCGCGAACGCCTTGCCGGCATCGACCTGTGCCGGGGCGTCCAGGCTGGCCTCGACGGCCTCGACGGTGATCGCGCGGCTGGCGAGCGCGCGGTTGCTCTGGCCGCTGAGATAGCGCAGCTCGTAATCGCCGGCCCGGTCCGGCACGCGCAGGCTGAGCGGGCTCCCCTCGTTGGTGTAGGTGAAGTTGCCGTGCTGGCTGTCGCCGGCGCCGGCCTCCACGACCGTGATGTAGCCGTCCTTGTTGTCCGGGCCCTGCCATGCCACCTCGATCGGGCTGCCGGCCTTCGCGGTCGCCGGGGCGTCCAGCGAGCCTTGCGCGGGCGCGACCTCGATGGCCGTGCTCGCGAGCGTCTTGTTGGACTGGCTGGTGAGATAGCGCACCTCGTGGTCCCCGGGGGTGTCCGGGGCGCGCAGCGTGAGCGGGCTGCCCTCGCCGGTGTAGGTGTAGTTGGCGTAGCTGCCGGGGGTCGGCGCTCGCCTGCACGATCGTGATGTAGTCCTTCTTGTTGTCCGGGCCCTGCCACTCGACCTCGACCGTCGAGCCGGCGGTCACCTTTGCCGGGGCACTGACCGAGGCGCCGGCGGGGGTGATCTCGATCGGGCGGCTCGTGACGGTGCGGTTGCTCTAACCGGTTTTGTAGCGCAACTCGTACTGGCCGGGCTCGTCGGGTGCCTTCAGGGTGAGCGGACTGCCCTCGGCGGTGTAGGTGTAGTTGTCGTAGGCGTTTGCGTCGGCGTGCGCCGCGACGATGGTGACGTAGTCCCCGCCGTGGTCCGGGCCCTGCCATTCCACCTGGATCCGCGAGCCGGCCTCGGCCTTCTCCGGCGCCTCGAGCGAGGCCTCGAGCGGGGTGATCTCGACGGCGGTGCGGGCGAGCGTCGTGCTGGACTGGCCGGCGATGTAGCGCACCTCGTGCGGGCCGGGTTGGTCCGGCGCGCGCAGGCTCACGGGGTTGCCCTCGCGGGTGTAGGTGTAGTTGTCGTAGTCGCCCCGGTCGGCGTTCTCTGCGACGACGGTGATGGAGTCCTCGCTCTTGTCCGGGCCCTGCCAGGCGACCTCGAAGCGGCTGCCGGCGGCGATCTTGTCGGGGGCGTCGACGCTCGCGTCGAGCTGCAGCACGAGCTTGTGCACGGGGGAGGCGTCGCCGGTCACCTCGAAGCGCTTCTCGGCGCTCGCGTCGCCGAGGGCGACGCGGGCGATGTAGCGGCCGGGCTCGAGGTCGAGCTCGGGCACGGTGACCGCCTCGTCGTCGAGGAGCCGCTCGCCGCCGCTGGCGGCGCGCACTGTCCAGCGCAGGCCGTCGGCGCGCAGCGCGGGGCCGTTGGGGCGGTCGGTGGCCTGCAGGACGACGCCGGTGTCGGTTTCGCGTACCTGCTTCGCCGCCTCGCCGAGCGCGGCGCGCAGCTCGCCCGCCTCGTTGGCGGCGAAGAAGCGCCCGCCCGTGTTCTCCGCCAGGCAACGCAGCCCGGCCCGGGCCTGGCCCTCGACGTCGAAGCCGATCACGTGCGCGGTGAAGTTCACGCCGGCGCGCTCGAGCTCCGTGCCGACCGCGCAGGGATCGGCGTTGCAGGTCTCGCGGCCGTCGCTGATGAGGATGACGTTGGCGCGCTCCTCGGTATGGCGCAGGCGCTCGGCGGCCCGGCGCACGGCGGCCGACAGCGGGGTCTTGCCCTTGGGGTCGAGCCGGGCGGCGGCCCGCTCGACGGCCCGCGGGTCCGTACTGCCGGGGCCCACCAGGGTCTCGATGTCACCGCAGTCGCCCTTGCGACGGTGGCCGTAGACGGTCAGGCCGAGACCGGCGCCCGACGGCCAGCCGCCCAGCAGCTCGCCCAGCGCCTCGCGCGCGATCTCGATCTTCGGCCGCCCGTCGATGCGGCCCCACATGCTGCCCGAGGCGTCGAGGACGATCATCGTGCGGCCGGGGCCGGTCTTGCCGGCGTCCGCGGCGAGAGTGGCCTGCGAGCACGACAGTGCGAGCGCGACGACGGCGAGGATGAGGGTGCGGGTGCGCGACATCGGGCGGGCTCCGTCGCCGACGGGTCGTGGTGACACCCCTGTGGCCTGTGCGGGGAGTTCGCGGGTCCTCTGCGGCGCTGTGCGCGCCTTGTGCTGAAGCACCATGTCCGCTGAGAGGATCCGCGAACTTGCCGCACAGACTAGCCACGGGCCATGGGCGGGGCAAGGCGGTGGTGGGGCTGCCGGGCCAGGTGTTGCAGTCGGGCGCACGCGCAGCGGGCTCCGGGGACGGCAACCGCAACTCGCGACCCTCGCTCGATGCGCGTCTTCCAGCGCCCCCTCGGTCGCCAACTCGGCGGTGGTGGGCCGGCGCTCCCCGAGGCGGCTCGCATGCGCCGGGCGCGGGCTACGGCCGGGCCGCGGTGTCGTGTGCCCGGGATGCCGCTGACCGCGGCGATCGCGTGGAGGAATCGGGTGGACTGCCGGTCCCTGGGTCGCGGGCGTTGTCGATCATCCGGATATCGCCGGGCGGCACGCGCGCGGTCATTGCCCGTGGGCGATGCAGCGATCGCGGCCGAGGGCCTTGGCCCGGTAGAGGGCGCGGT
>CAZVFN010000171.1:0-4476 GCA_964626335.1 uncultured Ectothiorhodospiraceae bacterium
TTACTCGATAATCTTGGAAACGACGCCGGCACCGACGGTGCGGCCGCCTTCGCGGATCGCGAAGCGGACGCCCTCTTCCATCGCGATCGGCGCGATCAGCGACACCGTGATCGTCACGTTGTCGCCCGGCATCACCATCTCGGTGCCCTCCGGCAACTCCACCGTGCCCGTCACGTCCGTCGTGCGGAAGTAGAACTGCGGCCGGTAGCCCTGGAAAAACGGCGTGTGACGGCCGCCCTCGTCCTTGGACAGCACGTACACCTCGCCCGAGAAACGCGTATGCGGCGTGATCGACTTCGGCTTGCACGCCACCTGCCCGCGCTCGACCTCGTCGCGCTTGATCCCGCGCAGCAGCAGCCCGACGTTGTCGCCCGCCTGGCCCTGGTCGAGCAGCTTGCGGAACATCTCGACACCCGTGACCGTGGTCTTGCGCGTGTCGTGCAGCCCCACCAGCTCAATCTCCTGGCTGGTCTTGATCACACCGCGCTCGACGCGCCCCGTGACCACCGTGCCCCGACCCGAGATCGAGAACACGTCCTCGATCGGCATCAAAAACGGCTGGTCCACCGCGCGCTCCGGCACCGGAATATGGCTGTCCATCGCCTCCATCAGACGAATGACCGACGGCACGCCGATGTCCGACTGATCCCCCTCGAGCGCCTTCAGCGCCGAGCCGGTGACCACCGGCGCCTCGTCACCGTCGTAGTCGTAGCTCGACATCAACTCGCGGACCTCCATCTCCACGAGCTCGAGCAGCTCCGCGTCGTCGACCATGTCCGCCTTGTTCAGATACACCACGATCGACGGCACACCCACCTGGCGACCCAGCAGGATGTGCTCGCGCGTCTGCGGCATCGGACCGTCCGCCGCCGAAACCACCAGGATCGCGCCGTCCATCTGCGCCGCACCCGTGATCATGTTCTTGACGTAGTCCGCGTGACCCGGGCAGTCCACGTGCGCGTAGTGGCGCTCGTTCGACTCGTACTCGACGTGCGCGGTCGCAATCGTGATACCGCGCTCGCGCTCCTCCGGCGCGTTGTCGATCATGTCGAAGGCGCGCGCCTCGCCGCCAATGGCCTCCGCCTGCACCTTCGTCAGCGCCGCCGTCAGCGTCGTCTTGCCGTGGTCGACGTGACCAATCGTGCCTACGTTGACATGCGGCTTCGTGCGCTCGAACTTCGCCTTGGACACGGTCTCTACCCTCTCTTATTGATCTGGATTCTGTTCAAGGCCGCCGTTACGAGGCCTTGCGGACGATTTCCTCGGCCACACTGTTCGGGGCCTCGGCGTAATGCGAGAACTCCATGGAGTAGTTCGCCCGCCCCTGCGTGACCGAACGCAGGTCGGTCGAGTAGCCGAACATCTCCGACAGCGGCACCTCGGCGTGCATCGCCTTGCCCGCCGGCACGTCCTCCATCCCCTGGATGGTGCCGCGCCGGCGATTCAGGTCGCCCATGACGTCGCCCATGTAGTCCTCGGGCGTGAGCACGTCGACGCGCATCATCGGCTCGAGGATAACCGGGTTGGCGCGCTTGGCGCCGTCCTGGAACGCGAACGACCCGGCCATCTTGAACGCGGACTCGCTCGAATCGACCTCGTGGTAGGAGCCGTCGTACAGGGTCGCGCGAATATCAACCATGGGGTAGCCCGCGACGATCCCGCCCTGCATCGCCTCCTCGATGCCCTTGGACACCGAGTTGACGTACTCCTTGGGCACCACGCCGCCCACGATGTTGTTGACGAACTCGAAGCCGCTGCCCGGCTCGAGCGGCTCGACGCGGATGAGCACGTGGCCGTACTGGCCGCGGCCGCCCGTCTGGCGCACGAACTTGCCCTCGGCCTCGACCTGCGCGCGGATGGTCTCGCGGTAGGCGACCTGCGGCTTGCCGATATTCGCCTCGACCTTGAACTCGCGCTTGAGGCGATCGACGATGATGTCGAGGTGGAGCTCGCCCATGCCCGAGATGATCGTCTGCCCCGACTCCTCGTCGGTGCGCACCTGGAAGGAGGGGTCCTCCTGCGAGAGCTTGCCGAGGGCAGCGCCCATCTTGTCCTGCTCGGCCTTGGACCGGGGCTCGACGGCCACCGAGATCACGGGCTCGGGGAATTCCATCCGCTCGAGCATGATCTGCTTGTTGATGTCGCACAGCGTCTCGCCGGTGGTCACGTCCTTGAGGCCGACCGCGGCGGCGATATCGCCGGCGCGCACCTCCTTGATCTCCTCGCGGCTGTTGGAGTGCATCTGCAGAAGTCGCCCGATGCGCTCCTTCTTGCCCTTGACCGGGTTGAAGACCGTGTCGCCGGACTTGAGCACGCCGGAGTAGGCGCGGAAGAAGGTCAGATTGCCCACGTACGGATCGGTGGCGACCTTGAACGCCAGCGCGGCGAACGGGTCGTCATCGCTCGGGTGGCGCTCCGCCGGCGTCTGGTCATCGTCGGTCAGCGTGCCCTGGATCGCGGGGACGTCCGACGGCGCCGGGAGATACTCGATCACACCGTCGAGCAGCGTCTGCACCCCCTTGTTCTTGAAGGCGGAGCCGCACATGGTCACGACGATCTCGTTGTTCAGCATGCGCTGGCGCAGGCCGGACTTGATCTGCTCCTGCGTGAGGTCGCCCTCCTCGAGGTAGGCCTCCATGAGCTCCTCGTTGGCCTCGGCCGCATTCTCGACCATGTGCTCGTACCAGTCGTCGCAGGTGCCCTTGAGCTCGTCCGGGATGTCCCTGGCCTCGTAGACCAGGCCCTTGGTCGAGTCGTCCCAGTAGATGGCCTGCATGCGCACCAGGTCGATCACGCCGGCGAACTGGTCCTCCGCGCCGATCGGCACCTGGGTCACCACGGGGGTGCAGCCGAGACGCTTGCGCATCATCTCGACGCAGCGGAAGAAATCCGCACCCATCTTGTCCATCTTGTTGACGAACACCATGCGCGGGACCCGGTACTTGTCGGCCTGGCGCCACACGGTCTCGGTCTGGGGCTCGACGCCCGCGTTCGCGTCGAGCACGCACACGGCGCCGTCGAGGACGCGCAGCGAGCGCTCGACCTCGATCGTGAAGTCGACGTGCCCGGGCGTGTCGATGATGTTGATGCGATGATCTTGGAACTGCTGGTCCATGCCGCGCCAGAAGCAGGTCGTCGCGGCCGAGGTGATCGTGATGCCGCGCTCCTGCTCCTGGGACATCCAGTCCATGACCGCGGCGCCCTCGTGAACCTCGCCCATCTTGTGGGACACACCGGTGTAGTAGAGGATCCGCTCGGTCGCGGTCGTCTTGCCGGCATCGATGTGCGCCATGATGCCGATGTTCCGGTAAAGCTCGATGGGGGTCTTGCGTGCCACGGTAATGCTCCCGTCCGCCCCTACCAGCGGTAGTGGGCGAAAGCCTTGTTCGCGTCCGCCATGCGGTGCGTGTCTTCTCGCTTCTTGAAGGCCGAGCCGCGCTTGTCCGCGGCGTCCATGAGCTCGTTGGCGAGCTTGCCCTTCATCGTCTTCTCGCCGCGGCGCTTGGCCGCGTCGATGATCCAGCGCATCGCGAGCGCATTGCGGCGCACGGGGCGCACCTCCACCGGGACCTGGTAGGTCGCGCCGCCGACGCGGCGGGACTTCACCTCGACAGCGGGGCTGACGTTCGACAGCGCGAGCTCGACGACCTCGGTCGGATCGCCGCCGCGCCGATCGCGAATCTGGTCGAGCGCGTCGTAGGCGATCTGCTCGGCCGTCGCCTTCTTGCCGTCGCGCATCAGCATGTTGATGAACTTGGTCAGCTTGACCTCGCCGAACTTGGGGTCCGGCAGGATCTCGCGCCGCGGTGCACTCGTACGTCTGGACATGGTCGCTCTACCGGTTTATTTCTTCGGCCGCTTGGTGCCGTACTTGGAACGGCCCTGCCGGCGGTTCTTGACGCCCTGGGCGTCGAGGCTGCCGCGCACCGTGTGGTAGCGCACGCCCGGCAGGTCCTTCACGCGGCCGCCGCGGATCAGCACGACCGAGTGCTCCTGGAGATTGTGGCCCTCGCCGCCGATGTACGACGTCACCTCATGGCCGTTGGTGAGGCGCACGCGAGCGACCTTGCGCAGGGCCGAGTTCGGCTTCTTCGGCGTGGTCGTGTAGACGCGCGTGCAGACCCCCCGCTTTTGCGGGCAGGACTCGAGCGCGGGCGTGTTCGTCTTCTCGTGAATCCGCTTGCGGGGCTTGCGCACGAGCTGGTTGATCGTCGACATAACCTGTTGGTTTCCCGATAGTGTGGCCAGCCGCCGCGACCGGCCGGTCGCGCGGAGGGCGGAAGAATCGGCGATTGCCGGCGGAAGTCGGCCCGGTGGCGGGCCTATGCGCTTCCAAAAGAGCCGAAATTCTAGGCAGCGGCGGTCACCGTGTCAAGCGCGGCACGGCCGGGCCGGGGGCGCCGGGCCGGGGCCCACGGCCCCGGGGGCGCCGACGGACGCCCCGGGGCGGCGATCGGCCCACCACGCCGGCCGTGC
>CAZVFN010000172.1:0-4435 GCA_964626335.1 uncultured Ectothiorhodospiraceae bacterium
CCAGGCGCCGCGAGGGCCGGCGAAAAGACGGCGAACTTGCGTTAAAGGGCACTAGCCCTTGAGGATCTTGAGCAGGCCCTCGAGCTCGCTGCGCAGCTGCTTGACGACCTGCTGGCTCTGCGAGACGTCCTCGCGCGCGCCCTCGCCGGCCAGCTGCTGGCGCGCGCCGCCGATGGTGAAGCCCTGTTCGTAGAGCAGGCTGCGGATCTGGCGGATGAGCATCACGTCGTGGCGCTGGTAATAACGGCGATTGCCGCGCCGCTTGACGGGCTGAAGGTCCGGGAACTCCTGTTCCCAGTAACGCAGCACGTGCGGCTTGACCGCACAAAGCTCGCTGACCTCCCCGATCGTGAAATACCGCTTGTTGGGTATCGCGGGGAGTTCGCTGTTATTGCTGGGTTCCAGCATAGGCCTCGACCCGCGCCTTGAGTTTCTGACCAGGACGGAACGTTACCACGCGCCGGGCCGATATAGGGATTTCCTCGCCGGTCTTCGGATTGCGTCCGGGCCGCTGGTTCTTGGTCCGGAGCACGAAATTGCCGAAGCCGGAGAGCTTGACGTCGTCGCCGGAGGCCAGCGTATTGCGGATCTCCTCGAAGAACAACTCGACCAGTTCCTTGGCCTCGCGCTTGTTCAATCCGAGCTCGTCGAACAGCGTTTCCGCCATCCGCGCCTTGGTGAGCGCCATCAGCTACTCCCGCAACGTCGCCGCATGGTTGTTCTTGAGGTGCGACAACACGTCGCGTGTTGCGGCGTCCACCTCTTCGTCGGTAAGCGTGCGCGACAACCCCTGTAAAATCAAGCCTAAAGCGAGCCCTTTTCGACCCGAATCGATGCCCTTGCCGCGATAGTCATCGAACACGAACGCGTCCCGCAACTCGGTCGGCGCGGCCTCGCGAACGCTCGCGAGCACGGCGTCGGAAGCGACGTTTTCGTCCACGATGATGGCCAGATCCCGCCGGATCGCCGGAAAACGCGATACGCTCGCGAATGCCGGCAGGGGCTGATCGAGCAGCGCCTCGAGTTCGATCTCGAACAGCACCGGCGCCTGGGCCAGGTCCAGGCGCCGCTGCAGCCGGGGATGCAGCGTGCCGACCCAGCCGACCCCCCGGCCGTCGCGCTCGATGCGGGCGCACTGGCCGGGATGCAGCGCGGGGTGCCCGCCAGCCGCGAACCGGAAGCGCGCCGGGTCGAGGGGCGCCAGCAGGGCCTCGACGTCGCCCTTCACGTCGAACAAGTCCGTCGCGCGCGAGGCGGCGCCCCACTGTTCCGGCCAGACGGGGCCGACCGCGAGGCCCGCCACGGCGTCGGACTGCTCGAGCCCGTGCGTGCCCGCGCGGAAGCGCCGCCCGAGCTCGAACAGCCGCGCGCGCTCTTGCTGGCGGTTGAGGTTGTGTGCGGTGGTCGGCAGCAGACCGGACCACAGCGTGGTCCGCATCACCCCCATGTCCGACGCGATCGGATTGGCGAGCTCGAGACGTCCCGCATCGGGGGTGAGCGCGGCGTCGAGCCCGGCGTCGACGAAGCTGTACGTGACGGCCTCGTGGTAGCCGCGCTCGACGAGCACGTCACGCACCGCCGCCGCACTGCGTCGCGTTTCCGACCGCGGGGCGATGCGCACTGCCTGGCGCGGGTGGCTGCGCGGCGCCCGGTTGTAGCCGTGCAGGCGGGCGACCTCCTCGACGAGGTCGGCCTCGATGGACAGATCGTAGCGCCAGGTGGGGACCCGGGCGCGCCAGCCGTCGGCCGTGACCGCGACCTCCATGCCCAGGCCCGTGAGCATGCGCTCGACCGCGTCCCCGTCCGGTGCGTAGCCGAGCAGGCGCTCGAGGCGCGCCGCACGCAGCTCGATGCTGCGCCGCCCGGGCAGGTGCGCGGGATCCGTGCGATCCGTCACGGGGCCCGGCTCGCCGCCGCAGATCGCCTGGATGAGCGCCGTCGCGCGCTCGAGCGCGACCGGCGCCAGCGCCGGGTCCACCCCGCGCTCGAAGCGGTGCGAGGAATCGGTATGCGCGGCGTAGCGCCGCGCCCGGCCCGCCAGCGCATGCGGCAGGAAGCAGGCGCTCTCGAGGAACACGTCCACCGTGGCGGTGGATACGGCGGTCTCTGATCCCCCCATGATACCGGCCAGCGCAATGGGCCCGCGCGCGTCGGCGATGACGAGGGTATCGCCGTCGACCGCCACCGTGCGCTCGTCCAGCAGGCGCAGCGACTCGCCGTCCCGGCCCCAGCGGACCTCGACACCCTCGCCCAGCAGCCCGAGATCGAACGCGTGCATGGGCTGGCCGAGCTCGAGCATCACGAGCTGGGTGACGTCCACCAGCGGGTGGATCGGGCGCACGCCGGCCTGATCCAGGCGCCGGCGCAGCCACTGCGGCGAACGCATGTCGGCCGTGACGCCGCGAATCACGCGCCCCGCGTAGCGCGGGCAGGCAGCGGGCGCAACCAGCGTCACGGCCCGCTCGTCGCCGCGGCGCGCCGGCACGGGCTCCGGTTCGCCGGCGAGCAGCGGGGCGTCGGTGGCGGCCGCCAGCTCGCGCGCGATGCCGCGCAGCGACAGGCAGTCACCGCGATTCGGGGTCAGGTCGATGTCGATGATGGTGTCGTCGAGCCCGGCGTGCGCGCGCAGATCCGCACCGATGGGCGCGTCCGCGCCCAGGTCCCAGAGCCCCCCGGCCGCTGCGGCAACGCCCAGTTCGGTGGCGGAGCAAAGCATGCCCCGCGACTCGACGTCGCGGAAGGTCGCGGCGCGCACCTCGGTGCCGTCGGGCAGGACGGCACCCTCGCGCGCCAGGGGCGCATGCAGGCCCACGGACGCGTTGGGTGCGCCGCACACCACCTGGCGACGCGTGCCGCTGCCGTCGTCGACCTGGCAGACGCGCAGCCGGTCCGCCTCCGGGTGCGGGTCGACCGCGTCGATGCGACCGACCACCACGCCCGAGAACGGCGGCGCCGCGGGCTCGGCGCTGTCCACCTCGAGGCCGAGCAGCGTCAGACGCTCGCTCAGTGCGGGCGTGTCGAGATCGGTGGCCACCCACTCGCGCAGCCAGGATTCGGCAAACCTCATGACCCGACTCCGTTCAGGGGAACTGCTTCAGGAAGCGCAGATCGTTGTCGAAGAACAGGCGCAGGTCGTTGACGCCGTAGCGCAGCATCGCCAGGCGTTCCACGCCCATGCCGAACGCGTAGCCGGTCCACGCCTCGGCGTCGATCCCCACCGCCGCGAACACGTTCGGGTGCACCATCCCGCAGCCCAGTACCTCGAGCCAGCCCGAGTGGCCGCACACGCGGCAGCCCGCGCCCTCGCACATGACGCAACCGATGTCCGCCTCGGCCGACGGCTCGGTGAACGGGAAATACGAGGGGCGGAACCGGATCGGCAGATCGTCGCGCTCGAAGAACCGATTGAGGAATTCCTCGAGGTGGCCCATCAGGTCGCTGAACGCCACGCGCTCGTCGACCAGCAGGCCCTCGACCTGGTGGAACATCGGGGTATGCGTGAGATCGGAATCGCAGCGATACACCCGGCCCGGGGCGATCACCCGCAGCGGCGGCCCCTGCTGCTCCATCACGCGGATCTGCACCGGCGACGTGTGCGTGCGCAGCAATCGCCCGTCCGGGAAATAGAACGTGTCGTGCATCGCCCGGGCCGGATGGTCCGCGGGGATGTTGAGCGCCTCGAAGTTGTGGTAGTCGTCCTCGACTTCGGGGCCGCTCTCGCTGCGAAACCCGAGGTCGGCGAGCAGGGCCTCGATGCGGCGGATGGTGCGGGTCACCGGGTGCAGCGATCCGCGGTCGATGCCGCGACCCGGCAGGGTCACGTCCACCGCCTCGCTCTCGAGGCGCGCGTTCAGTGCCGCCTCGGCGAGGCTTTCGCGGCGGGCCTCGATGCGTTCGTTGAGGCGCTTCTTGGCCTCGTTGATCTTCTGCCCGGCCGCCGGGCGCTCGTCCGCCGGCAGCTGGCCGAGCCCCTTGAGCTCCCGGGTCAGGATCCCCTTCTTGCCGAGATACTCCACCCGCACGCGCTCGAGGGCGTCGAGATCGGCCGCCGCCTCGATCGCCCGCTCCGCCGTCGCAATCCGTTCGTCGAGATCCAGCGCCACGGTGGTGTCATCGTTCCGGTTGGCGATGTCCGGTGAACGCCCGGACGGAGGTACGCCCGGGTGCCGCCACGGCACCCGGGCGCGGCTCGATCAGCCCTCGAGATTCGCCTTCGCCGTATCGGCGAGCGCGCCGAAGGCCGGCTTGTCGTGGACCGCCAGGTCGGCGAGGACCTTGCGGTCGACCTCGACCTCGGCGTTCTTCAGCCCGTTGATCATGCGGCTATAGGACAGCCCATACTCGCGCGCCGCGGCGTTGATCCGCGCGATCCACAGGCGGCGGAACTGGCGCTTGCGCTGGCGCCGGTCACGGTAGGCGTACTGGCCGGCCTTCG
>CAZVFN010000173.1:0-4405 GCA_964626335.1 uncultured Ectothiorhodospiraceae bacterium
GCGCGCCCGCGACCACGGGGACCGCGCCGGGCGCCGCGCCCGGGTCGCTGGTGCGCGCGGTCGCCCCGCTCGTAGAATGCGCCGGTCGCCGGCGCGCCGCCGCGCACCACCCCGGGATCGCGATGAACCATCCGGCCCCCGATGCCGCCGCCTGGGATCGTTACTGGGCGTACGGCAACCTGCACTCGTTCAGCCAGGTCGCGCCCGGCAACTACGCCGGGCCCGTCGCCGACTTCTGGATGCGGCAGTTCGACCGCCTGGGCGACGACGCATGCCTGGTCGACATCGCGACCGGCAACGGCGCGATCGCGCTGCTCGCCCTCGACGCGGCCGAGCGCACCGGGGTCACCCCGGCGATCCACGGCACCGATCTCGCGGCGATCGATCCGGCGCAGCAGCTCGCGGACCCGGAGTCGCGCGCGCGTGCCGCGCGCATTCGCTTCCACCCGCGCACCGCGGCCGAGGCCCTGCCGTTCGCCCCGGCATCGGTGGACCTCGCGTGCAGCCAGTTCGGGCTCGAGTACAGCGACCTCGAGCGCTCGGTCGCCGAGCTCGGGCGCGTGCTGACCCCGGGGGGACGGGTCGCGCTGGTGATGCACCACGCGCACTCCGGCGCCGTCGCGGCCGCGCGCGCGGAGGCGGCGCAGCTGGCGTTCGTGCTCGACGATGCGCGCCTGTACCGCCATGCCCGCCAGTTCCTGCGCGCGCTCGCCGAGCTGGGCGGGCGCCGGCGGGCGCCGCGCGCGAAACTGCCGGCGAAACCGGCGAAGAAGCGCACGGCGATGGACCGGGCGATCCAGCGGATCCGCGCCGCCGCCGACGCGCGCGGCGACGCGAACGCCATGCGCGGTGCGCTGAACTACGTCGATGAGGTCATGGGCATGACCGAGCGCGTCGGCCCCGAGCGCGCGCTCGACTGGCTGGCGGAGGCGCACGGGCGGATCACCGCCATGCGCGCGCGCCTGGACGCCATGCAGCGTGCCGCGCTCGACGCGGCCGCCATGGACGCGTTCGCCGCCCGCCTCGACTCCGCCGGGCTGCCCGCGCCCGCGATCGAAACGCTCGTGGAGGGCGACGATCGCCTGCTCGGCTGGACGGTCGAGGCGCGGCGGGCCTGAGGGCCGACGCCCGCGACGGCGTGCGGACATGAGCCACGCGGCCACATTGCGTACCATGCGCCCCTCCACGAGCCACGGATCCGCCCCAGTGACGCAGTCCTCGAACGCCGCAGCACCCAGCCGGAGCGTCGTCTTCGAAGGCACGGCGATCACGCTGCTCGGCACGGCCCACGTATCCAGCCAGAGCACCGAGGACGTCCGCGAGGCCGTCACCCGCGGTGACTACGACGCGATCGCGGTGGAGCTGTGCCGCCCGCGCCGGCAGCGCCTGGCGGGCCAGGCGGACTGGTCGGAGATGGACCTGTTCCAGGTGGTTCGCTCGGGCCGGGCCGGGATGGTGGCCGCCCAGCTCGCGCTGTCGGCGTACCAGGAACGCCTCGGCGACCAGCTCGGCGTGGAGCCGGGCGCCGAGATGCGCGCGGCCATGGAGTCGGCGGAAGCGCGCGGTCTGCCGCTCTGGCTGATCGATCGCGACGTCGGCACGACCCTCAAGCGCCTCGTTCGCAGCGTGCCCTGGTACCAGCGCATGGGCCTGATGAGCGGGTTGCTGATCACCTGCGTTTCGCGCCCGAAGCTCGAGGCGGACGAGATCGAGCAGCTCAAGCAGGGCGACGTCCTCGAGAGCACGTTCGCCGAGTTCGCCCAGCGCTCGCCGACGCTCTACCGCATCATGATCGAGGAGCGCGATCGCTTCATGGCATCGAAGCTCGTCGAGCGCATCCGCCGCGACCGGCCGCGGCACGTGCTGGCGGTCGTCGGGGCCGGCCACCTCGAGGGCATCGCCGAGCAGCTCGGCCGCGAACCGGCGGACGCGGCCGGCCGGCGGGCGCTGGAGGTCATACCGCCGCGCGGCAGGGTGATCCGCGCCCTGCCCTGGGTCGTGGTCGCGCTCATCCTCTCGGGCTTCGCGATCGGTTTCGCGCGCAGTCCCGAGCTCGGTGGTCGCCTCGTCGTCGAATGGGTGGCCATCAACGGCACGCTCACGGCCCTCGGCGCGATCCTGGCGCGCGCGCATCCGCTCACCGTGGTCACGGGGTTCGTGGCCGCGCCCCTGACCTCGCTCAATCCCACGATCGGGGCCGGCATGGTCACCGGGGCGGTGGAGACGCTGCTGCGCCGACCGCGCGTGAGCGACTTCGACACGCTGCGCCAGCAGATCCGGGACCCGCGTGCCTGGTGGCGCAACAGGGTAACCCGCATCCTGCTCGTGTTCGTGCTGTCGACGGCCGGCTCGGCCGCGGCCACCTACATCGGCGGGGCCCGCATCCTCGAGCAGCTGATCCGGTAGCCGGCTTGCAGAAAGGGGGCACGCGGTCGCGGCGCGCGGCGACGGTCAGTGGCGCGCCCGGGCGCGACCGAGGCGGTGCTCGAGGGCCCGACCGAGCTTGTCCACGGCGGCGCGCACGGCCCGGTAGGCGTCACTATCCATCGCCTCGACCGCCACGGGATCGTGGTGCTCGGGGCGTGCCTCCATGTGACAGCACTTGTCGATGCCGCCCTTGTTCGCGTTGACGTCCTTGAGGAACACCCGGACCTGCGTCAGGTGTTCACCGAAATGCCGGTCGATCCGGTTCAGCTTGTCGTGGATGTGCTCATCGAGCGCGGGTGAGCGCTCGACGCCGTCGGCCGCGTTGATCTCGGTGTGCATCGCACCCCCCGTTTTCCGGACATCTTCGCCGCCTTGCCCGGCCTTCGCCGGGACGCGACCGGGGACGATGGTCCCCGCCGCCCTGTCTTCAGGTCCGGGGCGCAGGCGCGGTTTTCAACCCCCGGACGCGCCGGGCCGGCGCCACGCACGATCGCCCATGGACGCCCCGCAGCGTCGCCTGCGCGGTTCGCCCGCTGCGGCCCGGTGTGCGCGGGCAGCGCGCCGCTGCCATCGCCGCCCGCGGCGGCCGCGAGCCCTTGCCCGCTCGGCGCCGGTACGCAATGATTGCCGCGCGTACGGTCACCGCCGTGCACCCGCAATGCCGCGGACGCGACCGTGCGGGACGGCCCGGCGCGACCGGCCGCGAGCAGCCGTCGGGGGAGCGGGTTCCGCGGAGGGGGAGCCATGCAGGGCATCTTCATTACCGGCACCGATACCGAGGTCGGCAAGACGACCATCTCTTGCCAGCTCACGGTCGCCCTTCGCCGGACCGGTGTCGACGTCGCCGCGCGCAAGCCGATCGAGCAGCGCTGCCCGCGCCGGGGCGGCGCACTCTATCCGACCGACGGGCTCCGGCTGGCGCAGGCGGCCGGCGAGCGCGAGCCGATCGACGTGGTCACCCCGTATCGCCTCGCGGGCTCGATCACGCCGGGGCACACCGCGGTGGCCAGCGGCTCCCAGGTCGACCTCGAGTCCGTGGTCGCGGCCGTGCGGCGCGGCAGCGCCGACCCGTTCCGGCTGGTCGAGGGCGCCGGCGGCTTCCTGTCGCCGCTCGCCGTCGACGGGACCAATGGTGATCTCGCCCGGGCCCTGGATTTCCCCGTGGTCGTGGTGGCGGCGAACCGCAGTGGCTGCATCAACCACGCCCGGCTGACCACCGAGGCCATCCGCAACCGCGGGCTGGTCGCGGCGGCCATCGTCGTCAATGTGCAGGATCCGTCGGGACTGGACCCGGCCGAGTTGCGCGATGGCCTGACGAGCCTGCTCGACGTCCCGGTCGTCGTGCACCATCACGGCGCGACCGACTGGGAAGCCTCGATGGCACTGGCGGACCGCGTGCGCCGGGCGGGCGATGGTCCGGGGGACGCGCCGCGCGCATGAGGCGGTCAGCGGCCCTGGCGGCCGCGGCGGCGGGCCAGCAGCCGATCGATCATGCCCGCGACGACCGGGCCCGTGCCACCGTGCGCGGCGATCAGGCCGCTCGCCCGCAGGTCACCCCAGCGCCCGACGTTGCGCCCGCATCCCCTGCAGATGACGGGGCAGCGGGAGCCCGGCTCGGCTTCGACGCGGAACTCCGTGCCGCGGCAGGCACTGCACACGAACGTCAGTGTGACCGGGACCAGTCTCATGTCGGCGGCTCGCGGTGATGGCGGCGTGCACGGCCGGCCGATGCCCGTTGCGCCCGATCATGCGGCCCCGGCCCGCCCGCTGCTCGGGGATGGGAGCATAGCGCGTGCCAGGAATGCGGTTGTGTGACCCGGCGCACATCCCCGCGATCGCCCACCGCGGGGCCCCCGGGCGTGGCGACCCGTGCCGCGGTCGCCGCGTTGCGGCCCCGTTGCGGGCCCCCAGGAGGCCCGACGAGCGCGGGCCACGACCCGACAGGCAGCGCGGCACGCCCGGCGAGCCCTCGGCACGG
>CAZVFN010000174.1:0-4091 GCA_964626335.1 uncultured Ectothiorhodospiraceae bacterium
TTTTCGGGGCTGATTCTAACGGCGCGCACCCGTTTTGCCCATCCCCCGCGATCTGCCTGCCCGGTTCAGGCCAGTGACCGGTCGAAGCCGCTGAAGTCGGGGGCGTGCGCCGCGCCCCGGCCTTCGGCCGGCCCCGTCGCCCCGGTGGTGGCCGGCCGGGCCCGGAACTCCGGGTCCAGAAGCCCGAGGAAGGCCTGTGCCTGGACCGAGAGCACGCGCCCTGTACGCACCACTGCACCGTCGGTTCGGCGCGGGAACCAGTGTCCGATCGGCAGCGTCGCCAGCGCCTCGTCTCCGCGCAGGCAGAGGCCGGAGACGATGGCGATCCCCGGTCCGAGCTCGACCAGGCGCTTGATCACCTCCCAGCCACCTGCTTTGAGCACGACCCGGTACTCGAGCCGGTGCTGCTGGAAGACCAGGTCGACCACGTGCCAGGTCGACAGGTGTCGCGGCGGCAGGATCACGCCATGCCGGGCGATAGCCGCCAATGTCGGGGCGGGCGCTCGGGCCAGCGGATGATCGTGGGCCGTGACCCGCACGGGGTCGTAGGTGAACGGCGGCGTGTAGGTCGCTTTGGCGGGCCCGTGGATCATCGACCCGACGGCGAGGTCGACCTCGCCCGCGCGCAGCATTCCCATCACGTCGCGCCCCGTGACGTTGTGCAGGTGGAGATTGACCTGGGGGTTAGGCGTCCCTGAACCGGCGCAGGTATTGCGGCAGGAGATAGAGGAGCGTCGATTCGCCGGCGGCGATATCGAGGCGGCCCGCGGTCGCCGAGCCGAGCTCTGCGTGCAGCGTGGCGGCCAGCTGGTCGATGCCCTCCACCCGGGGCAGCGCCCGGTCCAGCAGGGCGTGCCCGGCGGGCGTCAGATCGATGCGCGGCCCGTGGCGCTCGAACAACTCGAGCTCGAGATCACCCTCGAGCGACTTCACCAGCTGGGAGACTGTGGGCTGGCTCAGGTGCAGGCGCTTGGCAGCCCGCGAAATGCTGCCCAGCTGGGCGGCATGGCAGAATGCGCGTCGTGGCCGGAGCCGGTTCGGCGACGTGGGCATGGCAGCCCTTGGCAGCCCGATTAGTGAAAACATCGATCGTGAATCCAGCCGCTCCCGGGTGCTCGAAACGCGTTCACAACCGGGTATCTCCGATACGCCGACGCGGCCGCTGTTGAGGCCACGTAGGGAGGCACGTGACCCCGCAGCGGTGACTGGGAGCCTGTCCGGGAATCATGTATCGTCTGCCGGTGCGCCCATGCGCCCGCGACCGACGAGTGCCGCGCCGCCCGCGGCCGGCGGTGTTCGATCGCGGCGAACCGCCGTGTCCCCCGGCCGGGATCCGCTCGATCCGCGGGTCGGACTGGCCCGTAGCGCCGTGGCGCCCGATCAGGCGGAGCGCCGTGGCGCGATCACCGCCGAGGGTTGCGCGGCGACGTCGCGGCGGCGCCGCGATATCCGCGGGCCTCGCTGGAGGGGGTCGGGGTTGCGTGGCGATCCATGGCAGAATGCCGGGCGCGGCCGGTGCGGGGATCGCATGCGGCCGCGACAGTGGATCCACCACGGTGGCGGGTGCTGCGCCGACGGGCCGCGCCAGCGCGCGCGTGGGCGCGGGCCGCGAGGGCCGCGGCGGAGCCGGCACTGCGCGACGAAACCGGGCGCGGCCACGTTCGCGGGCCCGACGATCCATTTACCACGATCGCCCACTAACAACTCGACTGAGGACTGCAGATGTACACCGACGATGACATCGCGCGCCTGGAGCGCGAATGGAACGAGCATCCCCGCTGGACCGGGATCGAGCGCCCTTACAGCGCGGCCGAGGTGGCGCGCCTGAGCGGGACGAAGCGCATCGAGCAGACGCTCGCGCGCGATGGCGCCGAGAAGCTCTGGCGGCTGATGAACGAAACGCCCTACGTCAACGCGCTCGGCGCGCTCACCGGCAATCAGGCCATGCAGCAGGTCAAGGCCGGGCTCAAGGCGATCTATCTGTCCGGGTGGCAGGTGGCGAGCGACGCCAACCTGGCCGGCGAGATGTACCCGGATCAGTCGCTCTATCCGGCGAACTCGGTGCCGGCCGTGGTCGAGCGGATCAATAACACCCTGCGCCGAGCCGATGAGCTGCATCATGCCGAGGGCGACGATTCGGTGGATTGGTATGCGCCCATTGTCGCCGACGCCGAGGCCGGCTTCGGCGGTGTGCTCAATGCCTTCGAGCTGATGAAGGCGATGATCGAGGCGGGCGCGGCCGGTGTGCACTTCGAGGACCAGCTCGCCTCCGCGAAGAAGTGCGGGCACATGGGCGGCAAGGTGCTCGTGCCGACCCAGGAGCAGATCCAGAAGCTGACCGCGGCCCGGCTCGCCGCCGACGTCATGGGGACGCCGACGGTGGTCGTCGCGCGAACCGATGCCGAGGACGCGACCCTGTTGACGAACGACGTGGACCCGGCCGACGCCCCGTTCATCACGGGCGAGCGCACCTTCGAGGGCTTCTATCGCGTGCGTGCCGGCATCGAGCCCTGCATCGCCCGCGCCCGCGCGTACGCGCCCTACTCCGATGTCCTGTGGTGCGAGACGAAGGCACCGGATCTCGAGTTCGCGAAGCGTTTCGCGGACGCGGTGCACGAGCAGTACCCGGGCAAGCTGCTCGCGTACAACTGCTCGCCGTCGTTCAACTGGGGGAAAAAGCTCGACGCAGCGACGATCCGCAAGTTCCAGGACGAGCTCGGCGCGATGGGCTACAAGTTCCAGTTCATCACCCTGGCCGGCTTCCACGCGCTCAACCACAGCATGTTCCACCTGGCGCGGGGCTACCGCGATCGCCAGATGGAGGCCTACGTCGAGCTGCAGCAGGCCGAGTTCGATGCCGAGCCCGAGGGCTACACGGCCACGCGCCACCAGCGCGAGGTCGGGGCCGGCTACTTCGACGCGATCAGCAACGTCGTCACCGGCGGTCTCAGCTCGGTCGGCGCCCTGGCGGGCTCCACCGAGGAGGCGCAGTTCGACGAAGGCGGGTCCGGCGAGACCGAGACCGCCGGAGCCGAAGGCTCGGCATGACGGTCATGGAGGCGGTTTGACGGCTGGCTTTACCGCGGGACCGCCCAGGGACGGCCTGTGGCGCGAGGAATTCGAGCGCGACGCGTGCGGGTTCGGGCTGATGGCCCGCCTGGACGGCGCGGCGCGCCGTGAGCTGGTCAGTGATGCCCTGGTCGCACTCGACCGCATGACCCATCGCGGGGCGATCGCGGCCGACGGGCGTACCGGCGACGGCTGCGGGCTGCTGGTCGCCAAGCCGGCCGCATTCCTGAGCGCCGTGGCGGCAGAGGCCGGGCTGGCGGTGGCCGACCCGTTCGCGGCCGGCACGGTCTTCCTCGACCGCGATCCGGACACGGCCGATTGGGAGCGCGCTGCGCTCGCGCGCGCGCTCGAGAGGGCCGGGACCACGCTCGCCGGGTGGCGGTCCGTGCCGGTGGATCCGTCGGTGTGCGGCGACGAGGCCGAGCGGACCCGGCCGGCCATCGAGCAGGTGTTTGTCTCGGCCGGCGCCGCGATGGACACCGACGTCTTCCGCCGGGCGCTCTGCGTCGCGCGCCGCGAGGCCGAGCGCGAGCTGGCGGACCACGCGGCGTTCCACGTGGTGAGCCTCTCGCCCGACGTGCTCGGCTACAAGGGCCTCGTCATGCCGGAGGCGCTGCCGGCGTTCTACCCCGACCTCGCGGATCCGCGTTTCGCCAGTGCGATCTGCGTCTTCCACCAGCGCTTCTCGACCAATACCTGGCCCCAGTGGAAGCTGGCGCAGCCGTTCCGCTACCTCGCGCACAACGGCGAGATCAACACCATCGCCGGCAACCGCCGCTCGGCGCGGGGTCGGCTCAAGGGCCTGCGCGCGCCCAACGGGCTCGACTTCGACCGTCTTGCCCCCGTGGTCGACTTCGACGAGTCCGATTCGGCAAGCGTCGACCGCATGCTCGAGGCCATGCTCGCCGGCGGCATGGATGTGTTCCACGCGATGCGCCTGCTCATGCCGCCCGCCTGGCAGAACGTCGACGCGGTCGATCCCGACATGCGCGCGTTCTACGAGTTCTGGTCGCTCAACATGG
>CAZVFN010000175.1:0-4087 GCA_964626335.1 uncultured Ectothiorhodospiraceae bacterium
CCGGCGACGGCCATTGCGATCAGGGACTTCTTCATGGTCATTTCAATGATCCCTTGGTGTTTGGACAGAAGCTTCTGTGGTCGATACGCCACCCGGCGTCGTGCCACCGCTTGGAAACCTATCACGGTTTGTTGCGGTCATGCCACAGGAACCCACGGGTCCGATGTAGACCACCCCAAACGTGACAGGGTGGATGAAGCCTAATCGAAGAAGGGGGGAAATTCAAGCCAGGGCGCGCCAAAGAAGGCCGCCCGGGGGAAAGATCCGCGCATTCGTTGTTGCGCTATTGCAACAGCCGGGGCGCGATTTCAGAGCAGGTCCTGGTCCTCGAACCACGCCCCGGCGCCAGGGTGTACCGGTGCCTCGACGGCCTTCGTCCCGCGCGCCATGCCGGCCGGCTCGAGGTCGGCGAACGCGCGGTGCCAGTCGCGGAATCCGTCCAGATTCTCGAACACGCTGCGGGTCACCTCGCGCACGGTCCGCTGCGGCGTGTTGGTCGAGGACACGAGCAGCGAGGTCACGCCGTAGGTTGCCATCTCTGCCGGCACGCCGCCGTAGGCGCCGGCCGGGATGGCGGTCGCGGTGTAGTAGTCTGCCGAGCGCACCAGGCGATTGATGGCGGGCCCGTCCACGGGCACGAGGCGACCGCCGCAGGCCAGGGTCTGCTGCACCGCGTTGCTGGGATGGCCGGTGACGAACACCGCCACGTCGAGATCGTCGCCGCAGAAGGCATCGACCTGCTCGGAGTCGCCCAGGCGGGGCGCGCTCGCGAAGTCGTCGGTGGTCCAGCCGAGCGCGTTCATCAGCGAATCCATCGTGGCCGCCTGGCCCGAGCCCTCGGCGCCGATGTTGACCCGCTTGCCGCGGATGTCCTGCACCGACTCGATGTCGCTGCCCGGGCGAACGACGACGGCGACCGATTCGGGGTGCAGGGCGAACACCGTGCGCAGGCCGCCGAATCCGCCTTCGTCGCCGAAGACACCGTTGCCGTTGAGCGCCTGCTGGACGAGGTCCGACTGGGCGAAGCCGAACGCGCGCTCGCCGCGGCGCAGGGCGCGGATGTTCTCCGCCGACCCGGGCGAGCTCGCGACGGTGCAGCGGATCTGGTGATCCTGGCGCCCGGCGTTGACCAGTGAGCAGACGCCGCCGCCGGCCTGGTAGTAGACCCCGGTCACGTCGCCGGTAGCGATCGTGATGAAGGACCGGGCCGCATGGGCCGCGCTGCCGACCGTCAGCAGCAGGGCAGCGATCGAGCCGGTCAGCCACTGGCGTGTCCGCAGCGTGGGCATGCAGGTCTCCTCGGTGTCGATCCGTATACCCGACGATGCCATTCTAACGGACAGCATGGGGGATTCCACTCCGGCCACGGCGATGGGCAACGACACGCGCAAGATCATCCACGTGGACATGGATGCCTTCTATGCATCGGTCGAACAGCGTGACGCTCCGTCGCTGCGCGGGCGGCCGGTGGCCGTGGGCGGCTCGCCCGAGGGGCGCGGCGTCGTCGCCGCCGCGAGCTACGAGGCGCGCGTGCACGGCGTGCGCTCGGCGATGCCGGCGGCACGCGCGCGGCGGCTGTGTCCCGACCTCGTCTTCGTGCGCCCGCGCTTCGACACCTATCGCGCGGTCTCGGCCTCGGTGCGCGCGATCCTCGACGATTACAGCGACCGCATCGAGCCGTTGTCGCTCGACGAGGCCTATCTCGACGTCACCGACCGCCGTGAGTGCGGCGGCTCGGCGACGCGCATCGCCGGCCGCATCCGCGAGCGCATCCGCGCGGAGCTCGGCCTGACCGCCTCCGCCGGCGTTTCCTGCAACAAGTTCCTCGCCAAGCTCGCCTCGGACCAGGACAAGCCGGACGGGCTGTGCGTCATCCGCCCCGCGGAGCGCGCGGCGTTCGTCGCCGGGCTCCCGGTGCGCCGCTTCCACGGCATCGGGCCGGCGACGGCGTCGCGCCTGCACGCGCTGGGGATCGAGACCGGCGGCGACCTGCGCGAGCGCGCGCTCGCCGAGCTGGTCGAGCGCTTCGGCAAGGCGGGCGAGCGCTACTACTGGCTCGCGCGCGGGATCGACGAACGCGCCGTGTCGAACCGCCGGTCGCGCAAGTCGGTGGGCCAGGAGAACACCTTCGCCGCGGACCTCACCGAGCGCGGGGCGATGGTCGCCGAGCTGGAGCGCCTGGCCGAGCGCGTCGCCGGCCGCCTGCAAGCCCACGGGCTCATGGCGCGCACGCTGACGGTCAAGGTGCGCTTCAGCGATTTCACGACGGTCACGCGCGCCTGGACCGCGCCCGCGGGCCTGGCGACGCCCGAGGACTTCCGCCCGCTGCTGGGGGTGTTGCTCGAGCGCGCGCTGCCGGCCGGGGCGGCCGTGCGCCTGCTCGGGGTGACGGCGTCGAACCTGGAGCCCGCCAGCGCGGCGCAGGCGGCGCTGTGGGAGTGAGCGGTGAGCGGGTGATTGCCGGCGCGAGCCTGCGAGCGCGGGCAGGGTCCGCGGGCCGCCGCCCGCGCGCACGGCCCGGTGTCTTCTGCACACCGACCCCGAAATCGCGAGCGAGCTCGCTCCCCCATGGGGCCTGCCGCACCGGGGTGGAATGGCGCCTGGGAGCGCGCTTGCTCGCGACAGCGGCTGCGATGGGTCAGCCGCGACGAGCGCGGTCGCCCGTCGTTTCGGGATGTGCGGCCGGCGCCAGCGGGCCCAGGGCCGCGAACAGCGGCCCGAGGTGGTGCGCGTAGCGGCGCCACTGGCCGATCGAGCTCGCGTCGAGCGGCCGGCGCACCTGGAACTTGCTGGCGGTCGTCACCGCGCGCCCGGCGCGGTGGAACTCGGCGCAGGCAGCGTCCCAGTCCAGTCCCAGTCCGGCGAGCAACCCGGCGATCGTGGGCTCGAAGGCGTGCACGACGTCCTCGTAGCCCACCTCGAGCCAGCGCCCGGGCGGCACGACCGCGGCCCAGTGGTCCATCAAGCGCGCGTACAGCCGGTAGTAGTGGCCGAGCTCGGACAGGTCGTTGGTGTAACCCGACCAGGTCCCGACGAAGTCGCGCGCGAAGCACGACACGCAGGTATCGGCGGGCGCGCGCCGCACGTGGACGAAGGCGGCTTCCGGGAAGGCGCGGGCGAGCAGGCCGACGTGGCGGTGGTTGTCCGGCTGCTTGTCGATGACCCAGCGGGCATCCGGGCGGGCGTCCGTGACCTCGCGCCGGTAGTCGCGCGCGATCGCCGCCAGTGCCGCCGCGTCCAGGTCGGCGAAGCCCTCGGGATAGGTCGTTGCCCGCTCGGCGGCGGTGGCCGCGACGAGGCGCTGCACCTCGGCCTGCTCGCCGACGGTGTCGACCGCCGGGTGGGCGGCGAGGATCTGCTCGACCAGCGTCGTGCCCGAGCGCGGCATGCCGACGACGAACAGCGGCGCGGGTGGGGGCGCGCCGTCCGTGGCCCCCGCCGGTGGCGGGTCGGCGAAAACGGCTTCCAGGCGCTCGAAGTGCCGCGCGGTCGCGTCCGGGTCGTGGTCGAGCGCGCGCCGGCGCAGCGCGGCCCCCTTGCGGAAGTGCGCCCACTCGGCGTCCGGGTCGGCCTGCAGGCGCGCCAGCGCCGCGCCGAGGGCGTAGTGACCGCGGGCACGCTCGCGTTCGTCCAGATCGCCCGCGGCCAGCAACGCGGTCAGCTCGGCGATGTCCGGGTCGTCGGGCTCGAGGGACTTCGCGGCCAGTATCCCGGTGCGGGCCGCGACGCAGCGCGGATCGAGCTCGCGCGCGCGGCGGAACGCCGCGATCGCCTCCGTGGCGCGATCCTGGTCCGACAGCACGACCCCGAGGTTGACGTGGGCGGCGGGATCCCCGGGCGTGCGCTCGGCAACGCGGCGGAAGGCGCGCTCGGCCTCGGCGTGGGCACCCAGCTCGCGCAGGACGCTGCCGAGGTCGGTCTGCAGGCGGGTGGCGCCGGGCTGGAGCGCGACCGCCCGCCGGAACTGCCGGGCCGCCTCGGTGTGGCGGCGCTGGTCGCGCAGCGCGCAGGCGAGGGCCTCGATGAGCTGCGGGTCTTCGGGGCGCACGACCAGCGCGCGGCGCAGCACGCGCTCGGCCTCCCGCGG
>CAZVFN010000176.1:0-1941 GCA_964626335.1 uncultured Ectothiorhodospiraceae bacterium
AGCTGGTTCATGCGCTCGACCGAGTGCTCGAGCGTGTCCACGGCGTCGGCCATGAACTCGGGGCTGTCGCGGTGGCGCCGGGCATTGCGCGCCAGCATCGACAGCTGGCCGATGATGTTCTTGAGATCGTGGAGCACGAACGCCGACAGGCGATTGAAGGTCTCGAACTGCTGCGCGCGGGACAGCGCGCGCGCCGCCTCTTCCTGGGCGAGGTAGGAGGCCGCCTGGCGGCCGATGATCTTGAGGAGATCGCAGTCCTCCCAGTTGGGGTCGGCGCCGCCGGCGCGCGAGCGCGTGAGCACGACGAACCCCTGCAGCCGGTCATGGTGCAACAGCGGCACCAGCACCCAGGCGCGCGGGATCGCGGCCAGCCAGTCGGGCATCGGGATGCCGCGGTAGCGCTCGGGCTCACGCTGCCATTCATCGACCGTCAGCACCCATTCGGTCTCGGCCAGGAACCGGGCGAGATCGCCGTCGAGCGCCTCCCGCACCTCCTCCTCCGGCAGCGCCGCATTCCAGCCCGCGGTCGGCACGAGCACATCGTCGCGGGCCTGCCAGAGGATCCCGGCCGGGCTCTCGACCACCTGCGCCACGCCCTGGATGACGCGCTCCGGCAGCGGCACCGGGTCGCCCTCGCCCGTCATCGTGCGCGAGAAGCGCAGCCACTCCTCGCGGTAGTCGTAGCGGTAGTTGTAGAAGTGCTTGCTGATGAAGACGCGCAGCTTCGCGCGGATCTGGCCGGAGAACAGCAGCATCGCGAGCACGAGCACGCTGGCGACCAGGAAGACGGCCTGGACCGGACCCGCCCAGGCGCCGCCGTAGGCCCGGATCGACCAGGCGACCAGTGCCATGACGACGAGATAGCCGCCGGCGAGCGCGAGCGCGGCGGTGTGCAGCACGAACCGGCGCGAGACGTAGACGTCGAGCGACCACTGCGGGTTGCGGGCCGCGCTGACCGCCACCAGGGGGGCCACGAGCGCGCTGACGTAGCCGCGCGCGGCCCAGAGGCCGGTATCGGGCCGGCTCATGAGCACCGCGTCGGCGAACAGGAACAGGTCGTAGACGAACACCGCGCCGAGCCCGAGACACAGGTATTTCAGCGACCAGCGGCCCTCGGCGCCGGCGTTGCGGTAGATCTGCTCGATCAGGACCAGCCCCAGCACGGCACCGGCGATGCCGAAGAACGCGGGCACGGTCCCGGCCCAGGCCCCCTGGGCGCCCGGCAGCCCGATCGATGCGGCGGCCAGGGCGAGCTCGCCCCCGGCGAGCGCGACCGCCACGGCCAGCAGCAGGCGGAAGAGGCCGGGCTGGGCCGCCGTCGCGAGCAGGCCGAGCAACAGCCCGAACCAGCCGGCGAAGCGCAATGCGTCCAGCCCGGCCACCAGCGGCGCGAGCAGCACGCCACCGAGGTGCAGCGCCGCCAGCCCCGCACCCCAGAGCAGGCTGGCGGCGACCGCCAGCAGCGGGGCGATGCCGCCCGCCTGCCCGCGCCAGCCGATCAGCAGCACCAGGGCCACCGCGGTATAGGCGAGCGCGGCGACGCCGAAGCCGGCGGCGGCGATATCGCCGATCATGGCGCCCCCGGGCACGCAGCGGCTCGAGCCGGCACCCGCGGCGTCGCGCCCCGGGCTGGGTGGGGGTGGTATCGCTGTGTCGTGGTCATGGCCCTTCCGGCGCAGTCGGTGCAACCCGGCACCATACCGCGGCGATCAGCCCTTCCGGGCAGTTTCGACATACTAGCGCAGTGGGGGCGCACCGTGATGGCGCGGACACGCATCGCGATGCACGAGTCGTGCCGAACGAGCACCGCGGTGCCGCGCCAAACGGCCGTGGGCGCGTCTTCGAGCGAAGCAACCGAGCGCCGCTCGAATGCGCGCGGCATGCCGCGGTGGTGCGAATCGGCGAATGCGATTGCCGGCGACCGTGCCGCGGATGCGCGCG
>CAZVFN010000176.1:2041-4073 GCA_964626335.1 uncultured Ectothiorhodospiraceae bacterium
CGCGATGTCGAGCTCGGCCCACGGGGTCCGCGAGACGGGGCCGCGTGTCGGTGGCCATGGCGGCGGCCGTGCCGCTGGCGAAGCTCTCCGGTGCATCCCGGGTTCGGGGGTCACCGGGCCGAAGGGCGCGAGGGGCCCGCATTGACACCCGGGCGCGGCGTCGAGCGGGCAATGGCCTCGAACGGGCCGGGATGCGAGTATTGAGCGTTCTCGAGGGTGCGCCGTCGATCCATCGACACGCCGGCCGCCATCACGAGGGAGACCCATGCAACCACACGTTCTCGTCACCGGCGGTGCCGGTTACATCGGCAGCCACGTCGTACGTCAGCTGGGCGAACGTGGTGACGCCGTGGTCACGCTGGACGACCTGTCGACGGGACACCGGGAAGCGGTGCTCCACGGCGACCTCGTGGTCGGCTCGGCCGGCGACCCCGAGCTGGTCCGCGAGGTGCTGCGCGACTACGCGGTGCACGCGGTGCTGCACTTCGCCGCGAGCACGGTCGTGCCCGAGTCCGTGAGCCGGCCGCTCGCCTACTACGCCAACAACACGCTCGCCACGCACACGCTGCTCGATGCCTGCGCCGAGCGCGGTGTCGATCGCTTCATCTTCTCCTCGACGGCGGCCGTCTACGGCATCCCCGATGCCGACACCGTGGACGAGGACGCGCCCACGCGCCCGATCAACCCCTACGGCAGCTCCAAGCTCGCGGCCGAGTGGATGATCGCCGACCTCGCGCGGGCCACGCGCCTGCACCACGTCATGCTGCGCTACTTCAACGTCGCCGGCTGCGATCCCGAGGGCCGGATCGGCCAGTCCACGCCCGACGCGCACCTGCTGGTCAAGGTCGCCGCGGAGGCGGCGATCGGCAAGCGCGACCACGTCGCGATCTACGGCACCGACTACCCGACGCGCGACGGCACGGGCGTGCGCGACTACATCCACGTCGAGGACGTTGCCAGCGCCCACCTGCGGGCGCTGGACTACCTGGCCGCGGGGGGCGAATCCACGGTGCTCAATCTCGGCTACGGCCACGGCGCGACGGTGCGCGAGGTCATCGACACCGTCCAGCGCGTTAGCGGCAGGGCTTTCCCGGTGCGCGAGACGGACCGGCGGCCCGGCGACCCACCGGCGCTGGTCGCCGATGCGCAGCGCATCCGGCGCGTGCTCGGCTGGACCCCGCAGCACGACGACCTGGAGCAGATCGCGCGGACGGCGGTGGCATGGGAACGCCGGCTCGGCTCGTGAGCCGCGCGCGGCGGGCACTGGCCACGCGGCCGGCGACGCACCTTCACGCCCCGACCCCGTGGACGCGATGGCTCTGGCCGCTCGCCTGGATGGCCCTGCTGTGGGCGCTGTCGTCGATCCCGTTCGGTCCGGCCGCCGAGCCGGAGGGCCTCGGCGGGACGTTCGCCTGGGTGCCGCCGACGCTGCAGAATCTGCTGCACCTGCCGGCCTACGGCATCCTGGCCTGGCTGTGGTTCACGGCGCTGCGGCCGCGGCTGTCGCTCGCGCTCACGCTCACCGTCGGCGTCGTCGTCAGCGCCGGCTACGGCATCCTCGACGAATGGCACCAGGCCGCCGTCCCGGGGCGTTACCCGTCGGCGACGGATGCCGCGGTCAACGGCGTCGCCGCGGCGATCGCGGCCGTGGTCTTCGCCCTGCGCCCTACCCGTGTCCGACCCTGAGCGCCGGGATACCCCGGGGCCGGGGCTGCTGCTGGCCGTCGCGGCCGTGCTCGCCTATGGCTCGCTCTACCCGTTCGAGATCGTGTATCCCGCGCCCGCGGGCGAATGGCGCGCGCTGCTCGCGCTGCGGCCCGCCGACCTGCACCTGGGCGACGTCCTGGCCAACCTGCTGCTGTTCGTGCCGTTCGGCCTGCTCGTCGGCCTCCGGGCCGGATCCCGCGGCCGCGGGCTCGCGCTGGCGGTAGCACTCGGGCTGACCCTGGGCGTCGGCCTCCAGATCATGCAGGTGTTCGTAGCCGAGCGCGTACCGAGCCTGTGGGACGCGGGCTGGAACACCGCCGGCGCG
>CAZVFN010000177.1:0-4044 GCA_964626335.1 uncultured Ectothiorhodospiraceae bacterium
CGAGGCCGCGGGGGTCGAGCTGCCCGACGCGGGGCGTTGGCGCGCGACGGCGAGCGCCGTGTTCGCGGCGAGCCCGTTCGTCGCGCGGGTCGCCGAGCGCCGGCCCGCCGCCTTCGCCGCGCTGCTCGCCGCAGGTATGCCCGATCCCGGCGACGCGGCGTCGATGGGCGAGCGCCTGCGCGCGAGCGTGAGCGCCGAGATCGTCGCCGCGGACGACGACGCGGGCCTGATGCGGGCCCTGCGGCGCTACCGCTCGCTCGAGAGCGCACGTATCGCGTGGCGTGATCTGACTGCCCAGGCCTCGATCGAAGCGACGCTGGCGGCCCAGTCCGGGCTCGCCGACACCTGCGTGGCCGTGGCGCTCGAGTATCTCGAGAGCTGGGTGCGCCAACGCCACGGCGTGCCCCGCGCAGGCGACGGCAGCCCCCTGGCCCTGGTGACGCTGGGCATGGGCAAGCTCGGGGGCGCCGAGCTCAACTTCTCCTCCGACATCGACCTGGTCCTGCTCTACGGCGAGCCCGGCACGACCGACGGGCAACGCCCGCTCGAGCACGACCAGTTCTTCCGGCGTCTGGGTCAGCGCCTCATCCGGGTGCTCGACGAGGGCACCGCCGAGGGCTTCGCGTTTCGCGTCGACATGCGCCTGCGCCCGTTCGGCGCGAGCGGCCCGCTGGTCATGCACACCGCGCAGCTCGAGCAGTATCTGCTCGCCCAGGCGCGCGAATGGGAGCGCTTCGCGCTGGTCAAGGCGCGGCCGGTGACGGGCGACCGCGCCACGATCGAGGCCGTCGAAGGCCTGCTGCGGCCGTTCGTGTTCCGTCGCTACCTCGACTTCGGCGCGTTCGAGTCGCTGCGCGACCTCAAGGCCCGCCTGGAGCGCGAGGTCGCGCGCAAGGGACTCCACGGCAACGTCAAGTACGGCCGCGGCGGCATCCGCGAGGTCGAGTTCATCGCCCAGGCATTCCAGCTCATCCGCGGCGGCCACGAGCCGCGGCTGCGCGCACGCTCGCTGCTGCAGGTCCTGTCCGCGCTCGCGGATCTGGGCGAGCTGCCGGCGAATACCGTCGACCACCTCGCGGGCGCGTACCGCTTCCTGCGCCGCGTGGAGAACCGCCTCCAGGCCCGCGGCGACGAGCGCGTCCATGCCCTGCCGTCCGGCGACGACGGGCGCGCGTGGCTGGCCTGGACGCTCGGCCTCGACGACGCGGGCGCCCTGGACGCCGCGCTGGCCGATCACTGCGGGCACGTGCACGCCTGCTTCACCGAGGTCTTCAATCTCGACGAACGCGAGGCCGACGCGAGTGCCGCCCCGGAAGGGCTCGCCTCGGTCTGGGACGGCGAGCTCGAGGCGGACGCCGCGGATGCCTGCCTGCACGACGCCGGTTTCGCGGACCCCGGGGAAGCGCGGCGCCGCCTGGAGACCCTGCGCGCGTCCAGCCGCTACCGCACATTGAGCGCCACCGCGCGCGCCCGCCTGGATCGGCTCATGCCGCTGCTGCTGGCCGACGTGGCCGGCGTCGCGGCGACCGGCGATACACTGGGCCGGCTGCTCGGGCTGATCGAGGCCGTGGCGCGGCGCAGTGTCTACCTCTCGCTGCTCACCGAGCACGCAGCGGCACGCCGGCGCCTGGTCGAGCTCTGCGCGGCCAGCGCCTGGATCGCCGACTTCGTCACCCGCCACCCCGTCCTGCTGGATGAGCTGATCGATCCGCAGTCGCTGTTCGAGCCGCTGGACCGCGCGGGTGTCGAGGCCGAGATCGAGGAGGCCCTCGAGGGCGTCGATCCGGGCGATATCGAGGCGCAGATGGACGCGCTGCGCCGGGTGCGCCAGACCAATGTGCTGCGGGTGGCCGCCGTCGACATCACGGGGCGCCTGCCGCTGATGCGCGTGTCGGATCACCTCACGTGGATCGCGGAGGCCGTGCTGGAGGCGGTCCACCGCCTGGTGTATCGCCAGACCGTGGAGCGCTACGGCCGCCCGCGGCTGCGCCGCGACGACGGCCGCGAGATCGAGCCCGGTTTCGGCATCGTCGCTTACGGCAAGCTCGGCGGCATCGAGCTCGGCTACGGCTCCGACCTCGACCTCGTGTTCCTGCACGACGGTCGCGGCGACGATCTCGGCAGCGACGGCGAGCGTGGCGTCGACAACTCGGCGTTCTTCGCGCGCCTGGCGCAGCGCATCGTGCATTTCCTGAACACCCCGACACCGGCGGGCGTGCTCTACGAGATCGACACGCGCCTGCGGCCGAACGGCAACGCGGGCATGCTCGTCAGCCCGCTCGCGGCGTTCGAGCGCTACCAGCACGAGCAGGCGTGGACGTGGGAGCACCAGGCGCTGGTGCGCGCCCGCATGGTCGTCGGCCCGGGCGAGTTCGCGGGCGACTTCGAGTCCGTGCGTGCGGCCGTGCTGCGGCGCCCGCGCGAGCCGGGGTCGCTGCTGGGCGAGGTCGTCTCGATGCGCGACCGCATGCGGTTTGAGCTGGCGCGCGGCGGCGACGGCTGTCTCGATCTCAAGCAGGATCGCGGCGGTGTTGCGGATATCGAATTTGTGGTGCAATACGGCGTTCTCGCGGGGGCCTGCGCCACGCCGAACCTGACCGCGTACAGCGACAACATCCGCCTGATCGAGGCGCTCGCGGCCCATGGCTACCTGGACGCGGGCGACGCGCAGCTGCTGGCCGACGCGTACCGCGCGTTTCGCACGCGCATCCACCGCCTCGCGCTCCTCGACCGCCCCGCCGTGGTCGAGCCCGATCCGGAACTGGCGGGATATGCCCGGTCGGTGGCGGCCTTCTGGCGCCGCCACATGGAGGCCGAGGCCGGCGGCGAGCCGAGCGACTGAACCCGGGAGCGGAAGTGCATGTCCTTCGATGACCGCGACGGAACCATCTGGTTCGACGGCGAATACGTGCCGTGGCGCGACGCGCGCGTGCACGTGCTCACGCACACGCTCCACTACGGCATGGGCGTGTTCGAAGGTGTACGCGCGTATCGCACCGAGCAGGGCGCAGCCATCTTCCGCCTGGAGGCCCACACCCGCCGACTGTTCGACTCGGCGCGCATCATGGGCATGACCATCCCGTGGGACGCCGAGGCCCTGAACCAGGCGCAGCGCGCGGTCGTGCGCGAGAACGGGCTGGAGTCGGCCTACATCCGCCCGATGTGCTTCCTCGGCTCCGAGGGCATGGGGCTGCGCGCCGACAACCTGCGGGTGCACTGCATCGTCGCGGCGTGGCACTGGGGCGCCTACCTCGGCGACGACAGCATCGAGCGCGGCATCCGCGTGCGCACGTCGTCGTACACGCGCCACCACGTGAACGTGTCGATGTGCCGCGCGAAGGCGAACGGTCACTACATCAACTCGATGCTGGCGCTGTCCGAGGCGACCGCGGACGGCTACGACGAGGCGCTGCTGCTCGACGTCGACGGCTTCGTCACCGAGGGCAGCGGCGAGAACCTGTTCGTCGTGCGCGACGGCACGCTGTACACGCCCGAGCTCACCTCGGCGCTGAACGGGATCACGCGCGACACCATCCTGCACTTCGCGCAGGAGATCGGCGTGCCCGTCGTCGAGAAGCGCATCACGCGCGACGAGGTCTACATCGCCGACGAGGTCTTCTTCACCGGGACCGCGGCAGAGGTCACGCCGATCCGCGAGGTGGATCGGCGCATGATCGGTGCAGGCCACCGCGGTCCGGTCACCGAACGGCTCCAGCAGATGTATTTCGACCAGGTCGCGGGCCGGCGCAGCCAGTACCCCGACTGGCTGACGCCGGTGTAGTGTTCGCCTGGGCCGCGCGGCGGGCGCGCCCGGTGACCACTCGTGTTTTGCGGCCGGCCGGGGCAGGGCGGCCGAGAGGGGGAGGAACCCGCGATGCCGAATCCGGATACCGCAAGGCAGCAAGGCCTGCGAACGCCCAACGACCAGAACCGCTACGAGGTCACGCAGGACGACCTCCCGGTGCGCTGCCCGCTGCCGGACACGACCCTGTGGGACTCGCATCCGCGCATCTACATCGCGCTCGACGAGCAGGGCTTCGGCAA
>CAZVFN010000178.1:0-3928 GCA_964626335.1 uncultured Ectothiorhodospiraceae bacterium
TGCGGGCCCGGAAACCCGCCCGCGTCCGCCCGCTGCCGCCCGGCCCGGCGCACGTCGCCGCGCCGCGGTCATCGCGGGGCGCGTTCACAGGCCCTAGAATCCCCGACCCCCGAACCGCCCCGGGACGCGCCGTGACCGCCGAGCTCTGGCTCGCCTTCTTCGCCGCCTGCATCGCCATCAGCGTCTCGCCCGGCGCCGGGGCCGTCGCGTCGATGACGAGCGGCCTGCGCAACGGCGTCCCGCGCGGGCTCGTGACCGCCGTGGGCCAGCAGCTCGGGCTCGTGCTGCAGCTCGCGGTCGTCGGCATCGGGGTGGGCGCGGCGCTCGCCGCCTCGCCGCTCGCCTTCGAGCTCGTGCGCTGGGGCGGCGTCGCCTATCTCGCGTGGCTCGGCCTGCGCCAGTGGCGCGCCGGCGCCCGCATCGAGGGCCTCGCGGACGCCCGGGCGATCACGCAGGGCGCGCGGCGGATGGTCCTGCGCGGGTTCCTCGTGAACGCCAGCAACCCCAAGGCCACGGTGTTCATGCTCGCCGTGGTCCCGCAGTTCATCGACCCCGCCCGGCCGCTCGCGGGGCAGTACGCCGTGCTCGCCGCGACCATGGTCGGCGTCGACATCGTGGTCATGTCGGGCTACACGGGCCTCGCCGCCAGCCTGGCCCGCTTCTGGCGCGATCCGCGCCACCTGGCGACCGCCAACCGCTGCTTCGGGCTGCTGTTCGTGGTGGCCGCGCTCCTGCTGGCGATGTATCGGCCGGGGGTGTAGGGGCGGCGGCAGGCGCAGGGTGAAGGGCGAAGCGCGGACGGGCGGCTGCGCGCATTCGCCTGGCGGCGAAAGCGCGCTTGCGGGGGATCGGCCGTGTTGGCGGCGCGGGGTACGGGGGCCGGGCGCAGGCCCGGCTCGGCTTCAGTGCGCCTGGTCGGCCTCGGTGTCGTTGGCGGCTTCTTCGAGCCACACGACCTGCAGCTCGCGGATGCGGCGCGAGTCGGCGTCGAGGACGCGGAACCAGAAGCGATCGATGCGCGTGGTCTCGCCCATGGTCGGCACGTGGCCGATCTGGTTGACCACGAGGCCGCCGATGGTGTCGAACTCCGCGTCGCTGTACCGGGTGCCGAAGTGCGCGTTGAAGGCCTCGATCGGCGTCAGCGCATCGACGGTGTAGCGCCCCGGGCCGTGCTCGCGGATCGGATGCTCCTCCTCGGTGTCGTGCTCGTCGTCGATGTTGCCGACGATCTGCTCGAGCACGTCCTCGATCGTGATCAGCCCGGCGGTGCCGCCGTACTCGTCGACGACGATCGCCATGTGGTTGCGGCTGGCGCGGAAGTTCTGCAGCAGCATGTTCAGGCGCTTGCTCTCGGGCACGAATACGGCGCTTCGCAGGATGTCGCGCAGGTCGAAGTGGCCGCGCTCCTCTTCCGGGAAATAGCGCAGGATGTCCTTCGCCAGCAGCACGCCCACGACCTCGTCGCGGTTGTCGTCGATCACGGGGAAGCGCGAGTGCCCCGACTCGATGATCGCCGGCAGCATCGCCGCGAGGGCGGCGTCGGCCTCGACCACGACCATCTGCGAGCGCGGGATCATGATGTCGCGCGCCTGCATGTCGGCGACCTGGAACACGCCCTCGATCATGGTCAGCGCGTCGCCGCCGAGCAGCTCGCGGCGCTGGGCCTGGCGCAGCAGCTGCAGCACCTCGCCGCGGTCGCGCGGCTCGCCGCCGAGCGCGTGCGCGAGGCGCGCAAGGAGGGAGCGCCCCTCGGGGGATGACTCGGAGTCGTCGTCGGCCATGGGGTTGCTCGTCGCTCGCGTCAGGAAGGGACGGACCCGGATTCGGCGGCGTACGGATCCGCGAAACCGAGCTCGGCGAGGATCTCGCGCTCGCGGCGTTCCATGCGCGCCGCCGCGTCGTCCTCGTGATGGTCGTAACCGGCGAGGTGCAGCACGCCGTGCACGAGCATGTGCGCCCAGTGCGCGCGCAGGCTCTTGCCCTGCTCGCCGGCCTCGCGGCGCACCACGTCCGCGCAGACGGCGAGGTCGCCGATGTAGCGCCCGCCGAGCTCGGCCATCGCCTCCGGCGGCAGCTCCGGGAACGGGAACGACAGCACGTTGGTGGCGTGGTCGCGGGCGCGGAAATCGCGGTTGAGCGCGCGGCCCTCGTCGGCAGCGACGATGCGCACGGTGATCGCCGTACCCGCGTGGTGCACGGCCGCGAGCGCCGCTTCCGCCCAGGCAGTGAGTGCCGGCGGTTCGGGGACGTCGTCGGCGTCGGCCGCGTTCTGGATCTCGACCGCGCTGTCCATGGCCGCGCCTACGAGTCGGACTCGACCCGGGCGTAGGCGTCGACGATCCGCTGGACCAGCGGATGGCGGACGACGTCGCGCGAATCGAAATGGATGAACGCGATGCCGTCGACGTCCGCGAGCACGTCGAGCACGTGGCGCAGGCCCGAGACCTGCTTCGCCGGCAGGTCGGTCTGGGTGATGTCGCCCGTGACCACGGCGGTCGAGCCGAAGCCGATGCGCGTGAGGAACATCTTCATCTGCTCGGTGGTGGTGTTCTGCGCCTCGTCCATGATGACGAACGCATGATTCAGGGTGCGCCCGCGCATGTAGGCCAGCGGCGCGACCTCGATGATGTTGCGCTCGATCAGCTTGGTCGTGCGATCCACGCCCATGAGCTCGTAGAGCGCGTCGAAGATCGGGCGCAGATAGGGGTCGACCTTCTGCGCGAGATCGCCGGGCAGGAAACCGAGGCGCTCGCCCGCCTCGACCGCCGGGCGCACCA
Source organism: uncultured Ectothiorhodospiraceae bacterium (assembly GCA_964626335.1). Taxonomy (GTDB): domain Bacteria; phylum Pseudomonadota; class Gammaproteobacteria; order XJ16; family Halofilaceae; genus Halofilum. The sequence continues at coordinate 2,778 of CAZVFN010000178.1, forward strand.
GCACCAGGCGGCGCACGCGGTCGGTCTCGAGCGCTTCCACCGCGCTGGCGACCGCGAGGTAGGTCTTGCCCGTGCCCGCCGGGCCGATGCCGAAGGTCAGGTCGTGCTCGCGGATGCTCTGCAGGTAATCGACCTGGTTGGCGCCGCGCGCCTCGACCTTGCCGCGGCGCAGGCGCAGGTCGTCGGCGACCTCGGCGTCGGCCTCGCCGGGCCCGCGCTGCTCGAGGGTCGAGTCCTGCAGCTCGAGGTGCACGCGCTCGGGCGAGACCTGCTCACGCTCGGTGGCGCTGTAGAGCGCCTTGAGCACGGCGACGGCGGTCTCGCCCGCTTCCGGCGGCGCGACCACGCGGAAACGGTTGCCGCGATTGTGGATCTCGACGTTGAGGCGGCGCTCGATCTGGCGGATGTTTTCGTCGAACTGGCCGCAGAGGTTGGCAAGGCGGTCGTTACTCTCCGGGGTGAGCACCACCTCGAGGGTGGTCGCCTCCGGATACAGCGACGTTTCAGGCTGGCTCAATACCGTTCAGCTCCCGGCCGCGCGGCCCAGGCTCGAGCGAGTGATGCGCACATGATTCTCCACGATGCGGATCATGGCTGCCATCGGCCCGCGCGACAAGGGGTGAGCCACCCGCGCGCGCCCGGATGCCCGCGGCGCCCGCGGCCCGTGCTCGCCTCGCCGGCGCCGATTTGGCAGGATCAGCGCGGTCACACGCACGCTCACGGGAGTTCGCGACATGGCAACGACGGTCAAGGAGATGGTGGCAGAGGCGCGCTCACGCATCCGCGAGGTCTCGCCGGCGGAGGCACAGTCGCGGCTCGAGGAGGGCGGGGTGGCGCTCGACGTGCGCGAGCTCGACGAGCTCGAGGAGGGCCACGTGCCGGGCGCGGTCCACATCCCGCGCGGCTTCCTCGAATTCAAGGCCCCGGGGCACGATGCGCTGCAGCGCCCCGACACGCCCATCAACGTCTACTGCAAGGGCGCTGGCCGCGCGGCGCTGGCCGCGGACACGCTCCAGCGGCTCGGCTACACCGACGTCGTCTCGATCGAGGGCGGCTTCGGCGCCTGGCAGAACGCCGGCCTCGAGATCCAGCGACCGGACGCCGCGCGCGACGAGGAGGAATAGGCGGTCCAGCGGCACGCGGCAGGCGGC
>CAZVFN010000179.1:0-3802 GCA_964626335.1 uncultured Ectothiorhodospiraceae bacterium
CCGCCTGCCGCCTGCCGCCTGCCGCCTGCCGCCTGCCGCCTGCCGCCTGCCGCCCCGCCGTCCGGCGCTCGCACGTCCGGTCCACCCCCCGGTACACTCGCCGCCGCCGCGACGGCGTGCCGGGGAGACGCACTTGGATCCCGTTCAGTTGATCGTGCTCGCCCTGGTCCAGGGCGTCACGGAATTCCTGCCGATCTCGAGCTCGGCGCACCTGATCCTGGTGCCCGTAGTGACCGATTGGCCCGACCAGGGGCTGACCTTCGACATCGCGGTCCACCTGGGCACGCTGATCGCCGTCGTGGGCTATTTCCGCGCTCGCGTCACCCGCCTGGTCGCGGCCGGCGCGCGGGCACCGTTCAGCGATGCGCCGGATGCGGACGGGCGCCTCGCCTGGCTGCTGGTTCTCGGAACGGTGCCGGTCGGGATCGCCGGGCTGCTGCTGCAGGACGTCGTCGAGACGGGCCTGCGCGGGCCCGTCGTGATCGCGGCGGCCAGTATCGCGTTCGGGCTGCTGCTGTGGTGGTCCGACCGCGGCGGTGGCGGAGCGCGCGACGAGGGCACGCTGACCTGGCGCGGCGCGCTGGTGATCGGGTTGTTCCAGGCCGTGGCGCTGATCCCGGGGACCTCGCGCTCCGGCATCACGATGACGGCGGGCCTGCTGCTCGGGCTCGAACGCACGGCCGCCGCCCGCTTCTCGTTCCTGCTGTCGATCCCCGTGATCGTGCTGAGCGTGCTGCTTCAGGTGGTGCAGCTCGTCACGCGTGGCGGCGATGTCGCCTGGGGCACGCTGGTGGCGGGGGCGGTGCTGGCCGCGCTCGCGGCATGGCTCTGCATCCACTTCTTCCTGCAGTTCATCGAGCGCATCGGCATGGCCCCGTTCGTCGTCTACCGGGTCGCCCTGGGCGCGCTGCTGATGGTTCTGTTCGCCTTCTGACCCGGGTCGAGGGCCAAGGTCGGGTGGCGAAGGGAGGCCGGATGGCCGGTGCCGGCGGGCGCACGCCGCCAGCGGAGACCGCCGGGCGCGACAGCGGGATCCTGCCGCGTGCACGCCGACCGCGAATCGCGAGCGAGCTCGGTGCCACAAGGCTGCCCGAACCGGGCGTGGCAGGTTTCGTGCGGGAGCGAAGCGGGCGCGCGAAAGCCGCTTTCGGGATGAGGTTCCGACTGCGGTTCTTGCACCGGGACACGGCCCGACCCACGATCGTGTTCGCCCCCTGCCGCCCGGCCCTGCCGTCCGTCGCGGCCTTCGGATCCAGGCCCTTATCCGTCGCTCACGAATAAGTCGGCCTTGGACTCCCACCGGGCGGATATCTATACTCCACGAGTTTGATCGCTGACGCTGCTGGAAGTCTAGCCATGACCGCGCAATCCTTTCGACCGCCCGTGCGAACCCTGATGGGGCCCGGGCCGTCCGACGTGCATCCGCGTCTGCTCGAGGCGCTCGGGCGCCCTACCGTGGGTCACCTGGATCCCGTCTTCATTCAGCTGATGGATGAGATCAAGGGCCTGCTGCAATATGCCTTCCAAACCGAGAATCGGCTGACCCTGCCGATCTCCGCCCCGGGGTCGGCGGGCATGGAATCGGCGTTCGTCAACCTCGTCGAGCCCGGTGATACGGTCGTCGTCTGCCGCAACGGGGTCTTCGGCGGACGCATGAAGGAGAACGTCGAGCGCTGCGGCGCGACCCCGGTGATGGTCGAAGACGATTGGGGCAAGGCGGTCGATCCGTCCAAGGCCGAGGACGCGCTCAAGGCCCATCCGGAGGCGAAGATCCTGGCCTTCGTCCACGCCGAGACCTCGACGGGCGCGCGTTCCGATGCCGAGACGCTGTGCCGCCTGGCGCACGAGCATGACTGCCTGACCATCGTCGATGCGGTGACCTCGCTGGCCGGGATCCCGCTGGAGGTGGATGGCTGGGGCATCGACGCGATCTACTCCGGCACGCAGAAGTGCCTGTCGTGCACGCCCGGCCTGTCACCGGCCAGCTATTCCGAGCGCGCGATCGAGACCATCAAGAACCGCGTCACCAAGGTCCAGAGCTGGTTCCTCGACCTCAACCTCGTCATGGGCTACTGGGGCGACGGCGGTGGCTCGGCCAAACGCTCGTACCACCACACGGCCCCGGTGAACGCGCTCTACGCCCTGCACGAGGCCCTGGTCATGCTGTCCGAGGAAGGCCTGGAAAATTCGTGGGCCCGGCACCGGCACATGCACGAAGCCCTCAAGGCCGGTCTGGAGGCGATGGGGCTGTCGTTCGTCGTCGATGCGGACCACCGGCTCCCGGAGCTCAATTCGGTCTGGGCGCCGTCGGGTGTCGACGAGGCGGCGGTGCGCGGCAAGCTGCTGAACCAGTTCAACCTCGAGATCGGTGCGGGCCTGGGTGACTTCGCCGGCCGGGTCTGGCGCATCGGCCTGATGGGCTACAGCGCACGCCCCGAGAACGTGCTCTTCTGCCTCGGCGCGCTGGAAGCGGTCCTCGGCGAGATGGAGGCCCCGATCGAGCGCGGAGTGGCCACCGCGGCCGCGCAGCGCGTGCTGTCCGCCTGACGCCGCCCGGGCGGCGGCGGATGGCGGACGCGTTGCGGTTTCGGGGCCTCTGGCTCGCGATCGGTTATGCCCTGGTCGTTGCCACCGCCTGGGGGTCGCTGACGCCGTCACCGCCCGATTGGGCTTTCGCCGCCGGCGACAAGGTGCTGCACGCGGCGACCTATGTCCTGCTGACGTTCTGGTTCGGCCAGCTCTATCCGGGAATCCTGCGCCAGGCCCTGCTGGTCGCCGTGTTCGCGCTCTTCGGGACCGTGCTCGAGGTCGGGCAGGCGTACAGCAGCATCTATCGTCATTTCGACATCGCCGATGCGGTGGCGAGCGCGCTCGGGGCGGCGCTCGCCTGGGCCCTGTTGCGGACCCTGCTCGGCCGCATGCTCGTGCGTGTCGATGCGTGGCTCCAGCGGCGTGCCGCCTGAGCCGTTAGCGCCGCGGGCGTCAGGGATCGGCGGGGGCCAGCGAGAGCACTTCCTGACGCTTGAGCACGCGCTGGCTGCGGTTGATGACCGTGCCTTCGGCACCGATCACCAGGACCCGGAAGGCGTCGTTCGACGGGAGCAGGTCGGCCGCGGTGTTGGGCGCGACGTTGAAGCCGCGACTGTAGGTCTCGGACGGGGTGCCGATGGCGAACAGGATGCCGTGCTCCTGCGGGTCGATGCCGGCGAGGATCTTCTCCTGCTGGCGGACGCGACTGTCGCTCAGGGCGGGTCCGAGCACGAGCACCATCGTGGGTTCGAACGAAAGGTTGTACAGCGACGCCAGGCTCTCGCCGATGTTGACCGTCTTGTAGGACTGGCCGAAGGCGTCGTAGACCTTGACGTCGATGACCTCCGCCGGCGCGGAGGTGACCCAGAGCGCCAAGAGCATGACCCACAATCGCTTCATGGCCGATCCCGTTGTGCACCCCGAGCAGCTTGATTCATTCTGACGCAGACACGTGCGGGCGGCTACCCCCGGTGCATGGCCCGGTAGCGTCCTTCAACGGAACTTCGCCGAGGCTGCTCGGCGAGGCATCGCGGTGGCGGGCAGGGCGCGCCGACGAGGCATGGCGCCCGCCATGGTGAGGAGCCGCGACGCCGCCAGGCGGCGCGGGGGCCGGCGAAAGGCCGGCGCACTCTCGTGAAAGGGTACTAGGCGGGACCGGGGTCATCCTGCAGGGCCGCGCGCACCGCTGCCTCGCGGCGGCGTTCGAGCTCACGGCCGAGCTCCGCCCCGCGCCAGCCCTCGGCCGCGAGCGCGCCGCCCGTCACCGCGCCGG
>CAZVFN010000180.1:0-3749 GCA_964626335.1 uncultured Ectothiorhodospiraceae bacterium
TCACGCCGGCCGGCATGGGGCGGTCGGCGAGCTGCTCGAGCTCGGCCTCGCCCCACAAGCGTCGCAGCACGGGCCCCAGCCGCGCCGCGTCCCCGGAGGTCCAGAAACGCGCACGGCCGCGGGTGCCCGTGGCCGCGAGCCCGCGCGCGACGAGCTGGCGCTCGAGCTGGCGCGCGACCGCGGCGCCGGTATCGATCACGGCGATGCCGGGGCCTGCGACGGCCTCGATCTCGGTGCGCAGGAAGGCGAAGTGCGTGCAACCGAGGACGATCACGTCCGCACCGCGCTCGACGAGCGGTGCGACCGCCCGGGTGACGCGGGCGCGGCGCGCGGCCGGATCGTCTTCCTCGACGGCGGCGACCAGTTCCGGGGCGGGACGCGTGATCACCTCGAGGCCCGACCCGTAGCGTTCCAGCAGCGCCGAGAAGCGCGCGCTCACCAGCGTGCCGCCGGTGCCGAGCACGCCGATCACGCCGCAACGGGTGGCGGCCGCCGCCGGCTTCACCGCCGGTTCCATCGCGACGACCGGTACGCCGAGCTCGCCCCGCAGCCAGTCGGCCGCGGCCGCGGTCGCCGTGTTGCAGGCGACCACGACCACCTTGGCACCATCGATGACCAGCGCCCGGCCCAGCACCCGCGAGCGCGCGCGCACGACATCCGGGTGCCGCTCGCCCCACGGCATCCAGGCATGGTCGGCACCGTAGACGAGGTCTTCCGCCGGCAGCGCCGAGCGGATCGCGCGCAGCACTGTCAGGCCACCGAAGCCGGAGTCGAACACGCCGATGGGAGCGGAGCGCGTCATGTGCGCATTGGACCGCCGCGGCGGCGACCCTGCAACCGGTGGAGCGATCGGCGGCGCCGGCCGCGACGCCGCGCCGGCGGCCGGCCACGCCGGCCACCCGGTCGCCCGCGTACAATCGTGCACCGGGGTCACAGCAAGCGGGGCACGCCATGACAAGCACGCTCGGTCGACTGCGCTGCGCCGCGGTCCTGTTCGCGGCAGCGGTCGCGGGCGCCGGGTGCGGCCCGGACGGCGAGCGGCGATCGCTGGAGGTCACGGCCACCGCGTACACCCTGCGTCCGCAGGAGACGCAGGACTACGCGCCCGGCGTCGCCGCCTGGGGCGACAAGCTCGAACCGGGCATGAAGGCGATCGCCGTCTCGCGCGACCTGATCCCGATGGGCCTCCGCCACGAGACCGAGGTGGTGATCGAGGGCCTGTCCGGCACCTATATCGTGCGCGACAAGATGAACAGGCGCTGGGAGAGGAAGATCGACATCTTCATGGGGACGGATGTCGAGCGGGCCCGCGAATGGGGCAGGCGCGAGGTCACGATCCACTGGCACGTCGACAGCAACGAGGACGGCTGACTGCGACCGGATCGCCGGGAGGCCGCGGCCGGGCATCACGTCGCCCTGGATACCGCGTCGGCGCAGGCCGGCCTCGCCGGGCACCGGCGCGGTTGGTTCTCGGGACGCGATCTCGCGCGGGGCGATCCCGGCATCGCTCGACGACAGTCCCCGCACGGCCCCGGCCATCGCGAGCCGCGCAAGACGCGTCTACGCGTCGCGGTAGAGCGCGTGGCCGCCCTCGCGGAAGGCCTCCGCCATCTCCGCCTTGCCCTCCTCGGCCGCCGTGTCCACGTCCTCGCCGCGGGCGGCCGCGTACTGCCTCAGTTCCTGCGTGATCTCCATCGAGCAGAACTTCGGCCCGCACATGGAGCAGAAGTGCGCCGTCTTGGCGCCCTCCTGCGGCAGCGTCTCGTCGTGGTACGCGCGGGCGCGTTCCGGGTCGAGGCCGAGGTTGAACTGGTCCTCCCAGCGGAACTCGAAGCGCGCCTTGGACAGGGCGTTGTCGCGGATCTGCGCCGCCGGGTGACCCTTGGCGAGGTCGGCGGCGTGCGCGGCGATGCGGTAGGCCACCAGGCCCTCGCGCACGTCGTCCTTGTTCGGCAGACCGAGGTGCTCCTTGGGCGTGACGTAGCACAGCATCGCGCAGCCGTACCAGCCGATCTGGGCCGCGCCGATGGCGGACGTGACGTGGTCGTAGCCGGGCGCGATGTCGGTCGTCAGCGGGCCGAGCGTGTAGAAGGGCGCCTCCATGCAGTCGGCCAGCTCGCGGTCCATGTTCTCCTTGATGAGCTGCATCGGGATGTGGCCCGGGCCCTCGATCATGACCTGCACGTCGTGGTTCCAGGCGACCTGCGTGAGCTCGCCCAGCGTCTCCAGCTCGGCAAACTGGGCCCGGTCGTTGGCGTCGGCGATCGAGCCCGGGCGCAGGCCGTCGCCGAGCGAGAACGACACGTCGTACGCCTGCATGATCTCGCAGATCTCGCTGAACCGCGTGTAGAGGAAGCTCTCGGTGTGATGCGCCAGGCACCACTTCGCCATGATCGAACCACCGCGCGAGACGATGCCGGTGACGCGGTTCGCGGTGAGCGGCACGTGAGCGAGGCGCACGCCGGCGTGGATCGTGAAGTAGTCCACGCCCTGCTCGGCCTGCTCGATCAGCGTGTCCCGGAAGACTTCCCAGGTGAGGTTCTCCGGCCGGCCGTCGACCTTCTCCAGCGCCTGGTAGATCGGCACCGTGCCCACCGGCACCGGCGCGTTGCGCAGGATCCACTCGCGCGTCTCGTGGATGTTCTTCCCGGTCGACAGATCCATGAGCGTGTCGCCCCCCCAGCGCGCCGACCACACCATCTTCTCGACCTCCTCGGCGATCGACGACGTCACCGCCGAGTTGCCGATGTTGGCGTTGACCTTGGTGCGGAAGTTGCGGCCGATGATCATCGGCTCGAGCTCGGGGTGGTTGATGTTCGCCGGGATGATCGCGCGACCGCGGGCCACCTCGTCGCGCACGAACTCGGGCGTGATGGTCTCCGGCAGCGTCGCGCCGAAGGCCTGCCCCGGGTGGCGCGCGTGCAGGTCGAGATCGGTCACCGACTCGCGCCGGGCGTTCTCGCGGATGGCGATGAATTCCATCTCCGGGGTGACGCTGCCGCGCCGCGCGTAGTGCATCTGCGTGACGTTGGCCCCGCCGGCGCCGCGGCGCGGCTTCGGCACGTTCGGGAAGCGCACGTCCGCGAGCCTCGGGTCGCTGGCGCGCTCGCGCCCGTAGGCGGAGCTCAGATCGGGGAGCACCTCGGTGTCGCCGCGCTCGGTGATCCAGGGCTCGCGCAACGGCGACAGCCCGGCAGCGAGGTCGATGGTCGCCGACGCGTCGGTGTAGACCCCGGATGTGTCGTAGACGGGCAGCGGGGCGTTCGCCCGCTCGCCGTCCTCGGTGTGGGTCGGGCTCAGGTCGATCTCGCGCATCGGCACGCGCAGATCCGGGCGCGAGCCGGTGACGTGGATCTTGCGCGAGGCGGGGAAGGGCCGGGTGACCTCGGCCGACAGGCGTTCGGCCGCGGATGCGACGTCGGAAGCTCTGGCGCTCATGGTTCCTCCTGGTGGGCCGGCGGAGGAACCGGAGCGCGCGGTGGACACACCCACCCGGCTCCGATCGTCGGACCTTCCCTCCGCCGGTGGGCACGTCGATCGTGCCGCCGGATCAGGTTCCAGGGGACTCTCTCAACCCGCGCCCGCGGGTACCCCCAGGTCCAATGAGTACAACCTAACCCAGGCCGGCCCCCGGCACAACCGCACCCGACCCGGGCCGGCGGCGGCGAGGCGCCGGGCGTCGTCGCGCACGCCCGAACGGGCGCCTGCACCAGCGATCGGCGCGCCCGTGCGACCCGGCGCGGGCCGTC
>CAZVFN010000181.1:0-3701 GCA_964626335.1 uncultured Ectothiorhodospiraceae bacterium
GAGCGTCGTGCGCATCGCCGAGCAGCGCGCCGGGCGCGTCGACCGCATGGACAGCGCCCACGCGGCGATCGAGATCTGGTGGCCGCGCGACGCCGACGCCTTCGCCCTGACCTCCGATGATCGCCTGGTCGAGCGCTACGACGCGGTCGAGTCGCTGCTCGGCTCCAACTTCCCGCTGCCCGATGCGCTGTTCGCGCGTCGCGAGCGCCCGGTCGATCCCGACGAGCTGATCGCCGAATACGAGTCCGGCCGCGGCGAGCGCTGGGACGGCATCGAGGATGCGTTCGCCCCCGTGCGCGGCCTCGTCGAGGGCGACGCTGCGCTCATCGACCGCGCCACCTATCGCGCCGCCCGCGGCGAGCGCCAGGGCCCGCGCGCGCTCGTCAGCGCGGTGCCCGCGACCACGCCCTGGGCCTTCCTCTGCCTCGCCGGCTCCGCCGACGACGCGCCGCGCTGGATCCTGCTCGCCGACGATCGCGACGGCCCGACCACCGAGCTCAGCGAGATCGCGCGCGGGCTGCGCGCGCGCCTGCAGGGCATCGAGGCAGGGCACGCACTCGACGCGGCGGCGTCGGGCGACCTCGCCCGCTGGTCCGAGCGCCTCGCGCGCGCCGAGCGCCAGCTCCTGCCGCGGCGCATGCAGCGCGCGCTCGACGAGATGGCGGCCGTGCTCGACGACTGGATCACGCGCGCCGCGACCCGGCGCGACCAGCAGCGCCTGGACCGCTACCGCGACATCCGCCGCATGCTCGCCGCGGGCGGCCCCGACCACACGCCCGACTGGGAAGAGATCGCGGGCCGCTGGCTCGAGCTCATCCGCCCGCTGTGGTACGCGCAGCTCGGCACCCGCAACCGCCGCCGCCCGCTGCTGCTGCGCGACATCCGCCGCGAGGTGATCGCCCACGAGGCCACCCTCGGCCCCCGGCTGATCGACAGCTTCACGAGCAATCCCGTGCACGCCCGCGCGTCCCCCGACGCGCGCATCATCGCCGCGATCGTGGGCGTTGCCGAGTAACACGCGGTCGCCGGCCGGGTTCGCGCGACGCAACCAGGCGCGCTGATCCCACCATCCCGGCCCCCGTCTGGACCCCTTCGGGCCGAATCCGGGGTTGCCCATGCCGATCGCCGCCCCGGATTGCGGCTGCGGCTCGTGCCGCCCGGCACGCGGGCCATGCGCCCTGCCGCGTCGGCGCGCCTTCGCCGAAGGCGAACGCGCGCAACCGCCGCACGCGGGCACCCGGGGCCGGCGAACGTCACCCGCCGACCGGCCGCTGCGCGCGCAACAGGTGGAAGCCCTCGAACAGCGCCAGGTCGATCGACTCGAGCCCGGCGTCGGTCAGCCATGTCCGCGCCCGACCGACCGAGTGGCTGCGCCCCGCGTGCGAGTAGAACAGCGCCGTCAGCCCGAAGAACACCGCGTTCTCCGGGTCGCGGCCGTGCTCGTCGATGAACATGTCCTTGATCGCGAGGTATCCGCCCGGCGCGAGGCGCGCGGCCAGGCGCCCGATCAGCGCGTGGTTCACCGCGTCCGCCTCGCCGTGGACCAGGTTCGACAGCAGCACCAGGTCGTACGGCCGGCCGAGGTCCTGGTCCGGGTCGTTGTAATCGCCGGCGATGTAGGCGAGCGCGTCGCCGTTGCGTCCGCGCGCGTAGTCGATGACGTGCGGCAGGTCGAACAGCGTCGCCGCGTGCCCCGCCTCGGCGAACAGGCGCGCGTAGCGCCCGTGACCGCCGCCGAGATCCAGCACGCGGGCCCGGTCGGGCAGCAACGGCGCCAGCCAGTCGCGGACCACGCGGGCGTCGTCCTCGCTGCGGCGGTAGAGCATGTCCAGGAAGCGGGCGGTGCGCTCCGGATCGTCCGGGCTCGTGCCGCCGTCCGTGCCCTTGTCGCCCTGCTCGTCGGCCACCGGCCCGCCGTGCTCCAGCACCTCGGCCATGCGGGCCTGGTCGCGCAGGAACTCGAAGTTGCGCGACGTCGGCATGCGCCCCTGCGCCCAGAGCTCGCGCCCCGTCGGCGTGAGCGCCACGCGGGCGCCGTCGCCCTGCAGCAGCCCGAGGTGCTTGAGCACGGCCACGGTGACCTCGACGGCACGCGCATCCCCGGGCAGCTCGTCGGGCGCGCAGCCCTGCTCGGCGAGGGCGTCGAACCAGCCGAGCTCGTTCCACGCGGCGACCACGGCCAGCGCCCGCGACGCCCGCAGCAGGAAGTCGAAATCCGCTTCCACGCGAATCGGCTGCATGATTGCGTGACCTCCAGCCGGTCATCCGGCGTCAGACAGCCAGCGTTGCTCGGGCCGCTCGCGGGCGCACCCGGTGACGCCACGCCCGCATGGCCGCGGGCGACGCATCCGGGCGGAGACCGCGACGGCCTGCGGGACAGGGTGCCAACACCGGGGGTGCGGAGTCAGGACCGCCCTTCCCCGTCGCCCGTGCAGTCGACCGGAATGTCGCCGGGCGTTGAGGCAAGCGCACCGGTGGGCGGCCCGCACCATCCCCGACCGAACCGATGCGCAACCCCGAAGCGGCCATGACCGACGCGAGCGACCCGGTCCGCCTGTGCCTCTGCGGCGACGTCATGGTCGGCCCCGGCATCGACCAGGTCCTGCCGCGGGCCTGCGGCCCGGTCCTGCACGCGCCCTGGGTCGAGGACGCACGCGCCTACCGGCGCATCGCCGAGGCCGTGAACGGCGACATCCCCGCGCCCGTCGGCTCCGACTCCCCCTGGGGCGACGCCCGCGCCCGGCTCGCGCGCTTCACCCCGGATCGGCGCGTGATCAACCGCGAGACGGCGGTCACCGCCAGCGACGCATGGTGGTCCGGCAAGCACGTGCACGACCGCATGCATCCGGACACCGCCGGTGTCGTCACTACCGCCGGCATCGATGCCTGCCCCCTGGCGAACAACCCCGTTCCGGACGGGGGCCGCGCCGGCCTCACCGGAACCCTGCAAGGCTGCAGGGTGGCCGGCGCCGGCGAGCACCCCGCCGCCGCGCGCTCACCGGCGGTTCCGGACCCGGGGGACACGGGCCGGCTCATCCTGCTGTCGCTCGGCTCCGGCAGCGCCGTCGTCCCGCGCGACCGGGCCGGGCGCGACCGCCGCCCGGGCGTGTGGCGTATCGACGAGGGCGATCCGCACAGCGTGGACACCGTCGCCTGCTAACGCGATGCCGGGCCCCGCGACGGCGACCTCGTCGTGGCCTCGTTCCACTGGGGCGGCAACTGGGGCTACGCCGTCCCGGCCGACCAGCGCCGCTGCGCCCACGCCCTGATCGACCGCGCGGGCGTCGATATCGTCCCCGGCCACAGCGCCCACCAGCCGAAGGCCATCGAGGTCCACCACGACCCCCTCGTCCTCTACGGCTGCGGCCATTTGCTCAACGACTACGAGGCGATCGGCGGCCACGGGCCCTGGCGCCCCGAGCTGGCGCTGATGTACGCCCCCGAGCTCGAGCCGGGCACCGGCGACCTGCACGCCTTGGCCCTGCCGCCCCTGCGCCTCCGCCGCTCCCGCCGCGAACACCCCGACGGGGAAGCCGTGGCCTGGCTGCTGGAACGCATCGACCACAAAAGCGCCCGCTTCGGCGCCGGGCTCACGCAAGAGGCCCACGGCACGTTCCGGCTGCAATGGGGCATGAATCCCGGCGCCCGCTAGTGTCCTGTCTCAGAAATTGGCGCCGTCGCGAGCGCGTGGTACAGCGTGC
>CAZVFN010000182.1:0-3630 GCA_964626335.1 uncultured Ectothiorhodospiraceae bacterium
CACGCGGCAACCGGCCGGCCCGCGCTGCACGGCCCGCAGCACCCGGCCTCGCGCCGCCCCGGGGCCGGGATCGCCCGGGGCGCCCTCAGCGCTCGCACAGCCGGCGCAGCCCCGACTGCCCGATGCGCTCGCAGAGACCGGCGTCATCGGTGTCGCGGGCGAGCTTGAGATAGCAGGTGTCGCGCAGGCCGGGATCGTCGATCTCGCGGCAGAGATCGCCGTTGCCCGTGACGATCGCCACGTCGCTGAGGCAGATCTGGCGCAGACTGGTGCCACGGCGGGTGTCGCCCGGGATGGCACGGCAGCTGGGCGCATCGCCGGTGCGCACGGCGTAGACGCCGTAGCACTGGTCGCGCACGCGGGCATCGGTGGCGCGATCGCAGGGCGCGCGCGAGGCGCGTGCCACCGCCGCGTCGGCATGGCAGAGCACGCGCGCGGTCACCTCCTCGCGCGCGCTGCACGGTGGCTCGGCGGCCGCCGCGACCGGCAGCAGGAGCAACAAGCAAGCCGCGATGATCGAGCGCAGCACTGCGCCTCTCCGATCCGGATCTGCGGGGAGCCTACGCCGGCAGCGGCGCGCACGCGAATCGCGCACGCCGCGGACGTCCGCTACAATCGCGCCGCCAACGCGCACGCGGAGCCGCCATGAGCCAGTACGACGTCTATGGCCTGGGCAACGCCCTGGTCGACATGGAGTACAGCGTCACGCCCGCCGACCTCGCGGCGATGGGGATCGACAAGGGTGTCATGACCCTGGTCGACGTCGACTACCAGTCGGAGCTGATGGTGTATCTCAGCGATCACCACGTGCATCGCAGCGCCGGCGGCTCGGCGGCCAACACCGTGATCGCGCTGAGCCAGCTCGGCGGCCGGGGCTTCTACAGCTGCAAGATCGGCGACGACGAGCTGGGCCGCCTGTACGACGGCGACCTGCGGGCCAACGGCGTCTCGACGAACGCCCACGATCAGAGCGAGGACGGCCATACCGGGCGCTGCCTGGTGCTGGTCACGCCCGACGCCGACCGCACGATGTGCACCTATCTCGGCATCACGGGCGGGCTGTCGCACAGCGAGATCGTGCCGCAGGCGCTGGCCGCATCCGGCTACCTGTACATCGAGGGTTATCTCGCGACTTCGCCGACCGCGCGCGATGCCGTCGCGCACGCGCGCGCGATCGCCCGCGAAGCCGGCGTCGCCACCGCCCTGTCGCTGTCCGATCCCAACATCGTCGCGCACTTCGGCGACGGCCTGCGGGAGATGATCGGCGACGGCGTGGACCTGCTGTTCACCAACGAGACGGAGGCGCTCGGCCTCACCGGGAGCACGGACATCGGCGGCGCCGTCGACGGGCTTGCGCGGCTCTCGGATCGCTTCGTCGTCACCCGCGGCGCCGAGGGCGCCCTGATCCACGACCGCGGCGAGATCACCGAGATCCCCGCCGAACCCGTGCAGCCCGTCGATACCAACGGCGCGGGTGACATGTTCGCCGGGGCCTTCCTGTACGGGCTGAGCCGCGGCTGGACGGCGGCCGAATCGGGGCGCCTCGCGGTGCGCGCCGCCGCCCGCCTGATCACCGCCTACGGACCGCGACTCGACGCGACGACCACGCGCGGCCTGCTCGATCACTGCGCCTGATGGGATCCGCCGCGCCCGGCCGCTTCCAGGCGGGCTCGGCGTCGGCGAGCGTCGACGCGCACCCCCGGGCCGTCGCGGCGAAGCCCGCGTGCCCGCCGGTCGAGCGGCGCAGACCGGCCGTCACCGGGGGCTCGCTCTCCGGCGATGCAGCGTCGCTCAAGTTGGCAGTGCGCGCCCCCTTCTATAGAGTCAGGCGAACAACTCCGACAAGGGATGCGCGATGCTGACCGTCGCCGTGCTCAACGCCAAGGGGGGCTGTGGCAAGACCACGATCGCCACGCACCTCGCCGCGCTCTTTGCGCTCCAGGGGCGGAGCGCGGCCCTGTGCGATCTCGACGCGCAGAAGAGCGCCCGGCGCTGGCTCGAGCGGCGCCCGTCCGGGGCGTCGCGGATCGACCGCGCCCCGCTGAAGAAGGACGGCCTCAGCGTGCCCAAGGGGGTCACGCGCGTGGTCATCGACGGCAACGCGGCGATGGACAAGGCCGAGGCCAAGTGGGCCATTGCCCGTGCCGACGTGATCGTGGTCCCGCTGCTGCCCTCGCTCACCGACCGGGACGCCACGCGGCGGCTGCTGGACCGCATTGCCGACATCAAGCGCGTGCGGCGCGGCAAGCGCCGCATCGTGTTCGTCGCCAACCGCTACCGCCGCCGCACCCGCGCCACGGCCGATCTCGAGACCTTCCTCGACGAGCAGGAATGGCCCGTGCTCGCCCGCCTGCGCGATACCCAGCTCTACACCAATGCGAGCGACGCCGGCCTGTCGATCTTCGAGCTGCGCGAGCGCCGCGCGCGCGAATACGCGGCCGAATGGCAGGCGCTGGCGGACGACCTCGAGCAGCGCGCCGACGACTGAGTCGGCCGCCGGATCACCGCCGCCGACCGCCCTCGCGACGCACGCGGGCGCGCAGGTGATGCAGTCGGCGATCGTGGATGCCGGCCTCGTCGAGGTGGGCCACCGTGCTTTCGAGGTAATCGGCGGCGCTGCCGAGCATGCCCTCGCCAGTGGCCAGCAGCTGGACCTCGTCGTCCTCGCTCAAGCGCCCGCAGTAGCACGGATGACCGCGGTCGACGACGAACGTGATTGCCGGCAGCGGTCCCGCCGGCGTCGACAGCGTGAGCCAGCGCGGCACGTATACCCCGGTCAGCAGCTCGCGCCGCCAGACCAGGGTCAGCTCGTGCTCGAGGCCCGGTTCCGGGATCCGCAGGGCCATGCCGCGACAGGAGCCGCCCGGCACGAGGCCGAGCATGAGCCCCGGGCGCTCGGGCGTGCCGCGGCCGTAGGTCAGGCGCAGGCGGAAGTCCCGGTGATAGCCGTAGAGACGGGCCTCTTGGCGCTCGGCGACGTGGACGCACGGGTTCCACAACAACGAGCCGTAGGCGAACAGCCAGATCCCGCTGCTGCCGGGCGGGCGATCGGCGAGGCAGGCCTGCAGCGAGCGCTGCAGCGTTGCCTCGGACAGCAACGGCACTTCCGGATGGCGCTCGCGCATGCCCCGGCGGACACCGTCGACCTCCAGCAGCTCGCGCGTGATGCCATTGCTCAGGGGCGGCTCGCGCGTGCTCATGCCGGCGCCCGGCCGACCTCGAGCGCCTCGACCAGCGCGAACGTCCGCCGCTGATGCGGCGCCCGGGGAACGTCCGCCGGCCGCCTCCTCCCGAGCCACAGGAGGTGGCTGCCGCAGCCGTGACGGCAATCGCTCGCACCGAAGCCCCGGATCACAACGTGGCCCTCGAGGCGCGCGTTGACCGTGCATTCCCGCTCGCGGTCCAGGCGGATCTGCGCGACCTCCGCTTCGGGCCGGGCCAGGAGCCAGTCGATGTGCCAGTGGCGGCGCACGTCGGCGGCGAGGTGCCGGCGCAGGCGCGCCGCCATGTTGCGCCGTGCGCTGCCCGTGTAGACGTACCACCCGCGCGCGAGCACGCAGCGGCCCAGGCGCCCGGGCGAGATCACCGCGCGGCGGCGCAGGCGGATGTAGAGGCGATAGGTTACGGGTG
>CAZVFN010000183.1:0-3593 GCA_964626335.1 uncultured Ectothiorhodospiraceae bacterium
TGCCGTGGCCGTGCTGGGGTCCGCCCGAGATGGGCCATCCGGGCACGCACGTGCTCTACAACCCGAGCCTGCCGGTTTCGCAGGGCGGGCTGACCTTCCGCGCGCGCTTCGGTACCGAGTACAAGGGCGAGAACCTGCTTGCCGAGGGCTCGTATTCGCAGGACTCCGAGCTCGATGACGGCTATCCGGAATTCAGCTTCGGGATGCTGCGCCGGCTCGGCTGGCATACCGAGCTGACCGCGGAGGAGCTGGCGACGATCAAGTCGGTCGCCGGGGTCGATGCCGAATCGAGCATGGAGGAGCTCAGCTTCTCGGGCGGCGATGCCGGCGCCAGGCTCGACGCGGTCAACTGGAAGACCGACCTGTCGGGGGGCATCCAGCGCGTGGCCATCGCCCACGAGTGCGCGCCGTTCGGCAACGCCAAGGCGCGTTGCATCGTCTGGCAGTTCCCGGATCCGGTGCCGGTGCACCGCGAGGCGCTCTACACGCAGCGCTACGACCTGGTGTCGAAGTATCCGACCTACGAGGACCGCAAGGCGTTCTGGCGGCTGCCGACGCGCTACGGCTCGATCCAGTCCACCGACTATTCGGGCGACTATCCGCTGGCCTTCATCAGCGGGCGGCTCACCGAGTACGAGGGCGGCGGCGAGGAGACGCGCTCGAACAAGTGGCTCGCGGAGCTGCACCAGGACATGTTTGTCGAGATCAATCCGGCCGACGCCAACGACCGCGGGCTGCGCGACGGCCAGTGGGTCTGGCTCGAGGGGGCCGAGGGCGGGCGCATCAAGGTGGTGGCCCTGGTCACCCCCCGGGTCGGGCGCGGCGTGATCTGGACGCCGTT
Organism: uncultured Ectothiorhodospiraceae bacterium; assembly: GCA_964626335.1. Classification (GTDB taxonomy): domain Bacteria; phylum Pseudomonadota; class Gammaproteobacteria; order XJ16; family Halofilaceae; genus Halofilum. The sequence goes on from CAZVFN010000183.1 coordinate 842, forward strand.
CCACTTCGGCGGCTGGTTCCAGGGCCAGGACCTGGTCGACCGTTATCCCGAGGGCACGGCACCGATCGTCCGCGGCGAGGCCTGCAACACGGCGACGACCTACGGCTACGACTCGGTGACCCAGATGCAGGAGACCAAGGCCACTCTCTGCGAGATCACCGCTGCCTGAACGCCGTAACGGCGGGAGCATCGATATGGCACGAATGAAGTTTCTCTGCGACGCGGAACGCTGCATCGAGTGCAACGCCTGCGTCACCGCGTGCAAGAACGAAAACGAGGTCCCCTGGGGCGTCAATCGTCGACGCGTGATCACGCTCGATGACGGCGAGCCGGGCGAGAAGTCCGTGTCCGTGGCGTGCATGCACTGCACCGACGCGCCGTGCGCGGCCGTCTGCCCGGTGGACTGCTTCTACACGACGACCGACGGCATCGTGCTGCACGACAAGGACATCTGCATCGGCTGCGGCTACTGCTTCTATGCCTGCCCATTCGGGGCACCCCAGTTCCCCGAGGAGCAGGCGTTCGGGATGCGCGGCAAGATGGACAAATGCACCTTCTGCGCCGGTGGTCCGAGCGACGACAACTCCGAGGAGGAGTACCGCAAGTACGGCGCCAATCGCATCGCCGAGGGCAAGTTGCCCGCCTGCGCGGAGATGTGCGCCACCAAGGCCCTGCTCGCCGGGGACGGCGAGTTGATCTCGGAAATCTACCTCAAGCGCGTGACCAGGCGCTCGGGCCGGCCCGACACCTGGGGCTGGCAGAAGGCCTACGGCCAGGGCGTGTGATCGCCGTGACGGAGGGCAAGGGGATGAACCGCTACGCGCTGCTGGCAATCGCCGTTGCCACGCTCGCACTGGCCGGGTGCTACGAATCGACGACGCCGACCCAGTACGAGCCGGGGGAATACAAGGGCGAAAAGGATCCCCTGCTCGACAAGCTCGAGTCGGGCGACCTGCACACCCAGCTGGAACAGCGTTTCCAGCGCACGGCTCGCGATCGGTGAGTCCGGGGGGAGAAGCATGAGACCACGGCATTCCTGGCTGCTCGCGGCGCTCCTGCCGGCGGCGCTCGCCGCCTGCGACCCGATCTCCGAGCCCTGGGTTGCCGGCGGCCAGGCCGAGACGCTCGCCGACGAGCGCACGCGTGGCGAGGCGCAGCAGGACGAGCTGCGCGATCGCCTCGATCGCTACGGCGGAGCCTACGAGTAACGGAGGGCATGACCATGGCCACTCAACCGGCCGAACAGCGCAAACGGGCGCGCGCGCATCTCCGCGCGTTGGTCTGGAGCCTCGTGGTGATCGTCGCCGGCGCGATGATCGCCCCGCTCGGGGGCTACATGTACGCCGCCTATGCCCAGGACGGCGCCGCCTGGGAGCAGACGAATCCCCGTGGCGAGACCTGGCGGGGTGTGCGGGAAGGCAGCGCGGGCACCACCACCGCTTCCGGGCCCTACGTCACCAACAACCTGATCGCCAACGGCGGCGAGAACTGGCGCAACCTGCGCAACGGGCCGGTCGCCGGGATCATGCCGTGGGTGATGGCGGTGTCGCTGCTCGCGCTGGGCGCGGTCTACATCTTCGCCGGTCCGCACCGCCTGGACGGCCCGCTGTCCGGGCGCAAGGTCCCGCGCTGGGCATTGTGGGAACGGATCATGCACTGGTTCGTGGCCGTGACCTTCATCATCCTGGCGATCACCGGCTTGAGCCTCCTCTTCGGACGGGCCGTGCTCATACCGCTGCTCGGCCCGGCCGGTTTCGGCGTCTGGGCCGAGGCGTCGAAGTGGCTGCACAACGTCATCGGCCCCTTCTTCACGGTCGGCATCCTGCTGATGCTCCTGACCTGGGCGCGCAACAATATCCCCAAGGCGGTCGATATCGACTGGTTCAAGAAGGGCGGCGGCATCTTCACGAAGCAGCACGTCTCGGCGGAGAAGCTCAACGGGGGCGAGAAGGTCTGGTTCTGGTTCGTGATCATCGTCGGCGGCGCGGTGTGCGTCACCGGCCTCATCCTCGACTTTCCGAACTTCGGCCAGTCGCGTGAGACCATGCAGCTGTCGAATCTCATCCACGCCGTCCTGTCGATTCTCTGGATCGCGCTGGCGTTCGGCCACGTCTACCTCGGCGTGATCGGCGCCCAGGGTGCGCTCGAGGGCATGACCAGCGGCTACGTGAGCGAGGAGTGGGCGTACGAGCACCACGACCTCTGGCTCGAGCAGGTGCACGCGGAAGAGCGGACCGGAACGACCCCATCGAGCAGCGCCTCGTTCGGTGGCAGTTCCGCGCCCGGGACCCAGACCTAGGCGTACGTCTGGAGGCGCGGCGTGGTGAGAAGAGGCGCGCTCCGCCGCCCGGCCGGGCGCTCGCGTGTCCTCTAGTGTCCTTTAACGGAAGTTCTCCGATCTTTCTCGGCGAGGCATCGTGGTGACTGGCAAGGCGCGCCGACGAGCCATGGCGCACCCCATGGTGAGGAGGCGCAACGCCGCCAGGCGCCGCGAGGGCCGGCGAAAAGACGGCGAACTTTCGTTAAAGGGCACTAGGAGCCTGTCCAAGAAACTCGTCACCTACTGCGCGCGTCCCACAGCGGCATCTTTTGGCGATTGCTCAACTCCCATGGCAACCACCATGCTCGTTTCACAATCGCCAAAATCTGCACGCTGTACCACGCGCTCGCTACGGCGCCAATTCCTCGGACAGGCTCCTAGCGGGACTCCGCCGAGCCTGCCCGGCGAGGCATCGGGGTGGCTGGCAGCGCC
>CAZVFN010000184.1:0-3550 GCA_964626335.1 uncultured Ectothiorhodospiraceae bacterium
CGCGCGGAGCAGCCCCCTCACGGACCCGCGCGCCCCGCGGTGACCCGGGACCCGCCGACACGGTCCTGCCGCGTCCCCGGGGCCGTGTCGGGGTCGCAACGCGGTGACGCCGGGAACCGTGGACAAGCCCGGGCGGCGGCCGCGGGTCGTGGCCGCAATCCCCGGCGGCGCTCGGGCGCGGCGTCCGCCGGGCGGGTGGTTCCGGTGCCGGCGGCGACCGATTGGTCACCCCCGGCGATTCGGGTAGCCTGAGCGGCGCTCCACACCGGAACGCCCGATGCGCTCGCGATCGCTTGCCCGGCGCTGGTCCTCGCTGCGCGCCCGCGCCGCCACGCCGGCCGGCCGCGATCTCGCCGCCCTCGTTGCCGGCATCCTGCTCGCCCTCGCCTTCGCGCCGTACGCTCTCTGGCCGCTCGCGGTCGTCGCCCCGGCGCTGCTGTTCCGACTCTGGGCGGACTGCCGGCGCGGGCGCGCGTTCTGGCGCGGCTGGCTGTTCGGCCTCGGCCTCTGGGGCGCCGGGGTCTACTGGATCTACGCCAGCCTGCATCTCTTCGGCGCGGCCGTGGGGCCGCTGGCGGGGGTGCTCACGGTGCTGTTCGTGGCCGGTCTCGCGCTGCTGCCGGCCGTGCTGGGCGCGCTCGTGGCGGGCCGCCCGCGCGCGGCCCGCGGCGCGCCGTGGTTCCTGCTCGTGCTGCCCGGTGCCTGGGTGCTGGTCGAGTGGGTGCGCAGCTGGCTGCTCACCGGCTTCCCGTGGCTGCTGGTCGGCACGAGCCAGGTCGACACCTGGCTGGGCGGGTATGCGCCCGTGGTGGGCGTCTATGGCATGGGCCTGGTGGTGGCCGTGAGCGCCGGCGGCCTGGCGCTGCTGCCCGACGTGCGCCGGCTGGCGTGGCTGCCGATCGCGGCGCTGATCGCGGTCCTCTGGGGCGGCGGGGCGGCGCTGCAGGCGGCGACGTGGTCGCGGCCCGGCGGCCTGCCGTTCGACGCCGCGCTGATCCAGGGCAACGTCGCCCAGGAGCAGAAGTTCGGCACGCTCGAGGAGTCGCTGCAGCTCTACACGCGCCGGACGCGCGCGGCGGCCGACGAGGCCGAGCTGGTGCTCTGGCCCGAGACCGCGGTGCCGACCTTCTACGGCCGCGTCGGAGAACGCCTGAACGAGCTCGGCCGCGAGATGGAGGGGCGTGGCACGCGCGTCGTCACCGGCGTGTTCACGGCCGAGGGCGACACCGGGCGCTACTACAACGCGGTGCGCCCGCTGGGCGTCGGCGCCATTGCCTACCGCAAGCAGCGGCTCGTGCCGTTCGGCGAATACATGCCCATGCGCGGCGCGCTGCAGTTCCTCGAGCGTTACATCGAGATCCCGATGTCGGACATCGCTGCCGGGCGCTCGGGCCAGCCGGCGCTGAAGCCGGGGGATTTCCGCATCGGCGCGTCGGTCTGCTACGAGGCGGCCTATCCCGGGGTCATGCGCCGCCTCGCCGCGCGCTCGACGCTGCTGGTCAACGTCAGCAACGACGGCTGGTTCGGCGACTCGACCGCGCCGCACCAGCACCTGCAGATCGCGCGCCTGCGCTCGCTCGAGACCGCCCGGCCGATGCTGCGGGCGACCAACACGGGCATCAGTGCGATCATCGACCACCGCGGCACCGTGGTCGCGCGCGGCCCGCAGTTCGAGGTGACCACGGTCGAGGCGCGCATCGAGCCGCGCGCCGGGCTCACGCCCTTCGTGCGCGCCGGCAGCGCGCCGGCGGTGATCCTCGCGCTCGTCGTGGCGCTGCTGCCGTGGGGCGTGCAGCGCTGGCGGCAGTGGCGGCGAGGGCAGGCCGGCGGCGCATAGGCGATTCCACCCCCATGGCGAGCAGGGTCGCTCCCGCAGGTTGCCAGCCCGCCGCGCGGCTGGAATCGGCCCGGTCGCAGCGGGGTGGGTCCCCGCGGTCTCGATCCGCCCGGGCGGCGAGCCGGCCGGGCAGGAGCGCGCTCGCTCGCGATGGGCGTGGCGACCGGACCCCGAAGTGCGCGCAGTCCGCGGGCGCGTTTTCGCGCTTTGCTCGAACGCGCGCGACGCCCGCTTCCCCGGCGCCCATCGAGGCGTTCCGCGGGCCCGGCCGGGGCGTTTTCGGGTCCGCGCCGGCCCGTGCGCGGCGCACGAGCCCTGTGCTTCAGCCCGCCCCGTTGTCCGCCGTGTGCCGGAGATACTCGGTGCCGTGGCACCGCGGGCAGGGCGGGATGTGGCCGGGCTCGTGGAAGTGCATCAGCTGACCGCAGTTCTTGCAGCGCAATGTGCCGGGGCCGGTCATCTCGCCGCTGCGATACACCGGACCCGCCTTCAGCTCGCGGTTGAAGGCCTCCATCTCGAGGCGCGTGCGATCCGCTGCGCGCACGAACAGGTCGATGAGCCCGTGCTCGACCATCGACAGGTCGATCTGCGCCCACTCGCGCAGCTCGCGGCCGGTGCGCGACAGGTATTCGCCGGCGTCGTGCAGATCGCGCCGCACGTACTGGGAGACCTGGTCGGCCTCCTCGCGCGTGAGCTCGCCCAGCTCGACCGTGTAGTTGCGGGCCCGCTCGACGGCATGGCGCAGCGACGGCTGTGCGTCCGCCTCGAGGATCTCGCGCGAGTGGTCGAGCATGCGCCGGTAGGCACGCACGAGGCGAGCGCTGGTGGCTTCGTGGTCGTTCGGCTCCTGGCTCATGCGCGCTTCTCCGGGCGACTGGGTTATTCCTCTATTGTAGCGCGTCGCGCACGCCGCGGGGCGCGGGCGCGCCCCGGCTTTGTCGCCGCGGGGAACGGCAGTATCATGCCCGGTTCAGCGCGGGCGCCGGTCCGCCGCAACCAGCGTACGAGCGATGTCCATGGAACCCGTCTACGACCCGCACGCCGTCGAGCGCGCCGCCCACGACGAATGGGACGCGCGCGACAGCTGCCGCGTGACCGAGGACGCGGCGCGCGACAAGTTCTACTGCCTGTCGATGTTCCCCTACCCGAGCGGGCGGCTGCACGTCGGCCACGTGCGCAACTACACCATCGGCGACGTCATCAGCCGCTTCGCGCGCATGCGCGGCTGCAACGTGCTGCAGCCGATGGGCTGGGACGCGTTCGGCCTGCCCGCCGAGAACGCGGCCATGCAGAACAACGTGCCGCCGGCGCGCTGGACGCGCGAGAACATCGAGTACATGCGCGGCCAGTTGAAGCGCCTCGGCTTCGCCTACGACTGGTCGCGCGAGTTCGCCACCTGCGACCCGTCCTACTACAAGTGGGAGCAGTGGTTCTTCACCCGCCTGCTGGACAAGGGCCTGGCCTACCGCAGGAACGCGGTCGTCAACTGGGACCCGGTCGACCAGACGGTGCTCGCCAACGAGCAGGTGGTCGACGGCAAGGGCTGGCGCTCGGGCGCGACGGTCGAGCGCCGCGAGATCCCGCAGTGGTTCGTGCGCATCACCGCCTACGCCGAGGAACTGCTCGGCGCGCTCGACGAGCTGCCCGGCTGGCCCGACGCCGTGCGCACGATGCAGCGCAACTGGATCGGCAAGTCGCGCGGCGTGCAGATCC
>CAZVFN010000185.1:0-3523 GCA_964626335.1 uncultured Ectothiorhodospiraceae bacterium
CCACCCCGCGCAGGGCCGCCACCAGCAGGGTCGCGTCGCAGCGGCGCCCGAGCGCGCGCGCCAGCACCTCGCGCTCGTCGGCGGCCTGCGGCGGGCGCACCAGTCGCTGGCGTGCCGACAGCGCCGCCACCAGGTCGGCCATAAACCCGCCCGCGGCCGCATCCGGCATGGCGACGACCAGGTGGGCGAGCAGCGGGTCCAGCGGCAATGCGAACAGGGCGCGGCCGCGCTCGGCGGCGCGGCCGTCGGCGTCGATCGCGCCGATGGCGCCCAGCAGCGCCTCGGCGCGGGCGAGCGACGCCTCCGGCAGCGGCGCGGGGAAGGCGAGTGCGCGCGCGGGCCGCCCGCAACAGCCGGCGGCCAATACGAGGTCGCTCAGGTCCTCGCGCTCGACCTCGGGTGGTGTCGCGGCCTGCAGCGGCGCGTCGTGGCTCCAGAGGCGCAGGCAGAGGCCGGGCGCGGTGCGCCCCGCGCGCCCGGCGCGCTGATCGGCCGCCGACTGCGCGATCGCCTCGACGGCGAGCACGGTGCGGCCATTGCGCCGGCGCGTGCGCCGCTCCAGACCCGCGTCGACGACGGCCGTGACCCCGGGCACCGTCAGCGAGGTCTCGGCGACGTTCGTCGCGAGGATGACCCGCCGGTGGTCGGCCGGCTCCAGCGCACGTCGCTGGTCCGCCGGCGGCGCGCTCGCGTGCAGGGCGATCACCTCGGCATCGACGTCGCCGAGGCGTCTCGCCGCGGCGTGGATCTCGCCGACGCCGGGCAGGAAGGCGAGCACGTCACCCGCGGTTTCGTCGAGGGCCTGGCGCACCGCGTCGGCGAGGCGGCGGTCGAGGCCCTTCGTCGTCGGCATCGTGCGCGGCTTGTCCGCCACGTGGCGTGTCTCGACGGGGTGATTCCGGCCGGCCGATTCGAGGTGCTGCGCGCCGAGGTGGCCCGCGAGGCGGTCGCCGGCAAAGGTTGCCGAGGTGAGTACCAGGCGATGGCGCGCCTCGGCCTGCAGCAGGGCGAGCAGCAGGTCCGTGTCCCAGCGGCGCTCGTGGAACTCGTCGAGCAGGACGGTCGTGAAGCCGGCGAGGCCGTCCTCGGCGAACCAGCGCAGCGCGATGCCGGGCGTGGCGAACAGGACGCGGGTATCGGCGCCGTGGGCCGCGTCGAGGCGCACCGCGTAGCCGATCGACGCGCCCGCCCGCTCGCCGCGGCCGCGCGCGACGTAGCCGGCCAGGCTGGTCGCGGCGATGCGCCGTGGCTCGACCACGAGCACGGGGCCGCGGCCCGCGGCCCAGACCGGCAGGCGGGTCGACTTGCCCGAGCCGGTCGCCGCGGAAACGACGACGTGGCCCAACGCCAGCGCCGACTCGAAATCGGGCCGCAGCGCCTCGATGGGCAGGTCGGTGGCGGTCTCGTCCATGCCTCGTCGCGCCGGGCGTGATCCGCCGGGCAGGGTAGCAGGACGTCCGGGCAGGCTCGCAGCGGCGAGGCCGGGACCGCGGCTGAACGCGGATGCACACTTGGCGGTCGGGGAGCCCGGTGCAGGGTAGTGCCTCGCCGACGCCGCCACGAACGACGCGTGCCGCCGGCGGAACCCCGAATGGACACGAATCAGCACGAATGAGGGTCGATGCTTGCCGCCGTGCGGATGGCGCTGCGCTGGAGCAGGATCCATCCCGACGGCCGTCGAACCGGGGAGCGCGCCGCCCACGGGGAGCGCTCACCGGATCACGGGCAACACGGCCGCATCCGCGTTGATTGCTCGGCGGACCATGGGCCTCGACCCGCCCGCGCCGGCGCGGGGGGAATCGCGCGCCGCGGCGCCTCCGTGGCTCCTGCACGAGCGACATCGGGCCCGCGGCGAGGCCAGTGAAGCCCCGCGGAGGCCGGAGGCGCCCGGGTCCGACGCCATGACCATCGGGGTTCATCCTGGGTTCGCCTGCGGGGTACGACGGTCAAGCGCCCCGACTCGGTCCGACCGGGCGTAGACGGTCACGCCTGCGGCAGCGAACGCCGGCGCCGCGACAACCACGCCATCGGCCGTCGGATCGCGGGGCCCCGGCGGCCGCAAAACGCTTACCGGATCGCGGACACCGCGACAGCATCGGCGTTCACTGGTCGGCGCATCCGGCGTCGTTCCCGCGCGCGTGGAATCCGGTCCGCGACGACACGAGCCAAGCGCCCGGCGGACCAGGGAAGCCGCGGTCGGGCTCCGGGTTCATCGGTGTGCCCTCCGTGGTTCGCCGTCCCCCGGAGCAACCCCCGGTCCGCTGGCGGCGTCGCGGTCAGCCCTCGAGGGCATAGCGCGCCGTGACGTCGGCGATCTTGTCGTGCAGCGCGGCGACGAGGGCGTCGTGCGAGTCGACGAACTTCTGCACGCCATCCGCCTCGAGGTGGCGGGCGACCGCTTCCGTGTCGATGCCGTGACGCTCGAGGGCGGCGAGCGTGGCCCGGGCCTGGTCCAGGCCCGCGTCGATGGTGACGGCGGCCGTGCCATGCTCGATGAACGCGTCGAGCGTTTTCGGCGGCACGGTGTTCACCGTGTCGGCGCCGATCAGCTGGTCGACGTACAGGGTGTCCGACAGGTTCGGATCCTTGGTGCTCGTGCTGGCCCAGAGCGGGCGCTGTACCCGCACGCCGCGGCGTTCCTGGGCGGCGAAATCGTCCTCGCGGCGCAGGCGCTCGAACGCCTGGTAGGCCATCTTCGCGTTGGCGATGGCGGCCCGGTGCACGTGCTCGGTGGCGTCGCCGCCGACCGCCTGGAGCTTCGGATCGATCACGCCGTCGACGCGCGAGACGAAGAACGACGCCACCGAGGCCACGCGGCCCGGGTCGTCGCACTGCTCGAGGCCCCGCACCCAGGCCCGGAAGACCTGCTCATAGCGCGTCACCGAGAACAGCAGCGTGACGTTCACGTTGATGCCCTCCGCGGTGAGGTTCTCGATCGCCTGGACGCCCGCCGCGGTGGCCGGGACCTTGATCATCACGTTCGGGCGATGGACCGCGCGCCAGAGGTGGCGCGCCTGCTCGACCGTGGCGTGCGTGTCATGGGCGAGGTGCGGCGAGACCTCGATGCTGACGAAGCCGTCGGCGCCGCGCGTGGCGGCGTACACGTGGGCCAGCTGGTCGCAGGCCGCCTGGATGTCCTGCACCGCGAGCCACTCGTAGAGGGTCTCCGGGTCGACCTCGTGGTCGGCCTGGATCAGGTCGAGGATGGCCTCGTCGTAGGCGTTCGAGCCCGTGATCGCCTGGTGGAAGATCGTGGGATTGCTGGTCACCCCGCGCAGCCCCGAGTCGATCAGGCGCGCGAGCCCGCCGTCGGAGACCAGGTTGCGGTCGACGTAGTCCAGCCAGAGCGATTGCCCGCAATCGAGCAAGTGTTGGATCGAGGCCATCGCGTGTTCGCTCCGTTTCTCGAGGTATTGCCGGAATCGTAGCAGATGGGATCTGCGGGGCTGGAAGGGTTCGGCGGGCCAGGGGCCCAGGGTCGCGGGCGAAGGCGATGGGCCGCAGGCGGCCGGCGGCCGGCGGC
>CAZVFN010000186.1:0-3229 GCA_964626335.1 uncultured Ectothiorhodospiraceae bacterium
GCCCGGCGCATCGCATGCCCGCAGATGCGGGTCGCCATCCGCATGGGCATGTCGCCCACCGCGGCGGCCGCCGCGGTGGGCCGGCGGCGAGGCGCACGGCTGCTGCGCTCGATGCGCCGCTGGTACCCGCAGGCAGACGCCGTGATCGTGCCCTCCCGCGGTGTCGGCCGGGATCTGCTCGAGCACGCCGGGGTTGCGGATCAGCGGCTGCACGTCATTCCCAATCCGCTGGTCAACGACGCCCTGTTCGCGGCCGCTGCCCGACCGCTCGAGGAGCCGTGGCTCGAGCCCGGCGAGCCGCCGGTGGTGCTCGCGGCCGGCGCGCTCGAGCCGCGCAAGGATTTCGCGACCCTGCTGCGGGCCTTCGCCCGCGTGCGCGCCGATCGCCCCGCGCGCCTGGTCATCCTCGGGCGCGGGGGCGAGCGCGGGCGCCTGGCGGCACTGGCTGCGGAGCTCGGGGTCGCCGCGGAGGTCCGCCTGCCCGGCTTCGATCCGAATCCGTATCGCTGGATGGCGCGTGCGGCCGTGTTCGTCCTCTGCTCACGTCGCGAGGGCTCGGGGGCGGTGCTCGCCGAAGCGCTGGCGTGCGGTACTCCGGTCGTCGCCGCCGACTGCCCCAGCGGGCCGGCCGAGATCCTCGACGACGGCCGCATCGGCCCGCTGGTTCCGGTCGGCGATGCCGAGGCGCTTGCGCATGCGATCGAGCGGATGCTCGACGACTCGCCCTCGTCGGAACGGCTGCGGGCGGCGGCGGAGCCCTTTCGCACGGACGTCTCGGCGCGACACTACCTCGCGGCCCTGCTCCCGGAACCAGAGACGGCGGCATGAATCGCCCGGCGCCGCCTCTGATCGTGATCGGCATGCACCGCTCGGGCACGACCCTGCTGAGTCGGCTGCTGCAGCGCTGCGGCGTGTTCATGGGCGCCCGGCAGAACCGCAACGCCGAGCCGCGTTTCATCACTGCGCTCAACGGCTGGCTGTTCGCCCAGGCATCGGCCACCTGGGATCGGCCAGAGGGCATGACGGACCTGCTGGCCGACGAGCGGCTGCGCCCGTGGCTGGTCGATTACCTCGGGGGCGTGATCCGGGGTCCGGCCGCGGCGCGCTTCCTGGGTCCCCGGCGCGCGCTGCGCTACCACTCGATGATGACGATCACCGAGCCGTGGGGCTTCAAGGATCCGCGCACGACCTACACGCTCGACTATTGGCTCGACCTCTTCCCGCGGGCTTCGATCGTCCACATCCTGCGTCACGGCGCCGACGTCGCGGTCAGCTTGGCCAGGCGCCGCGAGCGGGCGGTGGCGGCGAGCCTCGAGCGCTATCGCCGCCGGCGCCGGCTCTATCTACTGCGCCCGGATGCGCCCAAGCAGCGCGGCTTCGCCGTACAGCCGCGCTGTCGCACCCTGGACGGTGGCTTCGAGTTGTGGCAGCAGTATGTCGAGCGCGCCCATGGCCACGTCGCCCGGGCAGGTGAGCGTGGCCTCGAGGTCGCCTATGAGGATCTGTTGCGGGCGCCACAGCACGCACTGGCGCGCGTGCTCGCGCTCGCTGGAATCGATGTCGACCCCGGAACGCTCGCGGCAGCGGTCTCCGATCTCAACCCCGACCGGGCGCACGCCTGGAGCGGCGACGCGGATGCCCGCGCGCTTGCCGCCTCCCATGCCGAAGAGCTGGCCCGCTGGGGCTATGGCGCCGGCCCCGCGTGATCCCGTGGCCCCGCGTTCCAGCGACAATGACGGTGTCTGCGATGTCGCGATCCTCGTCTCCTATTCCGGCGATGGTGGCGTCGAGCGCATGATCAACCACCTCATCGCGGGTCTGCTGGCGACCGGCGCGCGGGTCGATGTGCTCGTGCTCAAGACGAGCGGCGGGCACTTCGCCGGCCTACCGGAAGGCGCGCGTGTGCGCCCCCTCGCCAGCCGCCATGCCGCAGTCGCGGTGCCCGAGCTGGTTGCCTACCTGCGGCGTGAGCGTCCGCCGGTGCTCCTGGCTGCAAAGGATCGTGCCGGCCGCGCGGCGATCCGCGCGCGTGGCCTTGCTGGCGGCCAGACGCGGGTGTTCGTGCGTATTGGCAATACGCTATCGCAGGCGCTGGCGGGCAAGAGCGGCATGCGTCGCGCATGGCGCTATCGCGTGATCCGCCGCCTCTATCCACGTGCCGACGGGATCATCGCGGTCTCCCAAGGTGTCGCAGACGATGTCGTCGCCACGGCCGGTGTGCCCCACGAGCGCGTGCATGTGGCACCCAATCCGGTGGTGATCGATGCCTTGGCGCGCGCGGGCAGTGAGCCGCCTCCGCATCCGTGGTTTCAGCCGCGCACGGCCCCGGTCATCCTCGCCGTGGCGCGGCTGACCGAGCAGAAGGATCTGCCGACGCTGTTGCGGGCATTCGCCAGGCTGGATCGAGGCCGTGGCGCGCGGCTGATCATCCTCGGCGAGGGCGAGGATCGGCCGGCGCTCGAGGCCCTCGCGGCACGGCTCGGCATACGCGACCGCCTCGACATGCCCGGTTTCGTGGCCAATCCCCACGCCTATGTCGGCCATGCCGACCTGTGCGTGCTCTCGTCGGCCTGGGAAGGGTCACCCAACGTCTTGGTCGAGGCGCTGGCGCTCGGCATAGCCGTGGTCGCCACCGACTGCCGCAGCGGCCCGCGCGAGATCCTCGCCGAAGGCCGCTACGGCCCGCTGGTGCCCGTTGGCGATGCGGACGCGCTCGCCGCGGCGATGGCGGCGGTGCTCGACGACCCGCTACCGGCGGCGACCCTGCGTGCGGCGGCACAGCCCTACAACCTGGAGCGCAGCGCGCGGCGCTACCGCGAGATCCTCGGCCTCGGGGATGGGGCGGGGGCATGCTGATCTCGCATACGCACAACTTCCTGTTCGTGCATATCGCCAAGACCGGCGGTACGAGCGTGCGGGCCGCGTTGCGCCCCTACCGCTGGTCGGGGCGCTATGCCCCGGCGCTTTTGCTCGCCAGCGCGATCAGTCAGATGACGCGCCCGCGCCACCGCCTGGGGGTGAAATTCCCGCGCCATGCGAAGGCGATCGCGGCGAAGGAGATGTTGCCGGCGGAGGTGTTCGATCCTCTGTTCAAGTTCGTCTTCGTGCGCAACCCGTGGGACCTGCAGGTCAGCTCCTGGCACCATATCGCGCGCGAAAAGCCGGACGTGCTCGCCGGGGTCAAGACCTTCGCCGACTTCCTGCGCCGGAAATTCGACCCGGAGCGCCC
>CAZVFN010000187.1:0-3225 GCA_964626335.1 uncultured Ectothiorhodospiraceae bacterium
AACGGTTTTGAAGGTTCAACCAGAAACCTGGTCTCGTGCCGAAATGCCGCGCCCTGCTAGCGGCCCAGCGTGGTCGTCAGGCGCTCGGCGCGCTGGCGAATGGCATCCGCCACAGACTCGTGGATTTCGAAGGGGAAATCGGCGGGAAGAGCGTCCGCGGTGGCCTCGATTGCCCCGGGGGCGCGCGCGGCCAAGTCCTCGAGCGCTTTCCGAACGAGCTGCGTCGGTACGCCCGCTTCCTCGGCGGTTTGCTCAAAATGCCTGCCCATGACATCGGCGAAGCGGTACCGGCGCCGCTTGCCAACGGACATCGCCAGCTTCATCTGTTTGCGCTCGAGCTTCCGGGCATCCGCGTTCGGTTGGGCGGTCAGGATGTCGTAGAGGGGCGTTAGTTCGTAGCGGCCGCCCGGACGCAGCGCGATGCTGAAGTTTTTGGCGTGCCCATCAGTCGCGCCAATTAGCCAAAAGAAGGCTTGTGCCTTCAGAACCGTCTCCCAGTCCCGCATCGGGTCATCGCTACCCTTCAGGAGGGTGAGGATGTCCACCAATCCGGGGCCGCCGTCGCCCTGGTACTTGAGGGTCGGCGGCACCGAAAGCGCCTGACAGCAATCTTCCTGGGGCACGCGAATCAACCGCCCGTCGCGCGTCCACCGCCGGTCGAATCGCTCGATCACCAGGGCGCGCGTCGCGCCGAACGTACGGATATCCGCGCGCGCGGCCGACAACCCGAACGCGCGAGCGAGCGCCAGGCAGTAGTATTCGTTCTCCACGCTGCTCGACAGATCGAGCCCGTTGGGCAGCGACCCCATTTGCACCTTGAGTAGATGAGTGGTCGGCGTGGTGCCCCGCGGCCGATACCAGCGGCCGTCGCACCATAGCAGCGCGGTCTTCTCCTGAACGCCGGCGACGGAGATCCGAAACGGGTCCTCACGCGTCAGGCCGAGCGGGGCCTGCGACAGCCCGCGCAACAACCGCTCGATCGTCTCGTCGTCGACGGAGTCGCCGCTCACGCCGCCCGCCTCTTCCTGGTCGGTCACTGCGCTGTCGTCGCGGAGGAATTGCAGCGCACCCACGCAGTCAGCGCCGATGGCCGCCAAGAGGCTGTGCGCGTCGGTGCCGGCTGCGCCCACCTTCTCGGCGACCTGCCGACGCAGGGCGTCCGAATCCGGCAGCAGATTCTCGATGACCGCCCACACCGGCGCGCCGCGGTAAGGCGCTTCCTGGAGCGGTAGTGAAAGCGAGATCGGGAGGGCGTGGGGCCAGTCGAGCCAGCTTTGGTCGTATGTAAAACGCAGAGCTCCGCTCGCCTCTCGCGTGAGATGGCCGACCAGGCGCCCGTTGAGCAGGACGCGCAGCGTCGTAGAGCGCCGCCGCCGCCCCATCAAAATATCCCCTCGAGGTCACTGGCATCGCTCTTGGAACGGCCCGTGATCCGGAACTCGAGGTCGAGGGCGGTGAGGACCGCGAGGATGGTATTCAGCTTGACCGCTGGATTCCCGTTCTCGATCAGGGAGACCGTGGCTTGACGCAAACCGGCCCGCTCCCCGAGCGCCGCTTGGGTCAGGTCCCGCTGTTTGCGAGTCCTCCGGATGATGTGGCCGATTTGATCGGGGGTACGAGCCAGCTGGTCCATGGCGTTCCCGTATACGCTGTGCCGAGTAAACTAAATTTATTGGCAACAGCGTATAGCACGATTTTATACGCCACAAGGGGTAAACCTTGTTTATCCCGTACACGTATAGTAGCGACACCGGTTTCAGGCAGATGGGACACGATGCCTCGACCTGAGGCCCCGCAGCGCCATGAGCGCGGCGGAAAGCTGAGCCAAACCGATCAGCCAGCGATTGCGGCCGAGCTGGAAGGCGCCCAGTAGCATCCAGGCCACGCAGGCCGGCTTTCACCGTCGCCGGTCCGAGAACCGCTCGGGCGCCTCGGTCGACGCCGCGGTCTCACCGACTGCAGGGGCTGGTTCCGGCGGATCGGGCTGCCGCCGGATTGCGGCAGGCTCCTCTTCCCCAGCGTCGCCGCCTTGTCGAGCGCTACGCCCCGGGTGCGCCGCCGCCTCCTCAGCTAGCCTTGACGCCCTCCATCATCCGCTCGAACCGCGAACCGTCGTCGGCGAGCGCATTGGCGACGAACGGCGCATAGCGCTCGGACAGCATCTTGGTCGACGAGTGGCCGAGCAGGCGCGAGACGAACAGGGGATTCTCGCCGGCCGCCAGGTGCAGCACGGCCGCGGCATGGCGCGTCTGGTGCACCCGCCGGAGTCCAAGCCGAGCCGGTCGGCCCAGACGTTCGCGGCGAGGCGGTCAGCGGCC
Organism: uncultured Ectothiorhodospiraceae bacterium; assembly: GCA_964626335.1. Classification (GTDB taxonomy): domain Bacteria; phylum Pseudomonadota; class Gammaproteobacteria; order XJ16; family Halofilaceae; genus Halofilum. Next base: position 2,319 of record CAZVFN010000187.1, read on the forward strand.
CGCCATTGGCACGGCGTAAGACGTAGTCCTCCGGGGCTCTCTCAGTGAGCGTGTGCATCGCGTGGCTGGACGTCCCGGGAGATTTGTGCACCGTGGTCACTGCGGGTGACAGCCAGCTCGTAATGGCTTTGAAGGTTCAACCAGAACTCCGGTGTCGTCCCGAAATGCCGCGCCAAGCGCAACGCCGTATCAGCACTGACGCGACGCTCGCCGTGCACAATCGCCGTGACCCGGTTGGTCGGTACGCCCAGCGCGCGCGCAAGGGCGCTTGGCGTGAGCGCCAGCGGCTCCATGAAATCGTGATGCAAGATCTCACCGGGATGAGTTGGAGAAATCTCTTCCCCGGCGGGGTCGACGACATCACCGAAGTCCGTTGCGTCGAGTTGGTCCGTTCGAACGGTCATGCTCAGCTCCTCGTCTCAACCTCCGTGGTAGTCCACCAACTCCGCGTCATACGCCTCGCCTTCTTCCCACCGAAAGCAGATACGCCACTGATCGTTTACGCGAATGCTGTACTGGCCCGCCCGGTTGCCGCTCAGAGGCTCGAGCCGATTCGCAGGTGGTACGCGAAGATCCTCGAGCGTTTGCGCACTGTGGATCAGATCGAGTTTCTCGCGGGCTCGCTTCCGCAGCTCCGGCGGCACGCGGCGCGGTGGCTTGCCCATGAACAGGGCCGCGGTAGCCTTGTCACGGAACGACCTGATCATACGGCAATACTACTCCGCGTTACGTAATACGTAAACCCCGTTGACGAGCTCCGGGCCCACTCCGCTGAAGCTCCGGTACCGTATTCTTACGCCCACGGAGCTTCGCGACCCCTCGCCGTCGTTCCTTCACGGTGATCCCCCGCGACTCCATCCATCATCCGCTCGAACCGGGAACCATCGTCGGCCAGCGCATTGGCCAC
>CAZVFN010000188.1:0-3182 GCA_964626335.1 uncultured Ectothiorhodospiraceae bacterium
GATCGGAAGAGCACGGCCGCGCAGCAGCCAGGTGAGGCGCTGGCGATGGTCGTTGCCGGTCGAGCGCATGAACATGGGCGCGTCCGCGCCGCGGCCGAGGCCCCGCCCCCAGCCGCGCAGGTGGCCGACCCGCCGGTGCGCGGTGCCGGCGTCGTCGAGCGCGCAGCCCTCGGTCGCCAGGTCGGCGTACAGCGGCGCGTTCCACGGCCGGTCGCGCGACGAGTCGAGACCCCAGGTGGGCAGGTAGCCGTGGTTGGCGACCACCGCGGTCACGCGCGTGAGCGCCTCGCCGGCGGGCTCGGCGGTGAATGCCTCGACCACCAGCCGCGGCAGCATCGCGGCGACGCGCAGCCAGTAACGGCTCATGCGCTCGCACAGCTCCGGCAGGTGCTCGGGCGGCGGGTTCCAGATGCCGACGCGCGGGTCGGGGCCGCCGATCTCGACCGGGCCGAGCTGCGGATGCTCGTGCGCCTGCCACGGCCGAAAGATGCGGCCCCGGTTCGCGTCGCGGTCCCAGACGGCGAGGGTGCGCACATCGTCGCGCGTGAGCGCGGTGTAGCGGCGCACGAACGGCCGCGGCTGCGGCAGCTCGGCCCGGGCGAACAGGTCCCAGAGCTCGCAGACGACGGCCAGGCAACCGCGGTGGTTGTAGGCGTAGTCGGTGAGGTCGCCGTGCAGCGGCTTCTCCGGCTCGTAGGTGAATTCCTCGTAGCCGCTGACCGTGGGGTAGCCGACGAAGGCGTCGCCCCAGGCCTCGAGCTGGCGGTAGAGGGCGAGGTCGCCCTGGTCCATGCGGCTGTCGGGCGCGTCGCCGCGGGGGCGGATGAACACACCGCCGAAGGTGTGCAGGTTCAGCCACGCGTAGAGCTCCGGGTGGCGGCTGCTCCAGTCGAGGACGGCGCGCGATTCGGGCTCCGAGCCGGGGTAGGCGCCGGCGCCGGCCTGTTCCGGCTCGGGGTGCCAGTCCCACGGGAAGTTGCGGTTGAGGTCGGTCGTGTTGGCCAGGAAATCGGGCTCGGGGATGGTGTGCCCGTCCCAGTGGCGGATCGTGCCCTCGCGGTAGAGGCGGTAATACGGCGGCGGATCCTGGATCCGGCGCGGCAGCATCACGCCCGGCTGGTCGCGCGACTCGACGAAGTCGCCGCCGTCGTCGCGTACGCGCATATAGCGCACGACGCCGTCGCCGTCGATGTCCTCGTCCTGCCAGGCCGGCTCGCCGCGGTCCGGGTCGAGCGCGCGCGGCACGGAGCGCACGAACGCGCCGTGCTCGAGCACGCGCGCGGCGCCGTCCGGCGAGACGCGCGGGCAGACGTGGAACGTGACCGAGCGCAGCTGTGCGCGCACGTGCTCGGGCAGCTCGGCCGGCGGCTCGGGGTCGACGTGGGCGCGCAGGGCGGCCTCGGCGATCGCCAGGGCGACGCTCGATCCCGACGTCTCCGCAGCGTGCATGTTGCCGTCCACCCAGACCGCGGGGGCGGTCGCATCGGGGTCGGCGCTCACGGTGAACAGCCAGATGTCGCGGCCGGCGGGGGTCTGGCCGAGCGACTCGAGGCGCGTGATGGCCGGGTACGCCTGCGCCCAGTCGCGCAGCTGGCGCGTCAGCGTCGCGTGGTCGAGGTATCCGTGGCGGTAGCCGTGATCGGGTGCATCGAGGGCCACTGCGGGCTCCGGTGACGGCGTCGGTCGTGGCCCCGATTGTTGCGCACGACGCGGGCATGCGACAGGCGGTGCGAGGAATCGGGGCGCGCCTGCCCGGGCCCGCCGCGCCAATGGGCCGGATACGCAGGCGGCCGCCTGCGGGCTCCGCGCGAGCCGTCATGCGGCCGCTGCGCGCCCCCGGTCGAGATGGACGCGGCCCCGGGTCGGCGTCGAAGACCGCGAGCGCCCGCCCGTTGCGCCAGCCGGCGTGAAGCCGCGCCGGCGGCATGGCCCGGTCGGCGATCGAGACCACGATCGGGGCGTCGTGGGCGGGCCGATGCCGGGCCTCCGGGCGCCCGAGGCAGCGCGTGTCAGCGCAGCTGGCTGTCCTTGGAGGCGCGGCGGTTGTAGAGACCGCCGCGCGCCTGATCGTTGTCGTGCGCGCCCTGGCAGGCCACGCACAGGCGGACCCCGGGCAGCGCCTCGCGCCGCGCCTGCGGGATCGGCCGCTCGCACTCCTCGCAGTACTCCCGGCTCTCGCCGCGCGGCAGGGCCGTGCGGGCGCGCTCCACCGCGTCGTTGACGGTGCTCTGGATCTGCTCGTGGACGTCGTCCTCGTCGCCGAAGCCCTTGGCCATCGTGCTCGCCCCGCGGGATCGGGTGCTCTGCCCGGTGCCCGTCGTGTTGACCGGACCTCAGGATAGTGGCCCCGGGCGCCGGGCGCCAAGCCCCGGCGCGTCGCCCAGTCCCCGGCGTGACGCCGGACCGCCTGCGCGCATGCCGGCCGCCGGCGGTCGGCGATGGGCGGTCTCCGGTGGCGTGCGGGAATCCTCGCCGGTGCGCGCGGTCCCACCCGACAGGCGCGGCGAGTCACCGCCGCGAGGCCGAGACGGGAGGTCACCATGGGCTGCTACACATCCGCCGTCATCGACGCGCCCGCCGACGAGGTCTGGGCCGTCCTGCGCGCGTTCCACGACATGGGCTGGGCGAACGGCGTGGTCGAGATCTGCGAGAAGAAGGGGCATGCGCCCCAGACGCAGATCGGGGCGCAACGGGTCCTGAACGGGGCGTTCCACGAGACGCTGGTCGGGCTGGACGACACCGAGCGCGTGCTGCGCTACCGCATCGACGACGGCCCGGACGCGGTCTCGGCGGACAACGTCATCGGTTATGTCGGCGAGGTGCGCGTGCAGTCGGTCACCGAGGGCAACGCGAGCTTCGTCACCTGGCGCTCGAGCTGGACCTCGAGCGGCGGCGGCGTGACCGAGTTCTGCACGCCCATCTACCGTGCGCTGCTGCAGGCGTTGCAGGCGCACTTCGCGGGCTAGACGCGCCTTCCGGGGAGGTCGTTCACCGGGGCTGACGCCGCGTGGCTCGTGGTTGCCGCGCCAACGCGCCTTCGCAGGACAGCGCGGACGAACGGCCATGGGCATGCCGCAACGTGCGCTTGCGGTCGGGGATCGATCGCCGCGCGCAGGGCAGGTCGCGCGCGGCGGCGGCAGCGGCGCTCGGCGTCAGTCGCGTGGCGCGCCGGCGATCGCCCG
>CAZVFN010000189.1:0-3178 GCA_964626335.1 uncultured Ectothiorhodospiraceae bacterium
AAGCTCGAGATCAAGCCGCGACAGTGAGGTGGGCGTCGCGCTCGTGTCGCCGGGGCAAGATGCCGCACGACAGCGGCGAGCCGCTCGTGCGTTGATGCGGGCGTGCGCCGGCCGCTTCGGCAGCATGGTGCGGGATGCGTGGGCCACAATGAGCGCCCCCGCGCGCCGGAGGAGGGGAAGAGGCCAATGCACGCCGTGATACGTCGGTATTGTCGGCCGCGATGGCGCAGCGCCCTGGTGACCGGGCTCGTGCTGATGGTGCTTGCGCCTGTCGCGGCCCCTGAGGGTTTGCCCGAGACGATCGAGCGCGTGGGCCCGGCGGTGGTCGTCGTCGGCACCCACGCGCGCCTGCGCCAGCCGGCGGGCGACTTCCGCGGCACGGGCTTCGCCGTCGCCGACGGCCGGCACGTGATCACCAACGCCCACGTGCTCTCCGAGGCCCTGGACGACGGCGAGCGCCTGGGGGTGTTCACGGGCCGCGGCCAGCAGGCGCAGTTCCGTGCCGCGGAGATCGTGGCCCGGGATCCGGAGCACGATCTCGCGCTGCTGCGGATCGCCGGCGACCCCCTGCCGGCGCTCGAGCTGGGCGACGCCGACGGCGTGCGCGCGGGCGAGCGCTATGCCTTCACGGGCTATCCCATCGGCACCGTGCTCGGCCTGTACCCGGTCACGCACGAGGCGCTGGTCTCGTCGATCACGCCCATCGCGATCCCGCAGGGCCGGGCGGAGCGCCTCGATCCGTCCGTGATCCGCCGGCTCGAGGACCCGTATCCGGTCTTCCAGCTCGATGCCACCGCCTATCCCGGCAACAGCGGCAGCCCGCTCTACGATCCGGCGACGGGCGCCGTCGTCGGCGTGGTCAACATGGTGTTCGTCAAGGAGACCAAGGAGAACGTGCTCTCCGATCCCAGCGGCATCGCCTATGCGATCCCGATCCGCCACGCCCGCGCGCTCATCGAGCGCGCCCGCGAGCGCTGACGCCGGCAACGGCTTGCGACGCGCGCCGGCTCGACCAGGGGGGGACGATTCCGGGCGTGCGCGCGGCGCACCCGTTGGCTGGCTTTACACCCCGCGGGCGGTGGTTTCGCAAGTTTCTGATTTTCGAATCTCTTGATTGCCGGCAGGAAACTTGCTAGACAGTGGGGTGAGCGGGGTACCGATGGAACCCGGCCGACTACGGATCAGGAGCGGACATGAACGACCGAGAGCGCCAGGACCCGCCGCGCGAGGGGAAAGGAGCGCCGGAGGCCGCGCCGAGCGGGTCGCGCGCCGGGGCGGGGCGCCGGCGTTTCATCCGTGGCGCCGGCGCCAGCGGTGTCGTCGCAGCGTCGATGCTCGCGCGCCCGGCGTGGGCGGGCAATTGCAGCTACTCGGGCCGCATGTCCGGCAACCTCTCGGCCCAGGACGACGAGCCCTGTGGCGGCGAGGGCTACACGGCGGAATACTGGAAGGACAACACCCACAAATGGCACGAGCAGTGTCCGCCGTCGATGCTCTGCTACGATGCCTTTGCGGTCGATGCGTTCCCGGGGCGTACCCTTTACGACGTCATCACGGCCGACAATGGCCTTTTCACGCCGGAGGAGGGCGATTCTCGCCAGACCAGCCAGGGTGAGCGCTCCAGCGAAGAACACGTGCGCTATGTGAAGGCGCTGACCCGGCTCGGGGTCGAGTCCGTGGCCGGGCTCCAGAACGCGGCCAACCCGGTGAGCTACACGCTCACCGTCGCCGAGGTGATCGAGTCGTTCCGCCGAGCGTACCAGACCGGCGATCCGGCGGAGATGGAGATCACGAAGACCTCCCTCAAGCGCCTCAACAACGGCCTGGCCTAGCGTTCTTCGACGCGGATTCGCCGACTTTTCGCCGATCCTCGCTGCGATCAACCCAGCCTACGTGTCGTTGCGCGCAACCCGGCCTGCATTGCTCGTGGCCCCGTGCCTGGCCACTGGCGCATTCGAGCGCCCGGCGCTGCTAGACTGAGCGCCCCTCAAACCGCATTCGCCCCGCCATGCTGAGCCCGGCCCATCCCCGTTTCCGGCCATTGCAGGTCGCCTGGCGGCTGCCGCCCGGCCTCGAGCTCGCGTTTCGCCCGATCGGCGGCTCGACGGCGGTGTTCAACGCCGAGTCCGGCGACACCCATCTGCTCGCACCGGTGGCCGGGGACCTGCTGGCGCGCCTCGCCGCCGGCGAGGTGCTCGCCGGCGAAGCCCTGGCGGACGCCGCCGGCATCCTCGAGCGGGCCGGGCATGAGCCGTCCGGGGCCCTGCGCGAACTGCACGTCCTCGGCCTGGCGGAGCCGTTCTCGCCTTGAGCGAGTGCCTCGGCGAGCTCGCTGCCGCGAGCGTGCGCGGGCGCTTGCGCCGCGGGGCGCTGCGCCTCGGCATCGGCCCCTTCGGCGTGCGCGTGCGCTCCGGTCTGGCCGGCTTCGCCGACTGGCTGAGCGTGCTCTATGCCGAGTATCCGGTCGAGCCACCGGGGGGCTTCGCCGACTTCGACGTGCGGATCGATCCGCCGTCGCTGCTGCGGCGCTGGTGGCGACGCCAGGCGCAGTTCTCCCTCGACGGCGAGTATCCGTTCAAGCCGCTGCCGGGCAGCCAGGCGGCGCCGTTCTTCGAGTGGGGGCTCAACTGGTGCATCGCCCAGCGAGCCCACCAGTACCTGATCGTGCACGCCGCGGTGGCCGCGCGCGAGGGCCGCGCCGTGGTCATGCCGGGCGGCCCCGGCGTCGGCAAGAGCACCCTGTGCGCCGGGCTCGTGGCCCGCGGCTGGCGCCTGCTGAGCGACGAGCTGGCGCTGATTCGCCCGGGCGAGGGGCGCATCGACCCCATTCCGCGACCCCTGGCGCTCAAGGACGCGAGCATCGACGTGATCCGCGCGTTCGCCCCGGCGCTGACCATCGGACCGCCCTGCCACGACACGGCCAAGGGCACGGTCGCCCACCTGCGCCCGCCGGCGGTGAGCGTGGCCGGCGCGGCCGAGCCGGCGACCCCGGCCTGGCTGGTGTTCCCGCAGTACGCCGCCGGCGCCGCGGCGCGACTGGAGCCGCGCGCGCCCGAGGAGGTGCTGCGGGCCCTCGTCGACAACGCCTTCAACTACCCGGTACAGGGGGCACGCGGCTTCCACGCCGTCGCCGATCTGGCCGCCGGCTGTCCGGCCTTCGACTGCATCCACGGGGACC
>CAZVFN010000190.1:0-3045 GCA_964626335.1 uncultured Ectothiorhodospiraceae bacterium
CGCCGCCGGCCGGCGGCGCAAGGGCGCCCGCCGGGCGCGCGCCGGGGCCGCCGTGCCGGCGTTGCTCGTCCGCCATGCGGTGCCGCCCCACTCGCCCCTCGCGCCTTGCCACGACGGCCCGGGCCGCGTCGCGGCGTCAGCATACCTCGTGGCGGATGATCAGGTCACGGAAGCGAGGTACGCCCGGGTGAGTTCGTCGCCCCAGAACAGCGCCACCCAGCCGCCCGCCGCGAGGTACGGACCGAACGGGATGGGGATGTTGCGATCCTGGCCGCGCAGCACGATCAGGGCGATGCCGACGAGCGCGCCGACCCCGGACGAGAGCAGGATGATCACCGGGAGCCCCTGCCAGCCGGTCCAGGCCCCGAGCGCGGCGAGCAGCTTGAAATCGCCATAGCCCATCCCCTCCTTGCCGGTGAGCAGGCGAAAGGCATGGAACAGCGTCCACAGCACGAGGTAGCCCACGATCGCCCCGACGATCGCGTCGGTCGGCGACACGCCCGTCAGGCCGAACGCGGCGCCGGCGAGCCCCAGCCAGAGCAGCCCCAGGGTGAGGTCATCCGGCAGCAGCGTGGTGTGCAGATCGATCAGCGCCGCGGTCAGCAGAGTCCAGCTGAACACCACGGCGAGCCCGCCCATCCAGCCGAGCCCGAAGTGGTCCACCGCCACCAGCGCCAGCACCGCCGTCGCCAGTTCCACGATCGGGTACTCCGGGCTGATGCGCCGCCCGCAGGAGCGACAGCGTCCCCGCAGCAGGATCCAGCTGACCACCGGGATGTTGTCGCGGGCGCGCACCGGGGCCGCACAGGAAGGGCAGCGCGATCGGGGTCGCACCAGGTCGAACGGGCGGTCGCCGACGGCGGCGACCTCCGGCGTCGGCTCCTCCGCCACCAGTGCCTGGCACTCGCTGCGCCACTGCCGCTCGAGCATCACCGGCAGCCGGCGGATGACGACGTTGAGGAAGCTGCCGATCACCAGGCCGAACAGCAGGATCCCCGCAATGAGGGCGGCCGTGGTCTCGATCATGCGGATGGATCCGAGTGGTGCGGCGTCGCGCCCGCGGGGTCCGCACGGAGCGTAGCGGGATCGCGGTTACTGCCTCGATCAGCTCGCCCGTTGCCGGACATCGCGCGGCATTCGGACTGCCCGGGAGCGGCTCGCGCGGGGCGCCCCAACGCCGGTCCCGCTGAATTCAGTGTCATTCGGGTCGGATCCTGGTCAGAAGGCATCGCCCATGCTGAAGATCGGCAGGTACATGGCGATCACCAGGCCGCCGATCACCACGCCGAGGAACGCCATGATCAGCGGCTCCATCAGGCTGGTGAGGCTGTCGACCGCGTTGTCGACCTCCTCCTCGTAGAAGTCGGCCACCTTGGACAGCATGCCGTCGAGCGAGCCGGACTCCTCGCCGATCGCGACCATCTGCACGACCATGTTCGGGAAGACACCCGTGCTCTCCATCGACGCCTGCAGCTGCTGGCCGGACGCCGTCGCATCGCGCATGTCGTAGACCGCGCGCCGAAAGACGGCGTTGCCGACCGTTTCGGCGACCGATGCCATGGCCTCGACCAGCGGGACACCGGCAGCGGACATCACGCCCAGCGTGCGCGCGAAGCGCGCGATCGCGGCCTTCTTGGCGATGTCGCCGATCACCGGGACCTTCAGCACGACCTTGTCGACACCGTCGCGGACCTTGCGCGACCGCGTGTACGCCTGGTAGGCGCCGATCGCGGCCAGGATGATCGTGCCGAAGATGATGTGCCACTGTGTCTGGAACGTCTCGGAGAGATCGACGACGAACTGCGTGAATGCGGGCAGCTCGCCGCCCACGCCCTTGAACAGCGACTCGAACATCGGGATGACGTAGATCAGCAGGATCGCCGTCACGACGAAGGCCACGATCAGGACCGCGGCCGGGTAGTACATGGCCTTCTTGATCTTGGCCTTGAGGGCCTCCGACTTCTCCTTGTACGTGGCGATCTTGTCGAGCAGCGTCTCCAGGGTCCCCGACGCCTCGCCGGCGGCCACCAGGTTGACGAACAGGTCGTCGAAGTACTTGGGATGCTGTGCCAGCGCCTGGCTGAGATTGCTGCCGCCCTCGACGTCGGTCTTGATCCGATGGATGAGCTCCCTCATCGAGGCATTCTCGTGGCCGTTGCCGACGATCTCGAACGACTGGACCAGCGGCACGCCCGCGCTCATCATCGTCGACAGCTGCCGGGCGAAGACGGCGATATCGGCGGTCGTGATCTTCTTGCCACGCCCGGAGAACAGGGGCTTGGCCTGCTTGCGGACCTTGATCGGCGTCGTGCCCTTGCGCCGGATCTGGGCCTTCACCCAGTCGGCGTTCGGGCCCTCCATCTGTCCCTTGATGCGGTTGCCCTTGGCGTCCTTGCCTTCCCAGTCGAAAATGGTCTTGCTGCTTGAAGCTGCCTGAGCCATGGATCAGTCCACCGTGATGCGGTTCGCCTCTTCGAGGCTCATGACGCCGGCGCGCACCTTCTTCAGCGCGGAGGCACGGAGGTCCGCGACGCCTTCCTGCTCGGCCTGTTTCGCGATGTCGAGCGAGTTGCCGCCCTCCATCATGATACGCCCGATGGCGTCGGTCACCGGCATGACCTGGTAGATGCCGACGCGCCCCTTGTAGCCGGTCTGGTTGCACTGATTGCAGCCGACCGCCTTGTAGAGCCTGAGGTCGTCCGCCTCGTTCGCGTCGAAACCCTCCTCGAGCAGGGCCTCGCGGGGGACCTCGTCGAGCGTCTTGCAATTCTCGCAGAGGCGGCGCCCGAGGCGCTGGGCGATGATGAGCGACACGGCTGTCGCCAGGTTGAACGCCGGCACACCCATGTTCAGCATCCGCGACAGGGTCTGCGGCGCGTCGTTGGTGTGCAGCGTCGACAGTACCATATGCCCCGTCTGGGCCGCCTTGATCGCGATTTCCGCCGTCTCGAGGTCGCGCACCTCGCCCACCATGATCACGTCCGGGTCCTGGCGCAGGAACGAGCGCAGGGCCTCGGCGAACGTCAGGCCGATCTTGGTATTGAC
>CAZVFN010000191.1:0-3021 GCA_964626335.1 uncultured Ectothiorhodospiraceae bacterium
CTCGCGCCTTGCCGCGAGCACGCACAGCACCGCAGAGCGTGACCCAACTTCCCGCATGGCCCACTAGGACCCGGGCGGTTCGCGCACCCGGGCACGGTCTCCCCGGACGCCGGCCGGCGGCACCAGCCGATCGCCGAAATCGCCCCGCAGCCGGGTCCACTCGAGCCGGAACCACGGCGTGCAACGGGTCTCGGCATCATCGAGCACGTCATCGATCGCGTGCGCTGCGTACCACTGCCACCCGCCGACCTCGGTCGCGTTCGGACGCGGCGAATCGCGGGTAAACCCGATGTAGACATGGCAGAGCTCGTGCTCCGAACCCAGGTGCGCGAAGCGTGCGTGGTATTCGAACTTGTACAGGTATTCCAGCCGCTGCAGGCCGATGCCCAGCTCCTCGCGCGCACGGCGCTCGACGGCCCCGCTGGTCGTCTCGCCGCGGCGCGGATGACTGCAGCAGGCATTCGACCAGTAGCCGGGCCACAGGCGCTTGCCGGGCGCGCGCTGCTGCAGCAGCACGCGCCCGTCGCCGTCGAGCACGAACAGGGAGAATGCGCGGTGGAGCACGCCATCGCCATCGTGGCACGCGGCCTTGCCGAGGTAACCGAGCTCGCGGTCGTTCGAATCGACCAGGATCAGCTCGTCGGCATCACTCGAGACCACCGGATCCACCGCCTGTTGCTCACGTGCCAATTTCGATCTCCATGGCCTCGTAGCCGCTCTGCTCAAGGGCAGCCCGGATCGAACCGCTGTCGTCCGGGCACAACGCAATCATCGAGCCGCCGCCACCGCCGCCGGTCAGCTTGGCCCCGAGCGCGCCGTTGTCGCGGGCGATGGCGACGAGTTCCTCCAGTTCGCGCGCGGACACCCCGAGGGCGCCGAGCAGGCCGTGGCAGAAGTCCATGCACCGCCCGACCCGCTCGGGATCGTGGCGCTCGAGCGCCGCGGTCGCCTCGAGCGTCAGCGCGTCGATCTCCGCGAACATCCGGTCGTAGCGCTCCGGCTCGCGCTCGCGGGCCGCGGCGACCCGCGCGACGGTGCGCGCCGTCAGGCTCTCGATCCCGGTCATGCCGACCACGAGACGGAGGCTTCCAGCGGCTGTGACCGTGCGCCACTCGGGAGGTTCCCCGCGCCGGTACAGCAGCAGGCGCCGGTAGGTGGCCACGTGATTGTCGACCCCGGAGGGATTGCCGTGGGCGACTTTCTCGCACTCGTGGGCGAGCCCATTGATCGACTCGTCCGACAGGCCGAGCTCGTAGTGGACATCGAGCGCGCGGATCACGCCGACCGCGAGCGCCGCCGAACAGCCGAGCCCCATCGCCCTCGGGACGTGCGGGAACACGTGGATCCGCAGCGCGCGGTGCGCCACCCCCAGCCGGTCGAGGATCAGCCCGATCGGCCTCTCGAACGAGTGGCGCTGCGCCGGGTCGTCCGGCAGCCGCCGCTCGACACCCCAGCGCGGGATGACGAGCTCGGTACCCGACCCGGTATCCTCCACGCTCGCCTCGACCGCGAGCGGGATCGGCGCCGCCAGCACGTGGCTGCCGTAGACCGCCGCGTGCTCGCCCAGCAGGATGATCTTGCCGTGACCGGCGCCGTGCGCGGCATCGGATGGCGGCCGCCCATCGCCCGGCGCGCGCGCGGCCAGTGAATCGACGATGCTGCGGGCCTTCCACACCTTGATCTCGCCGCTCTCCACGAGCCGTTCCACTACCGTGTCGAACACCGCCGGCGGGGCACCGGCCGCGGCGGCCGCGCTGCGCGCGTGCAGTGTCATGTGGCCCTGCTGGATGCCGGTCGTCACCAGCGCGCGCAGCGCCGAGAAGTTCTGGGCGAGGCCCACCGCGGCCATGACCCCGGCCAGCTCGCGTGCCGAGGTGACCCCCAGCACGCGCTGATTGAGCGCCACGGCCGGGTTGGCCTCGAGGTTGCCGCCGACCGTGCCCACCTTCAGCGGCAGTTCCAGCGTGCCGAGCAGGTAACCCTCGGCGTCGCGCGACCAGCGGCTGAGGCCGCGATAGCGCCCATCGGCGGCCGCGTGCGCGTGGGCGGCCGCCTCCAGTGCGCGCCAGTCGTTGCCGGTGGCCACGGCGACCGCGTCGACCCCGTTCATGATCCCCTTGTTGTGCGTCGCCGCGCGGTAGCGATCGGTCGCGGCCAGGTCGCTGGCGGCGACGATCGCCTGGCATGCGCGCTCGCCGTCGCCCCCGGCGCCCTCGAGCGAGCGCGGATCGATGCGCACGTGCGCCCGCACGAGGGCCCGGTCGGCCAGGTTCGACAGGATCCGCAGACAGGCCTCCCCGCCCGTGATCGACTCGATCAGCGGTGCCACGCCCTCGCACATCGTGTTGACGAGGTTGGCCCCCATGGCGTCGCAGGTATCGACCAGCAGATGCACGACGAGCATGGTCGAACCGGCCGGGCGCGCATGGGTGTGCACCTCGACCGCGCGCACACCGCCGCCGCGCGCGACCAGTTTCGGGTGCAGGCTGTCGGCGAGATCGACGATCTCCCGGCGGCGCGCCAGGATCGCGTCGCGCGCCGCGTCGGGCGCGCCGGCATCCAGGATCTGGATCTGGCCGGTCAGCAGGGATTCGCCCGCGTCGGCCGCGACCCCACCGTCGGCGCGCGCGATCCGTGCTGCCGCCGACAGGCCGGCGACGATGGACGGCTCCTCGACCGCCATCGGCACCACGTAATCGCGGCCGTTGACCTGCAGGTTGAGGCCCACGCCGAGCGGCAGGCCGAGGACGCCGACCACGTTCTCGATCGTGCGGTCGGCGCGATCGAGCGACAGGGTCGAAGCCCCCTCGATGAGGGCGTGCTCGTCCGTCTCAGACAGCCGCCCGGTTGCGCGCAGCATGCGGATGCGCTCGCGCACCGTCAGGCGGTGGAACCCGGGCAGGCGCGACGTACCCGCCATGGTCAGTCCGCCTCCCCGACCGCGGCCCCGAGGCGCGCACCCGCGGCCGCCGCGTCGACGTCGAGCACCGCCAAGCCGGCCGCGCGGGCGCACCGGCGCAG
>CAZVFN010000192.1:0-2806 GCA_964626335.1 uncultured Ectothiorhodospiraceae bacterium
GCCGGCAGCGCCCACTGCCTCGGCATGTGCGGCGGCATCGTCGCGGCCCTCGGGGTCGCGACGGCCGGCGAGCACGCGGGCGCCGGCCGCGGGATCGGCTACGCCCTGGTCTACAACGGCGGCCGCATCGCGAGCTACACGGTCGCCGGCGTCCTCGTGGGCAGCGTCGGCATGCTCGCCGGCGGCGCGCTGCACGCCCCCGCGACCGGCGTCGTCCTGCGCATGCTGACCGGCGCCGCGCTCGCCGCCATCGGCCTGCAGGTGGCGTTCGGACTGCGGCTGCTGCAGCCCATCGAGCGCCTCGGCCTGCGCCTGTGGGGCCGGATCGCCCCGCTCGCCCGCGGTCTCACCGGCCGCCCCGGGCTGCTCGCGGCGTTCGGCCTCGGTGCACTCTGGGGCTGGCTCCCCTGCGGCCTGGTCTACGCCATGCTGTTCGCCGCGCTCGCGGCCGCCGATCCCGTCGAGGCCGGCGGCATCATGGCCGCATTCGGCCTCGGCACGGCGCCCGCGATGGTGGCCACCGGCGCCTTTGCCAGCCGCTTCCGCCGCCTGAGCCGGCATCCACGTTTTCGCCGGATCGCCGGCCTGGTCGTGGTCGCCCTCGGCGCCTGGACGGCCGGTTCCGCGCTCGCGATGCTCGCCCTCGGCGGCAGCCACGCCATGGACTGACACACCGCACCGGCGGCTTCCGCTGGCACCCGCCGCGAACGATGACCACAATGGAGTCCGACCGGCACCCGCCGCACGGGAGAGCACCGATGAAGGCGTCCGATCTGTTCGTGCAGTGCCTCGAGAACGAGGGCATCGAGTACATCTTCGGCGTCACCGGCGAGGAGAACGCCGACTTCGTCCACTCGCTGAAGCAGTCCGAAAGCATCCGTTTCATCCTCACGCGCCACGAGCAGGGCGCCGCCTTCATGGCCGAGGTCTACGGCAAGCTCACCGGCAACCCCGCCGTCTGCCTGGGCACGCTCGGCCCCGGGGCCACCAACCTGATCACGGGCGTCGCCGACGCGAACATGGACCACGCCCCGCTGATGGTGATCACGGGCCAGGGCGCGACCACGCGCCAGCACAAGGAGAGCCACCAGGTGATGGACGTGATCGGCATGTACGAGCCCGTCACCAAGTGGGCGCAGTCCGTGCATCACCCGGACAGCATCCCCGAGATGGTGCGCAAGGCGGTGCGCACCGCGCGCGGCGAGAAGCCGGGCGCGGTGCACATTGAGCTCGCCGAGAACATCGCCAAGATGGACAGCGAGGGCGCGCCCATGGAGCCGCGGCGCTTCCGTCGCCCGGGTGTCGACGACAAGATCAGCGACCGGGCCTACGAGCTCATCCGCCAGGCGCGATCGCCGGTGATCATCGCGGGCAACGGGGCCGTTCGCAAGCGCGCGTCGAACCAGCTGCGCGAGCTCGCGGCCCAGACCGGGATCCCCGTGACCACGACCTTCATGGGCAAGGGCGCCGTCGATCACGCGGCCGACTACGCCCTGTACACGATCGGGCTCGGCCAGTGGGACCACGTCGCCGACGCCGTGCGCGACGCCGACGTGGTCATCACGGTCGGCTACGACCTGGTCGAGTACCCGCCGCGCCTGTGGAACCCGGACGCGACCGAGACCATCGTGCACATCGATTTCGACCCGGCGGAGATCGACCGCGAGTACCATCCGGCCGTGGAGCTGGTCGGCGATGTCGCGCACTCGCTGTGGCAGCTCAACCGGCGCTTCGAGCGCGACGGTGCACCCGATTACGACTTCAGCGTGCAGCACGCGGCCCGCGAGCGCATGAAGGCGGACATGGAAGAGCACGCCGAGGACGACACCGAGGGTTTCATCCGCCCGCAGAAGGCGATCTGGGATGTGCGCAAGGTGCTGGGCCCGCACGACATCGTGCTGTCCGGTGTCGGCGCCCACAAGATGTGGGTCGGGCGCCACTACCACTGCAACGAGCCCAACACCTGCCTGATCCCGAACGGGTTCTGCTCGATGGGCATGCCGCTGCCCGGGGCCATCGGCGGCGCGCTCGTCGCCGACGGCCGCAAGATCGTCGGCATCGTCGGCGATGGCGACTTCATGATGAACGTCCAGGAGATGGAGACCGCGACGCGCCTCGGCTCCGACATGACCATGCTCGTGTGGGAAGACGGCGGCTACGGCCTGATCTCCTGGAAGCAGGACGACCATTTCGGCAGCCACACCGACCTCGAGTTCGGCAATCCGGACTGGCTCAAGCTCGCCGAGTCGTTCGGCTGGCACGGCCAGTACGTCAGCAACGCCCGCGACCTGCGTGGCGCGCTGCAGAACGCCATCGACCACAAGGGACCGTCGCTCATCGTCATCCCGATCGACTATGGCGAGAACCAGAAGCTGTCGAACAAGCTGGGGGTGTTCACGGGGGAATAGGAAAACGCCCGGCTCGCTGCTGGAGACCTTGCCATCGCCGAGGCCGCCCCGAAGTGGGTCGCGGGCTCTCGCCAAGGCGCCGAATACGCCACGGGACGCGAAGGACAACCGGTCTCTCGCGGGGCCTCCGGCGGACACATCGACCACGCAAGGTTCTCAGCGCTGGCCCGCATCGCAGGCCCTCCGGTGTCCCACTACTTGACCCGCTCGGTGATCGCCGCGCCTTGACCTTTGATGCTACAAAGCTAGATTTGAATCCCCGTCTACGCGATCAATGACACCGTGCCCGGACCCTCGATGCGACGAACATAGACCTGGTCCCGGACTTCCGCTATTCCAGGCTCACGATTGCCTACAGGCGGTTTCTGGATGGCGGATGGAACACCGGATGGGAGGAA
>CAZVFN010000193.1:0-2775 GCA_964626335.1 uncultured Ectothiorhodospiraceae bacterium
GAGCAGCTCGGCGGCCGTTGCCGCGATGGCGGGATCGGCGTCCGAGTCGGCGACGACCTGCAGCATCATGTCCATCGCGGCGGTGCCCCCGCTGCAGGTATAGCGGCCCCGGTCGATCTCGAAGACGTGCTCGGAGGCCACGATCCCGGGGAACGCCGCCGTCAGCGAGGGCAGGTCCTGCCAGTGGATGGTGCAGCGGAAGCCGTCGAGCAGACCGGCCCGGGCGAGCAGGTAGCTGCCCGTGTCGATCCCCCCGAGTGCTGCGCCGGCAGCGGCGCGCTGGCGCAGCCAGCGACGCAGGCGCCGTTCCTGTGGGAAAACGATCGGGTTGGGCCCGCACACGAACAGCCCCCGCGTGCGGGGCAGTGCATCGATCGCGTGATCGACCTCCGTGCGCACGCCGTTGCTGGCGACCACCGGGGCACCGTCGAGGGAACAGGTCAGGGCGCCGAACAGGGCGTCGGCCGCGACCATGTTGGCCATGCGCAGCGGCTCGATGGCCGAGGCGAACGCGATGTAGGAGAAACCGGGGACCAGCAGGAACGCGTGGGCGTGCTGGGCTCGGCTCGCCGCGTCGTTCAACGGCGACGGCGTGGCGACGAGGTCGGTCGGAGGTGCGGAGTCGGTCATGGCCGGGCCGGTCGTCCGCGGCGCCGAGCGCCTCCATCCCCGATTGTGGGCCAAGCCGGCGTCGCCGGGCCAGTCCGCGACCGCATGACGCGG
Source organism: uncultured Ectothiorhodospiraceae bacterium (assembly GCA_964626335.1). Taxonomy (GTDB): domain Bacteria; phylum Pseudomonadota; class Gammaproteobacteria; order XJ16; family Halofilaceae; genus Halofilum. The sequence goes on from CAZVFN010000193.1 coordinate 724, forward strand.
GGCCGGGCGCCTCCGTGCGCCCGGAACCACGCCTACAGGGCGAGCCAGGCGTTGAAGCGCTCGGACAGCGAATCGCCTTGATTGGCCCAGAAACGGGCGCTCTTGGCGATGCCGGTCTCCAGGTTCTGCGGGTTCGTCGGCATGTGCGGTGACATGGCGACACCGTGCTCCGCGTGGCGTCCGACCTCGGAGGCCGACGAGCGCCGGGCAGGACCGTACGATATGTAGCGCGCCTGATCGGCGAGGCGCTGCGTGTCGGTCGCGAAGCGCACGAACGACTTCACTTCCTCGTTCAGCTTGCCCTTGGGCACGACCCAGCCGTCGGCCTCGTACACCTGGCCGTCCCATATGATGCGGAAGGGCTGGTCCTCGGCCGCGCGGGCGTTGAAGATCCGGCCGTTGTACGACGACGCCACGCTGACCTCTTCGTCCGCGAGCAGCTGCGGTGCCTGGGCGCCCTTGGTCCACCAGATCACGTCGTCCTTGATGCGATCGAGGCTCGCGAAGGCGCGGTTGACGCCTTCCGATGTGCGCAGCACCTCGTACACGCGCTCGTGGTCCACGCCATCGGCCATCAGCGCCCACTCGAGGTTCGCCGCCGGGATCTTCTCGAGTGCCCGCTTGCCCGGGAAGCGCTCGACGTTCCAGACATCCTTCACGGAATCCGGTGCCTCGCCATCGAACATCTGCTCGTTGTAGGCGAGCACCGTCGAGAAGATGATCTCGGGGATGAAACAATCGTGCAGCGTCGGGATGAAGTCCTGCGACGGCGCGCTGCCATCGGCACCCTGCTTCAGCAGCTGCCCGTGATCGATCGGCTCGACGTAGCCCTTGTCGCATAGCCGGATCGCTGCCGCCTCGACGACGTCCACCAGATCCCAGGTGAGGTTGCCGGAATCCACCTGCGACCGGATGCCCGCCGGGCCGTTCGCCGACTTCGACACCTGGATGATCTCGGTGCCGGTGCGTTCGGTGTAGGGCTCGTAGTAGGCCTTTTTCTGGCTCCGCTCGTAGGCACCGCCCCAGGAGACGATGGTGAGGCTGTCGCTGCCGGCAGCCGACAGGGGCAGCGCCAGCAGCACGGACGCTGCGAGGCCGGCGGCGCCCGCGCGGTTGCGATGGCGGGATTCGATCATGGTCGGATCCTCCTTTAGCGGCCTGTCGGGCGCGGCGCGAGCGGGCCGCCGGACGCTCACGCCGCGTTCGCCACGGCATGCTCGGCACGGCCGTGGCTCATGCGATGGCGGCGAGCTCGCTGTCGGGTCCGTAGGGGAAGCCGGTGATGTTGTCGGCGCCGTCGTCGGTCACCACGAGGATGTCGTGCTCGCGGTAGCCGCCGGCGCCGGCGGTGCCCTCCGGGATGGTGATCATCGGCTCCATCGAGATGACCATGCCCGGCTCGAGCACGGTCTCGACGTCCTCGCGCAGTTCGAGCCCGACCTCGCGGCCGTAGTAGTGCGACAGCACGCCGAACGAGTGACCGTAGCCGAAGCTGCGGTAGGCCAGCAGATCGTGCTCGGCGTAGATCGCGTTCAGCTCGTGGGCGATGTCGCAGCAGCGCACGCCGGGGCGGATGAGCTCGCGCCCGCGCTCGAACACGGCCGTGTTGATCCGCCACAGGCGCTCGTGCGCCGCCGGGCAGTGACCGGCGAAGGCGGTGCGTTCCAGTGCGGTGTAGTAGCCGGCCGGCATCGGGAAACAGTTGATGCTCAGGATGTCGCCGTCGCGCATCGCGCGGGGCGTCACCGGGTTGTGCGCGCCGTCCGTGTTGATGCCGGACTGGAACCAGGTCCAGGTGTCCATGAGCTCGCCGTGCGGAAAGGTCCGGGCGATCTCGCGCACCATCGCCGCGGTGGAGTGCAGCGCGACCTCGTGCTCGGCGACGCCGACGCCGATGGCCTCCAGGCAGGCGCGCCCGCCGACGTTGGCGATCCGCGCGCTCGCGCGGATGTGCGCGATCTCCTCGTCCGACTTGACCATGCGCATGCGCATGGCCGCGCGGCTGATGTCGACGAACGCGCTGGCGGGCAGGGCGCCCTCCAGCTTCTTGCG
>CAZVFN010000194.1:0-2765 GCA_964626335.1 uncultured Ectothiorhodospiraceae bacterium
CCACTGCTGCAAGGATGGCCGCGGGGCCGGGTGGGTACGTTCAGCCCTCGGGCGGTCCCCGCTCAGCCCTCCGGTGTTCTCGGCGGCGGCGCGGACCCCAGCGCGCGTACACGGCGCAGCAGGCGCATGGCGCGCCAGGCCCGGTGCGTGAGCATGAACTGGAGCACGAGCAGTGACAGCAGCGGCGGCCACAGCCACTGCCCCGGGACCCCGAGCCGCCACGCGCCGACCCCGATGCCTCCCATGGCGAACGCCACGACGGCGAAGATGTAGGCGGTCCCCGCGCCCGAGAACCCGGCCCTCTCGAAGATGGGGTGCACGTGCTCGCGGTCGGACGAGAGCGGGCTGCTGCCCTTCAACAGCCGCCAGAGCATCAGTGTGCTCGACTGTCGGTGGCTCGGCGGATTTTGTGGCGCAGAATATTCGTCGGCCCCGATACCGCCGTGAACGCCTTCGAGACCAACCCCGGAGAACGACGCGCCCAACCGACCCAGGCCTTACCCGGCCCGCAACGTCACCCCGTTAATCCGGAATCTCTCGCGTCGCGCGCCCTGCGCGGGTGCGCCGCAGCCAGCGCATCGCCCGCCAGGCGTGGTGAACGACCAGGAGATGGAACCCGAGCACCGCCAACAGCCCGGCCCACAGCATCCAGTCGGGCACACCCAGCCACCAACCGCCGATGCCGATGCCGCCCATCAGGCACGAGAGCCCCACGAGCAGGTAGCACGTCGCGAACTTGCTGAAACCCGCGCGCTCGAACACGTGGTGCAGGTGCTCGCGGTCGCAGGCCAGCGGGCTCTGGCCCTTGAGCATGCGGCGCAGCATCAGCGACACCGTGTCGAACACCGGCCAGGCCAAAACCCATGCGACCGCTACCGGTGGCACGCCGGTCGGCTGGCGGTAGGTGACCTCTATAGCAAGCCACGCCAGGGCGAAGCCCAGCATGGTGCTGCCGGAGTCACCCATGAATACCGCGGCGTCGCCGCGCCAGCGGTGGGGCAGATTGAAGAAGAGGAATCCGAGCAGGGCCGCCGCGAGCAGCACCGGCAGCGCAACGGCCGTGCCGAACGTGCCGGTGGCGGCCACGACCGCGAGCCAGGCCAGGGCGACCAGCACCACGCCGGCGCAGAGGCCGTCGATGCCGTCGATCATGTTGACGGCGTTGATCAACCCCACGACGCAGAGCACGGTAAAAGGCGCCGCCAGCCAGCCGAGCTCGAGCCGGCCGAGCACCGGCACGGTGCCCAGGTGCTGGATCGTCAGCCCGCCCCAGAACACGAGCACCACGCTGGCCAGAAGCTGGAGCACGAGCTTCTCGCGCGCGCTCAGATCGTGGAGGTCATCCAGGATGCCGGTGATCAACAACAGCCCCATGCCGGCGAAGAGCGGCCGGTAGGGCTGCAGGCCAGACTCGAGGAGCAGCGCCCCGAAGGCGAAGGCGATGAACACGCCGATGCCGCCCACCAGCGGCACGTGGCCATTGTGCTGCTTGCGCCCCCCGGGGGCATCGATGAGGCCGAGGCGCTCGGCGGGCATTCGAAAGCGGTGGACGAAGTAGACGGCGAGAACCGCCGTCAATGGCCCCAGGATCAAAAGCTCGTCCATTGGCAGGCGCGTCCATCCCCGTCGTTGTTGTCATCCGCCCGATCCGTGGTCGAACTTCTAGCGCGCGTCAAGATGCTCACGGTAACAACAAATGACACACGCGTGAACGCTGAATCGCCCTCACTTCGCCCGCGAAACCGCGCTCGATCGCGTCCTGTGAGCGTATTGCAACCGGCTCGCCGCAACGGGCTCGAGCGCGCTGAACCGGTGCCCCCGTACACGGATTCCGGTCCGAAACGGTTCCGTCAGCCATTGTCCTGGCGTCGATCGGCTCCGGTAGACACCCGGACCGTCACGCCGCACAGGCGATGGCGGGGGCCCGCACTCGACCGCCGTAGCCGGCGGAGCTTCACCAGCCCATGCTCGAGTTCGTGCACTCCGGCCGGTGCCCGGACGACCTGGCCCGCGTGTTGGAGCGCTGCCCCCGCACGATCCGCAACCGGGTGATCAGGCTGCCCAGCCTACGAGCGGCAGCGCGCTCCGCGCACCCGGCTTCCACAGCGAGCGGGAACGCGCCCTTGGGTTCAGCGTCGCCGGCGCACCGCAAGCGCGGGTTCACCCGAGCCCACGCGTATCAATGGCCGGCTGGCTCTCCCTCGTCACGCCCCCTGGGCGCGGCGCGGCTGCACCTCGCGCAGGATCTCGTCGCCGTGCTCGCCTCGGCTGATGCCCGGATCGTAGTGGCTCTGCAGGTTCAGCCAGATCGCTGCTGTCGCGCCGAACTACCGCGCCCGGCGCAGTGCCGTATCCGCGCTGACACGGCGCTCGCCGTTGACGCTGGTCGTAATCCGGTTGGCCGGGACACCGAGCGCGCGCGAGCGCACTCGCCGTCAGGCCCGGCGGCTCCATGAAAGCATGCGGCAGCACGTCGCCGGGTTGGGTCGGAGCGACCGGCGCCCCTTTCTTGTCGGCAACGTCGTCAAAGTCCGTCGTGCCAAGCGGCTCGATGCGAACCGTCATCATCGACCGCATCAACCAGTGTGGTAGTCCACCCGCTCCATGTCGTAGGCATCGCCTTCTTCCCACCGGCAACAGACACGCCACGGGTCGTTCACGCGCATGCCGTACTGGCTCGCCCGGTCACTGGCCACCGGTTCGAACCGATTCGCCGACCAATCCCGCGAATCCTCGAGCATCTGCGCGTTGTAAACCGGGACTAG
>CAZVFN010000195.1:0-2742 GCA_964626335.1 uncultured Ectothiorhodospiraceae bacterium
GCCAAGGGCCACGCCATCGTAGCCCGGGATGGCGCGTAGCGGAATCCCGGCAACCCCCGGTCATGGCCGAGGGTTTGTCAAGCCGGGTTTCGCTTCGCTCAAGCCGGCCGACGAGCTGGCGATCGGGACCGACATCATCGAAACCCGCGTCATGGCCTGTCGCCGGGGTGCCTCGGATCACGAAGGCGCTTCGGATATCGCGCAGTCGCGGAGGACACGGAGGTTCGCGGGCGTGAAAAGCCGACGAGCGAAGGCAGTACGGATCACACGTGAGCCCGTAGGGCCAGCCGTTTGCGGGCGAACCGGGGTGACCCCGTGCCGGCCACCAGGTTGCCTCAGGGCGCGGCGCGGACGTGCGCCGCGCAGGCCTTGAGGGTCAAGCCAGTGCGCCCCGCAATGGCAGAGCGCTCGAACGTCCGTTGCGGCTCGCCCGGAGACCGATCTTGACCGAAAGCCGCATCTACCTGGTCGATGCCAGCATCTACGTGTTCCGCTCGTGGCACGTGCTGCCCGACACGATCGTCGATGCCGACGGCGAGCCGGCGAACGCGGTGCACGGCTTCGCGGACTTCCTGCTGCAGTTCCTCGATCGGGCGCGGCCGACGCACGTCGCGGTCGCGTTCGACGAGTCGCTCGCCGCGTCCGTGCGCAACGCGATCTACCCGCCGTACAAGGCCAACCGCGATCCGGCACCCGACGCGCTGCGGCGCCAGTTCCGGCGCTGCCGGGCCCTGGCCGAGGCCGCGGGGCTGGCCCAGTTCTCCAGTCCCCGCCACGAGGCCGACGACGTGATCGCGACCATCGCCGCGGGCCTGCGCGGCCAGGGCTACCGCCACACCGTCGTCACCGGTGACAAGGACCTCGCACAGCTGGTCGCCGCGGGCGACGAGTGGTGGGACTTCCAGCGCGAGCGCCGGCTGGACGCCGCGGGGGTCGAGAAGCATTTCGGCGTACGCCCGGACCAGATCGCGGACATGCTGGCGATCGCCGGCGACCGCATCGACAACATCCCGGGCGTGCCCGGCATCGGCGCACCGACCGCCGTGCGCCTGCTGCGCCGCTGGGGCGACATCGACGGCATCTACGCGGCCCTCGAGCGCGTACCGACGATGCAGATCCGCGGGGCGCGGCGCATCGCGGAGCTGCTGCGCGCGCACGAGGACACGGTGCGCCTCGCGCGCCAGCTCACCGGCGCGCTCTGCGTCGACGGGATCGCCGGGGACCCGGCTGCCTATCGCCGCGCGGCGGCCGATGCGCATGTCCTGGACACCTGCCTCGAGGGCATCGGCTTCGCCGCCGTCCGGCGGCAGCGCTGGATCGAGGCACTCGCGGCGAGCGCCGCGGCGTGACACGGCTGCTGCTGTTCAACAAGCCCCACGGCACGGTCTGCCGCTTCGGCGCCGAGGACGGGCGCCCCACGCTCGGCGACTGGATCGACGTGCGCGGCATCTACCCGGCGGGACGCCTCGACCGCGACAGCGAGGGATTGCTGGTGCTCACCGACGACGGCGACCTCGCCCACCGCGTTACCCACCCGAAGCGCAAGCTGGGGAAGATCTACTGGGTGCAGGTCGAGGGCGAGCCCGATGCGGCGGCGCTCGCATCGCTGGCACGCGGCGTCGAGCTGCGCGCGGGCAGGACGCGGCCGGCGCGGGTCCGCGCGATCGCCGAGCCGGGCGGGCTGTGGCCGCGCGACCCGCCGGTGCGCTACCGCCGCAACGTGGCGACCACCTGGCTCGAGGTCGAGTTGCGCGAGGGGCGCAACCGCCAGATCCGGCGCATGACCGCGGCCGTGGGCCACCCAGCGCTGCGCCTGGTGCGCATCGCCGTCGGGCCCTGGGCGCTCGGCGCCCTGCAGCCGGGCGAGTGGCGCGACGCGTCGGTGCCGCGCAGCTTGCGCCCCACTCCCCGCGCGCACTGATACCCTCGCGCCATGACCCCGACCGCACTCGAAATCGGTCTGATCGTCGTCGGCGACGAGATCCTCTCGGGACGGCGCCCGGACCGTCACATGAGCGCGGTCATCGAGCGCCTCCACGCACGCGGCATGGCGCTCGGGTGGGCACGCTACGTGGGCGACGATCGCGAGCGGCTGGCGGACCTGCTGCGCGCGACCATGGCCGGCGAGGCCCTCGTGTTCTGCTGTGGCGGCATCGGCGCCACGCCGGACGACGTCACGCGCCAGGCCGCGGGCGACGCCGCCGGGGTCGCGCTGCAACGCCACCCCGAGGGCGAGGCGATCCTGCGCGAGCGCTTCGGCGGCGAGGCGAGCGACGCGCGGCTGCGCATGGTGGATTTCCCCGCGGGCGCCGCCCTCGTGCCCAACCCGGTCAACCGCGTGCCCGGCTTCCGGCTCGAGCGCCACTGCTTCGTCCCCGGCTTCCCGAAGATGGCCTGGCCCATGATCGAGTGGGTCCTGGACACGCACTTCGCGGCGTTCGCCCGGGCCCCGGCGGCGAGCCAAAGCGTGCGTGTCGACGCCCGCGAAAGCGACCTGATCGACCTGCTCGAGGCGCTGGGCACGGAACATCCCGGCGTACGCTTCTCCAGCCTGCCCGAGATGCTCGGGGCCGGCGCCTACGTCGTCGAGCTGGGCGTCCATGGCCCGGCCGAGGCCGTCGAGATCGCCTTCGCCGCCCTCGAGCGCCGGCTCGACAGCGACGGGGTCGCGCGCAGCGGCGACTGATACGGGCGACGGGCGACGGGCGACGGGCGACGGGCGACGGGCGACGGGCGACGGGC
>CAZVFN010000196.1:0-2721 GCA_964626335.1 uncultured Ectothiorhodospiraceae bacterium
CCTCGTGGATGCTCGTTTCGGGGCTGATGGTCATCGGGTCCTGGACCACGCCCGACTCGAATTTCTTGACGTGGCGCACCTCGGCCGCCTGGCGCTCGATCGTCATGTTCTTGTGAACGATGCCGATGCCGCCCTCCTGCGCCAGGGCGATGGCGAGGCGCCCCTCGGTGACCGTGTCCATGGCCGCGGCGAGGATCGGGATATTGAGGGCGAGATCGCGAGTGAGCCGGGTGCGCACGTCGGCCTCGCGGGGCATGATGCTCGAGCGCTCGGGCAGCAGGAGCACGTCGTCGAAGGTGAGGGCTTCCTCGATGCTGCGCATGGGTGGCGGCCCGGATCGGTCTGTAGAATCAAGCCTCTTATTATAGGCCGCGCCGATGACGCAGTAAATCGAGTCGACCCTCGATCGCCGCGGGCCCCGCTCTCCGCGGCGCGCGGCGCACGACCGGGACGCGATGCCCCGCGCAGCGCGAGCCCGCGTTTCGCGTCGCCGCGCGCATGGGCGATAATCCCGGCTGGGCGAAGCGCCGACACGGATCGCATGCGATGAACTCAGCCAGCGCGAGTGCCGGTCGATCCGCCGCGACCGCGCCCGCCGTGCTGGTGTGCCCCCTGGACGCGCCCGTGCGCACAGAGCGCTATCGCGACCTCCTCACGGCGAGCGAGCGCGCGCGCATCGAGCGGCTGGGCGACCGTGGCGAGCGCGATCGCGCGCTGCTCGGGCGCGCCTTGCTGCGCCTGGAGCTGGCCGAGCGCCTGGGGTGTCGCCCCGAGGCCGTCGCCTTCAGCTACGGTCCCGAGGGCAAGCCGACCCTGGCCGGGGGCGACGCCTGGCACTTCAACCTTTCGCACAGCGCCCGGTGCGTGGTGCTGGCCCTCGCGCCGTGGACCCCGGTGGGCATCGATGTCGAATGGCGGGCCCGGGGCAGCCGGATCGATGCACTCGCCCGCCATTACTTCGGGGCCGACGAGCACGCGGAGCTGGAGGCGCTGGCGCCGGCGCAGCGGCGCCGGCGCTTCTTCCGCCAGTGGACGGTCAAGGAGGCGGTCACGAAAGCGCTCGGGGGCAGTCTCTGGAGAATGCTCCCGGGGATCCGCCTGACCGGCGACGTGGACGTCCGCCTCGAGCTGAGCGGCGCCGCCGCCTGCTCGGCCCCGCTCGCGTGGTGGCACTTCGATCTCGGCGACGACTACAGCCTGGGGCTGGCGCAACTCGCGAGCGCGGGCGATGCGCCGCTCGTCTGCCGCGCGATCCCGGGCGAGATGCGCGAGCCGTGGTCCCTGCAACCGGAGAGCCGCGGCCACCACCGCTAGTGCCCTTTAACGCAAGTTCGCCGTCTTTTCGCCGGCCCTCGCGGCGCCTGGCGGCGTTGCGCCTCCTCACCATGGGGTGCGCCATGGCTCGTCGGCGCGCGTGCCGTTCGCGACCTGGAAGTCGACCCCGGCCAGCACCGGCCCGCCCATGCACGGGCCGCGCTGGCTCAGCCCGCGGCGCGAGATCGGCGCCCCATTCTCCTCGGCTGCGGGCGGGGCGTTACCATGGCGGCTCGCGGCAGGCTCGGCGTGTCGCCGCACCCGCGAGCCGGCTGCCCTTCCCCGACCCGAGTACGACCCATGACGCGAGCGCCTGCAGCCGGGGACACCGAGCCCCACGTATTCACCGTCAGCGAGCTCAATCGCACGGTGCGCGACATCCTCGAGACCGGCCTCGGCGCCGTCTGGATCGAGGGCGAGCTGTCGAACGTGGCCCGGCCCGCCTCCGGTCACATGTACTTCTCGCTCAAGGACCGCGATGCCCAGGTCCGGTGCGCCATGTTCCGCAACCGCAACCGGCTGCTCGACTTCCGCCCGGAGGCGGGTGCCCAGGTTCGCCTGCGGGCGCGCGTGAGCGTCTACGAGGCGCGCGGCGACTACCAGTTGATCGCCGAGCAAATGGAGCCCGCTGGCGCGGGTGCGCTGGCGCGGGCATTCGAGGAACTCAAGAAGCGCCTCGCGGCCGAGGACCTGTTCGAGCACGGGCGCAAGCGCGCCCTGCCGCGCTGGCCGCAACGTGTCGGCGTGATCACCTCGCCCTCCGGCGCCGCGATCCGCGACGTGCTGCACATCCTCGCGCGGCGCTTCCCCGCGGTCCCCGTGATCGTCTACCCGGTGGCAGTGCAGGGCGAGCGGGCCGCGCCCGCCATCGCGCGCATGATCGGGCGCGCCGGCGAGCGCAACGAGTGCGACGTGCTGCTGCTGGTGCGCGGCGGCGGTTCGCTCGAGGACCTGTGGCCGTTCAACGAAGAGGCCGTCGCGCGCGCGATCGCCGCCTGTCCGGTTGCCATCGTCAGCGGCGTCGGCCACGAGGTCGACGTGACGATCGCCGATTTCGCCGCCGACGAGCGCGCCCCGACGCCGTCGGCGGCCGCGGAGCGCGTGGTCCCGGACGCGGCCGAGTTGCTCCAGGGCGTCGAGCGGCTGCGTCGGCGCCTGCAGGGCACCGGCCGTTCCCTGCTGCGTCAGCGCGCCCAGCGGTTGCGCGACGTCGAGGCCCGGCTGCGGCGCCAGCACCCGGAACGCCGTCTGCAGCAGCTGCAGCAACGCCGCGACGAGCTCGAGGGGCGCATCGAGCGGGCCATCGCCCGCGCCCTGGACAATCGGCGCGCGCGTCTCGCGCGCGCCCACGCGCGCCTGCGCCGCGCATCGCCGCTGCAGCACATCGAGCGCCGGCGCGAACGCCTC
>CAZVFN010000197.1:0-2711 GCA_964626335.1 uncultured Ectothiorhodospiraceae bacterium
GGTCGCGCTCGACGCCACCGGGCGCTTCGGGGGCCACCTCCGGGCCGCGGGCGGTCGCGGGCCCGTGACCGGCGAGCTCGCGCTGGAGCTCGGCCCGGGGCAGGTGACCGGGCCCACGGACGCGGGCCGGCAGGCGCTCGCACGCTGGCAGCCCGGATCCGCCGATGCCACGCTGACCGCGGAGCGCCTCGACGGGCGCCTGGAGTTGCCCCTGGCCGATGGTGGCCGCTTGGCCGCGAGCGTGGGCATCGGCCGCAGCGAGCCGCGCTCGCTCGCCGGGCAGGTCCGGGCAGTGGTGCTCGACCCGAAGATCGTGACGGCGCTGGTGCCCGAGGTCGGCTCGATCGAAGGGCGTTTCGAGGCGGACGTCGAGATGGCCGGCTCGGTCGCCGCGCCGCGGTTGAACGGATCGGTGACCCTCGCCGACGGCCGCATCGGGCTGGTGCCGCTCGGCATCGAGTTGCGCTCGCTTGAGCTGGGCGTCGAGACGCTGGGCCAGGGCCTGCGCGTGCGGGGCGCCGCCACGTCCGGCGGCGGCCGGATGCACGCGACGATCGGGCTGGAGCGCGACGGCGACGGCGACTGGGCGGGCGAGGGCACCGTGCGCGGCGCGGGCTTCCGCGCGGCGAACCTGCCGGAGCTCGGGCTCGTGGTCTCGCCGGACCTGCAATGGCGGGTCGCCGATCGGCTCGTCGAGCTCGAGGGCGCGATCGACGTGCCCGAAGCCCGGATCGAGCCGCGCGATCTGCGCGGCACCGTCCAGCCCTCGGCGGATGCCGTGATCGTCGACGCCCCGGGCGAGGGGCAGCCCGAGGACGGCGGCCAAGGCTGGCGCGTCGATGCCCGCGTCGATGTCACCCTTGGTGAAGCGGTTCGGCTCGATGCCTTCGGCCTCGACGCGCGCCTCGGCGGCGCACTGACCGTGCGCGAGCAACCGGCCAGGCTGACCGCGGCCACCGGGGAGCTGCGGGTCGAGGAGGGCGATTACACGATCTATCGCCAGACGCTGGAGATCGAGCGCGGGCGCGTCCTGTTCGAGGGCGGCCCGATCATCGATCCGGGGCTGGACGTGCGCGCCGTGCGCCGCCCCCGGGATGTCCTCGTGGGCGTGGATGTGCGCGGATCGCTGCGCCAGCCGCGCGTGCAACTGTTCTCGGAACCGCCGATGCCCCAGTCCGAGCAGCTGTCGTACCTGATCGCCGGGGTGCCGCTGCGCGGCGGCAGGGGCGAGACCGACCAGGCGATGGCGGCCGTTGCCGGGGCGCTGGCGACCTCCGAGCAGGGCCGCAAGCTGGCGCAGCAGCTGGGCATCGAGACGGTCGAGGTCGATCGCAGCGACGGCTCCGCCCCGCAGCTCGTGCTCGGGCGCTACCTGTCGCCGCGGCTCTACGTCGGCTACGGCATCGGCCTCGCGGAACAGGCGAACAGCGTGCGCCTGCGCTACGAGCTCACGCGGCGCTGGACGCTCGAGGGCCGGTCGGGCATCACCACGGGCGCCGATCTGCTCTACAGTATCGAGACCGACTGAGGCGCACGCGATGCAATCCTGGCCCCACGCCCATGGTGGCCCCGGTGGCCGCGGGTGGCTGCGCAGCGAAGCGGCCGATTTCCGCGTCGACGAGCGGCTCGGGTTCGAGCCCGGCGGCGGCGGCGAGCATGCCTGGCTGTGGATCCGCAAGTCCGGGGCGAACAGCGACGACGTCGCTCGCACCCTGGCCGACATCGCGGCGGTGCCCCGAAGGACCGTGGGATTCAGCGGCATGAAGGATCGCCACGCCGACGCGGGCCAGTGGTTCTCGGTGCATTTGCCCGGCCGGGCCGATCCGGACTGGGCACGGCTGGACCCCGCGCTGGGACGGGTCGAGCTCGCCCGCCGCCACTACCGCAAGCTGCGCACCGGTAGCCATCGGGGCAATCGGTTCCGCCTGCGCCTGCGCGCGGTCAGCGGTGACCGCGGGCTGATCGAGGCCCGCCTGCGGGCCGTGCGCGATGGCGGTTTCCCCAACTACTTCGGGCCGCAGCGCTTCGGCCGCGGCGGCGAGAACCTGCGCCGCGCGCGGCGCCTGCTGGCGCCGGATGCCGGGCGGCGCGCACGCGGCATCCAGCTGTCCGCCGCGCGCAGCTGGCTGTTCAACCGGGTGGTGGCGGCGCGCGTGCGCGATGGCACCTGGACGCGGGCGCTGCCGGGCGATGCGGTGATGCTCGCCGGCACGCATTCGGTGTTCGAGTACCGCGGCGACGAGGCGGACATCCAGGCACGCATCGACGCGTGCGACCTCGACGTCACCGGCCCGCTCTGGGGCGTCGGCCGCCAGCCGCTCGGCGCGGCGGCGCTCGAACGCGAGCGCGCCTGGCTGGCCGACGAGGGCGAGTTGTGCGCCGGGCTCGAGCGCATCGGCATGCAGGCACGCCGACGGGCGCTGCGCACGCGTGCCGCCGACCTCGACTGGCGCTGGCAGGGCGACGACCTCGAGCTCGCGTTCAGCCTCGAGCGCGGCGTATTCGCCACCAGCCTGCTCGCGGAGGTGATCGACGCCGACGACGCCGGTCCGGTCAATCCGGGCCGTTGCGAGGGCTCGGCCCGGTGAGCGCATTCCGCTGCCCGCACGCCCCGCATGGTGGTTGTCGCGGGCATCGGCGAGCGCCCGGGGATGGCGCTGCGCGACGCGCCCGGCGGGCCCGGGGCGACGCGCGCAGGCGCCCGGCGCGCC
>CAZVFN010000198.1:0-2692 GCA_964626335.1 uncultured Ectothiorhodospiraceae bacterium
AGCCGGTGCGATGGCCGCTCGCCATGCGTGGGATGCGCGCATTCGCCTTCGGCGAAGACGCGCCCACGCCGGACGGTACGCGACCCGGCCCCGCCCGGGTCGGCGCGGTCGGCTGGGCCATTCCGTTCGGGCTGGGAGCTTCCGCTCACCGGCAGGGACGGCGCTGGCCGACATGCGGACGGCCCTCGGTCTGGCGGGGCGAGCGGCGCCAGCAGTCGTAGGCTGGGTCGAGCGGAGCAACACCCGGCATCCTGGTCGGCCCCCTGTCCCGATCAGCCCCTCGTCCATACGTGCGTCACGCGTCGGCCCGCCCGGTCGGGTGTCCGCCATACCGCCGCACTCGGGCGCTGTGGTAGCCTAACGAGCCTCATGACGACCCCCCGGGGCACAACCCCGCGGGCCGCTTCGGAGCGCCGAGGTCATGTCCCTGTCCACCGAAGAAGTGCGCAAGATCGCCCACCTGGCGCGAATCGCCGTGTCGGAAGACGAGGTGGCCGAGAACGCGGACAACCTGTCGAGCATCCTCGACTTCGTGCACCAGATGAACGCGGTGGATACCGCGGGCGTCACGCCGATGGCGCACCCGCAGCACGCGACCCAGCGGCTGCGCCCCGACGTCGTCACCGAGCCCGACCGGCGCGACAAGTACCAGGCGATCGCGCCGGCGGTCGAGCGCGGGCTCTACCTCGTGCCGCGCGTGGTCGAGTAGGCCCGGCGCGCCATCCAGCCCACTCCGGCCGCTACGGGCCGGCCAACGACGGATCGCAGCAACGATGCACGATCGCACGATCGCCGAACTGGCCCGCGCGCTCGCCGCCGGCGAGGTCTCCAGCGTCGAGCTCACGCGTGCCTTCCTCGAACGGATCGAGGCCCGCGACGCCAAGTTCAACAGCTTCATCACGGTCACGCGCGAACAGGCGCTGGCCGAGGCCGAGGCGGCCGACGACGCGCGCGCGGACGGCCGCGCGGGGCCGCTCACGGGCGTGCCGATCGCGCACAAGGACATCTTCTGCACCGACGGCGTGCGCACCTCCTGCGGCTCGCGCATGCTGGACAACTTCGTCAGCCCGTACGACGCGACCGTCGTGCGCAACATGCGCGACGCGGGCCTGGTCATGCTGGGCAAGACGAACATGGACGAGTTCGCCATGGGGTCGTCGAACGAGACCTCGTGCTACGGGCCGGCGAAGAACCCGTGGGATCCGACGCGCGTGCCGGGCGGTTCCTCGGGCGGCTCGGCGGCGGCCGTCGCCGCGCGCCTGGCGCCCGGCGCGACCGGCACCGACACGGGCGGCTCCATCCGCCAGCCGGCCTCGCTGTGCGGCCTGACCGGCCTCAAGCCGACCTACGGGCGGGTGTCGCGCTACGGCATGATCGCGTTCGCCTCGAGCCTCGACCAGGGCGGGCCGATCGCGCGCACGGCCGAGGACTGCGGGCTGATGCTCGCCGCCATGGCGGGCTTCGACCCCAACGACTCGACCAGCATCGACCGCCCGGTGGACGACTACGCGACCGCGCTCGCCGGCGTCGACCTGCGCGGGCTGCGGGTCGGCCTGCCGAGCGAGTACTTCGGCGAGGGCATGAGCGACGGCGTGCGCTCGGTGGTGCAGGGCGCGGCCGCGCACCTGCGCGAGCTCGGCGCCGAGCCCGTCGAGATCTCGCTCGCGCACACCGACGTGTCCGTGCCGACGTATTACGTGGTGGCACCGGCCGAGGCATCGTCCAACCTGTCGCGCTTCGACGGCGTGCGCTTCGGCTACCGCTGCGCGGAGCCGCAGGGCGTGGTCGATCTCTACGAGCGCTCGCGCGGCGAGGGCTTCGGCGCCGAGGTCAAGCGGCGCATCATGGTGGGCACGTACGCGCTGTCCGCCGGCTACTACGATGCCTACTACCTGAAGGCGCAGCAGATCCGGCAGCTGATCAGCGAGGATTTCCGCCGGGCGTTCGCGGAGGTCGACGTCATTCTCGGGCCGACCTCGCCGACGACGGCCTTCCCGATCGGCGAGCGCAGCGGCGACCCGGTCGCGATGTATCTCTCGGACGTCTACACGATCGCGGTCAACCTGGCCGGCCTGCCGGCGCTGTCGATGCCCGGCGGCTTCGCCGATGGCCTGCCGGTCGGGGTGCAGCTGATCGGCAACCATTTCGACGAGGGCCGCCTGCTCGGGGTCGCGCACCGCTTCCAGCAGGCGACCGATCACCACCGCCGGGCGCCCGCGGGCGCCGCGGCGTAAACGGGGCGAGAGCACGCCATGCAGTGGGAACCCGTCATCGGGCTGGAGGTCCACGCCCAGCTCGCGACCAACAGCAAGATCTTCTCCGGGGCCTCGACCCGGTTCGGCAGCGAGCCGAACAGCCAGGCCTGCCCGGTCGATCTCGGCCTGCCGGGGGTGCTGCCCGTGCTCAACGAGGGCGCCGTCGCGATGGCGGTGCGCCTCGGCCTCGGCCTCGGCGCCGACATCGCCGGGCGATCGGTGTTCGCGCGCAAGAACTATTTCTACCCCGACCTGCCCAAGGGCTACCAGATCTCGCAGTACGAGATCCCCGTGATCGGCACGGGCAAGCTTGAGATCGCGCTCGATGACGGCACGATCAAGACGATCGGCGTGACGCGGGCGCACCTCGAGGAGGACGCGGGCAAGTCCCTGCACGAGGACTTCCACGCCATGACCGGGGTCGACCTCAACCGCGC
>CAZVFN010000199.1:0-2617 GCA_964626335.1 uncultured Ectothiorhodospiraceae bacterium
GTCGACGGGCACGTCAGCCTTGCCCCCGGCGGTGCGCGCCTGCGGCTCGACACGCGCGACGCCAGCGTGACCGCCCCCGGCGTCCTGGCCGCCCCGATCCCGGTCGCGCGCGCGACGGGCGCCGTCGCCCTCGACGGGCTCGACGGCGGCCCGCTGCGCCTGAGCTCCGAGGGGGTCGAGTTGCGCAACCGCGATGTACAGGGCGAGGCCCGGTTCGACATCGTGCGGCGCGGCGCTACGGTCGCGCTCGACCTCGAAGCGGATTTCCGCGACGGCAACCTTGCGGCCACGCCGCGCTACCTGCCGGTCGGGCCGATCCCGGCCGAGGTACGCAGCTACCTCGAGCGCCTGCTGGTGTCGGGCACGGTCGTCGAGGGCCGAATCCGGCTGCAGGGCACCGCGGACGGATTCCCTTACCGCGACGGCGACGGCACATTCACGGTCGACCTCGGCGTTCGCGATGCCACCCTGGCCTATGCACCCGACTGGCCGCGCCTGCGGGGAATGGGCGGGCGGGTTCGCTTCGATGGGCCGGCGCTCGAGATCCAGGCGCAGCGTGGCCGGCTGTTCGGGATCGAGGCCGAGACGCTGCAGGCCTCGATCCCGGATCTCGAGCAGGGCCAGCTCGCGGTGAGCGCCGGCGCCGACGCCCCGATCGACGATCTGGTCCGGCTGGTCAACGAGAGCCCGCTGGCCGCGGACCTGGGGCGCGTGTTCGCCAATGCGCGGGGCGAGGGCCGGGCCCCGCTCGCGCTCGATCTCGCGATCCCGCTGCGCGACCCCGGATCCCTGCGGCTCGACGGCCGCCTGGAGATGAACGGGGGCAGCCTGATCCAGCCGCGGCTGGATCTCGACCTGCGCGACCTGCGGGGGGTGGTTCGCTTCAGCCGCGACGGCGTCGAGATGAGCGGCGTGCGCGCACGTGTTCGCGGGCGGCCGATGCGTCTCGAAGCGCGGAGCGGCGTCGGCAGCGAGCGCGCGAACCTCATCCGCGCCACGGGCTTGCTGGGGGCGCGGGATCTGTTGCCGGGCAAGAGCGTGCCGGCGCTGCAGCGGCTCGGTGGCCGAGCATCCTGGACCGTGCAGCTGCGCGTGCCGCTCGAGGGGGGCGGTCCTCCCGTGCTCAGCGGCGTGAGCGATCTCGAGGGCATGGCCATCGATCTGCCCGAACCGCTGGCGAAGCCGGCCGCGGAGGCACGCCGCCTCGCCTTCTCGGTCCCGCTCGGCGGCGAGGGATCGCTCGATCTGCGTCTCGACTACGGCCGCGACGCCCGCGCGCACGCCGAGTTCGTGCCCGGCCCGGGCGGCTACGTCTGCGAGCGCGCCCTCGTGCGATTCGGCCCGGGGTCGCTGGCGTTGCCCCCGCAGCCGGGCATCCAGGTGCGCGGCGAGGTGCAGCGCCTCGCCCTGGGTGGCTGGCTGGAGCTCGCGCTCGGCGACGGCGGTGGCAGCGCGGCACCCGGCTTCGGCGGTCTCGACCTCCGGGTCGCCGACGCGAGCTACGGCGGGCGCAACCTGTCGAAACTCGACCTCGAGGTGCGCCGCCAGGGCGAGCGCTGGGCGTTCGACGTCCGCAGCAACGAGGTGTCGGGCCAGGGGCGCGCCCCGCTCGATCTCGGCGACGGCGCGCCGGTTCGCCTGCGCTTCGAATGGATCGACCTCGGACTCCTCGGCATGGCGCAAGCGAGTCCGGGGGCGCTCGGCGGCGGCCGCGTCGACCCGGCGGCCATCCCGCCGCTGGATGTGCGCGTGGATCGACTCAAGCTGCGCGGTGGCACCCTGCGCGACGTGGCGCTCGTCACCGCCCCGGGTCCCGAGGGCCTGGTGATCCATCGACTCGAATTCCGCAACGAAGGCCTGCGCATGAGCGGCCAGGGGCGCTGGCGCGGCCCGCCGCGGACGCGGAGCTCGTTGCGCCTGGCGTTCGAGGGCAATGACTTCGGCGCGGGCCTGGGCGCGTTCGGCTACGGGGCGGCACTGGTCGGGGGCGCGGGCAGGATGACTGCCGACCTGGCGTGGCCCGATGTGCCGTGGTCGCCGAGCCTCGAGGGGCTCGAGGGCCACGCCGACCTCGAGCTCGAGGACGGAGTCATCCCGGAGGTCGATCCGGGGGCGGCCCGGCTGCTGGCGCTGCTGTCGCTGCGGGCCATCCCGCAGTTGCTGTCGCTGGACTTCCGCAGCCTGGTGCAGAAGGGCTATGCCTTCGACACGATCGAGGGACGCATCGATTTCGCCGACGGAAATGCGTACAGTCGGGGCCTCGAGATCGAAGGGCCGATCGGCACGATGAACATCAGCGGGCGTACCGGTCTCGTCGCGCAGGACTATGATCAGCAGGTGCGCTTCCAGCCCGAACTCTCGACCTCGCTGCCGCTGATCGGTGGCCTCGCGGGCGGCCCGGTCACCGGGATCGCGGTCGCGTTGATCCAGGGCGTGCTGCGCAACGTCGGTGCCGATGTCGAAAAGGCGAGCGCGATGCGCTACGCCGTGACGGGCCCCTGGGACGATCCCCGGGTCCGCCGCGTGGGGGGCGGCGGTGGCGACGGTGAGTCGGGCACGCGGCGCCGCGGTGGCACCCCGCCGGCGGAGCGACCGTGAGCGCGCGGCGGGCCGGCGC
>CAZVFN010000200.1:0-2613 GCA_964626335.1 uncultured Ectothiorhodospiraceae bacterium
TCGACCCCCCGTGGGGTCGACGATACTCACGAAGTTATAGCCGTCAGTATCAGTCCTCGGTTCCGACTGAGCGTCGGAACGCTCGTCCTTCGCGGGAAGGGCGGGATTCTCTCGCTGAATCAAGATAGAGCCTGTGAGAGGCGGTCTCGGCTGTGCTGTGATTGCCAGGTGTCAGTTGGGCAACAGTCGTGGTTAGTGGCTCGACAGTCGGTCCGAAACGGCTCGCCCCGCTCGCCGCTGCCGCCCTCCGCTTGCTCCCCAGAACTGTCTATTCGCTACGGGAAAACTGGTAGAAACCGCCAGCATCGCGAGTTTTGTCGATCGCTGTGGTCGCGCTTCAGGCGAACGTAAGCGAGGGAGTAGGGAGGGGTAGTTTACTCGGGCGCCACGACCGCCGCCAGCAGGTCCTTGAGTGCCTGCCGGGCGAACCGCTCCTTTCGTTCGAGACGCGTCCCGTCAAACTCGTACCGTTCGACGGAGCCCGTGGACGTCTCCGTCCCCCACGGCCCGGCGTAGGCGACGGCGACGAACACCGTCCCGACTGGCGTCTCGGGCGTGCCGCCGGTCGGCCCCGCGATGCCGGTCGTGGCCACGCCCCAGGTCGTCCCAGCCGTGTCCCGGATCGCCAGGGCCATCTCCCGCGCGACCGGTTCCGAGACAGCCCCGTGTCCGTCCAGCGCCTCCCGGCTCACGGCAAGCAAATCCTGCTTGGCGTCGTTCGAGTAGGTCACCAGCGAGCGGTCGAAGTAGTCACTCGACCCCGGAACGTCGGTGAGCAGCGACCCGACGAGCCCGCCGGTACATGACTCCGCGAGGGCGACCGTCGCATCCGTCTCGCGGAGGGCTTGTCCGACCTGCTCCTCGATCGGTGAGGCCTCTGTTTCGCCGTTCATGCGTTTAACTCCCGTCGACGGCGGGATGAAACCACTGGTCGCCGGCAACTTACAAGGTGACTGGGCCGCCATCCCACACGCATGATCACGCTCAGCTCCGACTTCCGCTCGCCGTACCCCGCCGCGATGAAAGGCGTCATCCTCCAGGAGACCGACGCCCGTCTGGTCGACGTCGCACACGAGTTCCCGCGCCAGGATGTCCGCGCCGCGGGGTTCTGGCTACGGGAGATCCTGCCGTACTTCCCGCCGGCCGTCCACCTCGTCGTCGTCGACCCCGGCGTGGGTACCGGGCGGTCGGCGCTGGCCGTTCGCGCCGGCGACCACGCGCTCGTCGGCCCCGACAACGGCGTCCTCCTGCCGGCTGCGCGTGCTCTCGCCGACGGATCGCTCGACGTATTCGAAGTGGCCTACGGGGATCCGGGCCCTGAGAGGGACGACTCAGGCCGGTGGCCACCGGTCGCAGAGAGTTCGACCTTTCACGGGCGGGACGTCTTCGCGCCGGCCGCCGCGCGCGTCCACGCCGCCGACATAGAGCACTTCGAACGTCGGGAGGGGTTCGAACGCGCCGACGGCTACGAGAACCTGACGCTGCCGGAGCCGACCGTCGAGGACGACGGCGCAGTCGGGGAAGCCATCACCGTCGACGGGTTCGGCAACGTCATCACGAATATTCCCGGTGATGCCCTCGCGGACCGCTTTGGCTCGCATGTGAAGGCAAACAGCGTCTGGGCCTCGGCTCGGCACACCTACGCGGCGGTCGACCCCGGCCACCGCGTCGTCACCGTCGGCAGCCACGGCAACGTCGAACTCGCCGTCAATCAGGGCCGCGGCGACGACACCTTCGGCGTCGAAGCCGGCAACCGCGTCCGGCTGTCGTGGTGACTCGTCCCGGATCCTCTCAACCGGACGTCGGCCGCTTCGCGCCGCCTCACTCGGCGAGCCGTGGCCGGCCGGAAGCCCCGAGTAGTCGCTCCGGCCCCCGGCGAGTTTTTCCGACTCTGTCAGCTCGCGGAAATGACGTCGTCGATGCGGACGATCATCGTCGCGGCCTCTGTCGCCGACTCGACGGCCTCGTGTTTCACCGCGGCGGGGTCGAGGACGCCGTAGTCGACGGGGTCGTCGATGACGCCGGACTGCCCCTCACTGATGATGCCCGCACGGCCGGTCTCCTCGTGGCGTGCACGCAGGTCGACCAGCGCGTCGATGGGGTCCATGCCAGTGTTCTCTGCCAGCGTCCGCGCGAGCACGTCGACGGCGTCGGCATAGGCTTCGACAGCCAACTGCTTGCGGCCCTCGACGCTTGCGGCGTGTTCGCGGATGTAGTCGGCGACTGCGATCTCCGTCGCGCCGGCGCCGGCCACGACACCGCCCGCCTCGATGGCGGCGGTGACGACATCCAGCGCGTCGCGCAGAGCGCGTTCGAGTTCGTCGACGACGTGTTCGGTGCCGCCGCGGGCGAAGATCGTGACAGACTCTGCAGCCCCACCGCCCTCGACAAAGACCTGGTCGTCGTCGCCGAACTTCTCGACGCGGATGGTCTCGGCTTCGCCCAGGTCGTCGGATTCGAGCGTGTCGATCGAGCCGACGCGCGTGGCGCCGGTGGCCGCGGCGATGGACTTCGCGTCGTCGCTGCCGACGCTCTCGAAGGCCAGGATGTCGCACTCCGCGAGATACGAGCCGACGCGGTCCTCGATGTCGCCGTCGACGAATGCGACGTCGA
>CAZVFN010000201.1:0-2605 GCA_964626335.1 uncultured Ectothiorhodospiraceae bacterium
AACTTCCGTTCAAGGACACTAGTGAATCACGCCGTGTCGCGTGGAGACGTGGGTTGGGTTTCGCCCGCTTGCCAGCGAGCGAGTCCCTTTCTTTTGCGTGAAAAGAAAGCAACCAAAGAAAGCACGCCCGGGCTGGTTCGGCCTGCTCGGGGCGTGGATGGGACATCGCGTTCAGCTTCGCCGGGTCGGCTCGCTGCGCGCTTGTGAGTGCGTGTCGCGATGCCCCGAGCAGGCTCCCCTGTGCTTCTCGGGTCAGGCGGGGCGCGCTGACGCCGCGTCCGTGTGGCGACAGCGCGGACTCGACCCCCTGTCGAGTCCCCTGAACGGGGCCTGATCCGCCTGCCCCTGCGATGCTCGGCGAGCCAGACGGGGGAGAAACCGCTCCAGAGTCCGCAGGGGACCGATCGATCGCGTCGACAATGGTCGGCCCGGTGCTGCCGGCGTTGCCCAGCGCGGGGATCGCGTTGCACGGGCAATGCCGGGGGGCCGCGCCGGGCAAGGCCGGCCTACGCGGGCAGGCGGTGTTCGTGAGGCTGAATTAACCGCGGCGGGCCCGACAGTGGTTCGGCACCCGCCGCGCGCGCCCGCGCGCCAGGGCGACGTCGTTCAGGGCGTGCTTCTTTGCCTACTTTCTTTCGCGCAAAGAAAGTAGGTCGCTCGCCGCACGAGCGAGGGAAACCCGAGCACGTGTCCACAAAACACCGCGACATCCAGTTACAGCACCCGACAGGGAAGGCAAGCGTCGCCATTCAAGCAATCCGGCCCCGTCCAGGGCCGGAGCCCGACCGGGGGGCCGGCAAACCGACCCGAAAGCGTCGACGCACCGGCCCGCACCGCCGGTCCATGCTGCGCGCCGGTGTGGCTGTCCGCGGCCACGCGATCGGCCGGCCGCAAGGCCGCCGACACCCTGACGCCCATTGCCCGCCCGGCTACAATGTCACGATGGATGTCACCCCCATCATCGATCCCCTCAACGACCGCCAGCGCGAGGCCGTCACCGCGCCGGCGGGCGAGCCGTTGCTCGTGCTCGCCGGCGCCGGTTCCGGCAAGACGCGGGTGCTCGTGCACCGCATCGCCTGGCTGCTCGCGGTCGAGTCGCTTTCGGCGCACTCGATCCTCGCGGTGACCTTCACCAACAAGGCCGCACGCGAGATGCGGGGGCGCGTCGAGGACCTGATCGGGGCGCCGGCGGGCGCGATGTGGGTCGGCACCTTCCACGGCCTGTCGCATCGCCTGCTCCGGGCGCACTGGCGCGAGGCGGGGCTGCCCCAGGGCTTCCAGATCCTGGACGCCGACGACCAGCTGCGCCTCATCCGCCGCGTGCTGCGCAACCTCGAGCTGGACGAGGGCAAGTGGCCGCCGAAGCAGGCGATGGGATTCATCAACGGCCACAAGGACGAGGGCCGGCGCCCGGAGCACCTGGGCGACGCGAACGACGCGGTGCAGGAGCAGCTCGTGCGCATCTACGCCGCCTACGAGCAGGCGCGTCGCACCGCCGGCGCGGTCGATTTCGCCGAGCTGCTGCTGCTCGCGCTGGAGACGCTGCGGGACAACCCGTCGCTGCTGGATCACTACCGGCGGCGTTTCCGCCACCTGCTGGTCGACGAGTTCCAGGACACCAACACCATCCAGTACGCCTGGCTGCGGTTGCTCGTCGGCGACCGCGGCTGCGTCACGGCCGTCGGCGACGACGACCAGTCCATCTACGGCTGGCGCGGGGCGCGGGTCGAGAACATCCAGCGCTTCACCGAGCACTACCCGGCGACGACCACGGTCCGCCTCGAGCAGAACTACCGCTCGACGGGGACCGTGCTCGGCGCGGCCAATGCGCTGATCGCCCACAACAGCGGACGGCTCGGCAAGAACCTGTGGACGGCCGACGCCGAGGGCGATGCGATCGCCTACTACACGGCCTACAACGAGACCGACGAGGCGCGCTTCGTCGTCGATCGCGTCGCGGCCTGGATCGACGAGGGCGGCGCGCGCGCCGAGTGCGGCGTGCTCTACCGCTCGAACGCGCAGTCCCGCGCCCTCGAGCAGGAGTTCATCAGCCGCGCCATCCCCTACCGTGTCTACGGCGGGCAGCGCTTCTTCGAACGCGCCGAGATCAAGGACGCGCTGGCCTACCTGCGACTGATCGCGAACCGCGACGACGACGTGTCGTTCGAGCGCGTGGTCAACCAGCCGGCGCGCGGCATCGGCGAGAAGACGCTGAGCCAGCTGCGCAGCGCGGCGCGCGCGGCCGACGGCTCGTTGTGGCGGGCCGCCCGCCAGGCGGTGGACGAGCGCGCGCTGAGCGCGCGCGCGGCGACCGCGGTCGACGCTTTCCTCCGGCTGGTCGAGCGCCTTGCCGCCGACACCGAGGGCCTCGACCTGCACGAGGTCGTCGAGCACGTCGTCCACGCCAGCGCCCTGATCGACCACTTCGGGCGCGATCGCAGCGAGAAGGGCCAGGCGCGGGTCGAGAACCTCGAGGAGCTGGTCTCGGCGGCGCGCACGTTCACGCCCCCGCCCGACGAGGAGACGGCCGAGCAGACCCCGCTCGAGACCTTCCTCGCGCACGCCGCGCTCGAGGCCGGCGAGGGCCAGGGCGATACCTGGGACG
>CAZVFN010000202.1:0-2537 GCA_964626335.1 uncultured Ectothiorhodospiraceae bacterium
CGGCCGTCGCCGCGGGCGCCGGCCACGTGCGCCGGGTTTGGATCGACCGCCGCCGCAACAACGCCCGCGTGCGCGACCTGGCCGAGCGGGCCCGCGCGGCCGGCATCGCGGTCGAGTCCGTGTCGGCCCAGGCGCTCGCGCGGCGGCTGCCCGAAGTGCGCCACCAGGGCGTCGCGGCCGAGATCACCGATGCCGGCGGGCTCGACGAGGCCGGACTCCTGCAGCACCTCGATGCACTGGACCACCCGCCGCTGCTGCTGGTGCTCGACGGCGTCCAGGATCCGCACAACCTCGGTGCCTGCATCCGCTCGGCGGAGGCCGCCGGCGGGGACGCGCTGCTCATGCCGCGCGATCGCGCCGTCGGCCTGACCCCGGCGGTCGAGCGCGCGTCGGCCGGTGCCGCCCAGCGGCTGCCGGTGGCCGCGGTGACCAATCTCGCGCGGGCGCTGGAGCGGCTGCGCGAGCGCGCCGTGTGGATCGTGGGCACGGCCGGGGACGGCGAGCGGCGCCTGCACGACGCCGACCTGCGGGGCCCGCTCGCGCTCGTGCTGGGCAGCGAGGACCGGGGCATGCGACCGGGCACGCGCAAACGCTGCGACGATGTCGTGCGCATCCCGCTGCAGGGCCCGACCGAGAGCCTCAACGTCGCCGTCGCCGCCGGGGTCTGCCTGTTCGAGGCGGTGCGCCAGCGACTGGGATGAGACCCCGTTCAGTCGCCGTCGAGGGCGCTTGCACCGCCGGGCGGGCCGACGCTGCAGTCGAGGTCGGACAACAGCCCGTCCTGGAGCCGGTAGATCAACCCGTGGATGCAGATCCGGCGTCCGCGGTGCCATGCCCGGCGCATGATGGGGGTGTCGGCCACGCCGGCGACCCCGGTGCGCACGTTGAGCTCGGACAGCCGGTCGCGACGGGCGTCGATGTCGTCGAAGCGGTCGAGCTCGTCCGCGTGGCTGCGGGCCAGGCGGCGGATGGGCTCGAGCCAGTGGTCGGCCAGCCCGTGCAGCGCCTCCTCGGTGGCGGCCTTGACGCCGCCGCAGCCGTAGTGCCCGCAGACGATGACCTTGTCGATGCCGAGCACGTCGACGGCGTACTCGAGGGCGCTGAGCATGTTCAGGTCGGCGGAGTGGACGACGTTGGCCACGTTGCGGTGGACGAAGACCTCGCCCGGGTCGAGGCCGACGATCACGTTCGCCGGCACCCGGCTGTCGGCGCAGCCGATCCAGAAGTATTCCGGGCGCTGCAGCGCGGCCAGGCGCGGGAAGTAGTCCGGCTCCTCGTGGCGAATGCGGTCCGACCACGCCCGGTTGCGTGCCACAAGCTTGTCCACCATCGCCCGCACGGCTCCTTCGGGAATGACTGACTCAGGGTAGCGCCCGCACGGCGGCGTGCGCCACGGGTGCGTTGCATCAGGGGAACGCCGGCTCGTCGGCGGACAGCAGCTCGTGGACGAGCGGGTTGGGGAAGCGCCGGGCGACCGTCACGGCATAGAACGTCTCGGAGAGGTCCGGCACGCGCGCGGCCTCGACCAGCATGCCCGAGGCGAGCTCGTCCTTGATGACGATCGGCGGCACCACGGCGAGCCCGAGGCCCTCGCGCGCGAGCAGGCGAATCATCGCCATGTCGTCGACCTCCGCGGCGATCTGCGGGCGCACGCCCAGGCGATCGACCAGCGCGTCGAACGCCGTGCGGATGTTGTTCTCGGGCGTCGGCAGGATCACGGCGTGGGCGCGGAGCTGCTCCGCCAGGTCCGTGCCAGGCGTCACGTCCGCGGCGCTGCCCACCAGGCTCAGCCGCTGCTCGGCCACGCGGTGGGTGACGACTGGCGTCATCGCGTCGGCGCGGGGCGCCTGGTTCACCAGCACGACGTCGAGGTGCAGCGATTCCAGCGCCTGCAGCAGTTCGGCGGCCCCGCCCGAGCGCAGGATGACCTCGACGTCGGGGCGACCCAGCACGGGGCGCAGGAAGCCGATCTGGAAGTTGCGCGACAGCGTCGCCAACGCCCCGACCCGGATCGCCTGGCGCGAGCGCCCGGTCTGCTCGAGCGTGGCCACGAGCTCGTCGCCCGTGGCGAAGATGGCGTCGGCGTGGTCCAGCGCGATGCGCCCGGCCTCCGTCAGCAGGAGTGTCCGCCCGCGGCGCTCGAAGAGCGGTTGGCCCAGCCGCTCCTCCAGCTTGCGGATCTGCACCGACAGGGCCGACTGTGACAGGTGCAGACGTTCGGCCGTGCGGGTCAGGCTGCCCTCGTGGGCCACCGCCCGGAAGTAGCGCAGGTGATTGTAGTTGATCGGGCGCATCGTTCGATTATGACGAACGTTTCCATCGAGACAATGAATTTTTACTATATCTAAGTCGGGTTATCATGCGCACCGTTCTCGCACCGGGGGCCCGTCATGCAATCGGCCGTGCTCTTGCTTGCCGCGCCCGCGGTCCTGCTGCTGGCGGCCTGGGACGCCTTCCGCACGCCGGGGCGCCGGCCCGGCGCCTGCGTGCGCCGCGCGGAGTTCGCCGCGCTCGCCGCGCTCGCCGCGGCCGCGGCC
>CAZVFN010000203.1:0-2505 GCA_964626335.1 uncultured Ectothiorhodospiraceae bacterium
CGGTCCCGCGCGGCACCGATGGCCCGGATGGGCGCTCGGCCCGAGCGCGCGCGGGCCGGCACGCCAGGGCATGAATCCGATCCGCGGCGCACTCCTGGCAGCGCTCGACGGCGGGGGGCTGGTGTCCGGCGCCGAGCTCGGGCGGCGCCTCGGGCTCTCGCGCGCCGCTGTCGCCAAGCACGTCGCGCGCCTGCGTGCAGCCGGCTGGCCGATCGCGGCACGCCGGGGCGGCGGTTACTGGCTCGGCGTCGACGGGCGCCCGCTCGAGCGCGCGGTGGTGGCACGCGGGCTGGCCGCGGTGTCGGGCACGGCGATCTGCCTGCAACTGCTGGACGAGGTCGAGTCCACCAGTACGCACGTCGCCGCCCAGCCCGCTCCGGGCCCGGGCCAGGCGCGGGTGTGCCTCGCGGAGATCCAGACGCACGGCCGCGGCCGGCGCGGCCGGCCCTGGTGGTCCATGCCCGGGGCGGCGATCACGTTCTCGGTCGACCGGGCCATCGAGCGCACGCCCGCGGAGCTCGGTGGCCTCGCGCCGGCCGTGGGCGTGGCCCTGGCCGAGACGCTGAACGCGCAAGCGCGGGCGGGGGTCGGCCTGAAATGGCCCAACGACCTGGTGCACGGCGAAGCCAAACTGGGCGGGATACTGGTCGAGGTCCGCGGCGAGGTCGCCGGCGGGTCGCGCGTCGTCGTGGGTGTCGGTGTCAATCACGGACCGCCCCCGCGGGCCACGCCGTCGGCGACGTCCGTGTCGGCCCTGGCCGGCGGCTCGCCGCCGGATCGCGGGCGCCTTGCCGGTGCCCTGGCGGGCGCGGTCGTGCGGGCGCTCGAGACGTACGAGGCCGGCGGGCTGGCGGCCTTCCGCGAGCGCTGGGCGGGGCTCGACGTCCTGGCCGGTCGCCCGGTCCGCGCCACAACCGAGCGGGGCGCGTGCGACGGCGTAGCGCGCGGACTGGCCGAGGACGGGGCCCTGCGCGTCGAGGCCGCCGACGGCCGCGAGCATCGTCTGCACAGTGCCGAGGTCAGTGTCCGGAGGCGCGCTTGATCCTGCTCGTGGATATCGGCAACAGCCGCATCAAGTGGGCGTGCGCGTCCGGCGCCGCACTCGGTGTGCCCGCCGGTTTCCCCGTACCGGTCGAAGATCCACCGGCGGCCTTCAGCGCTGCCTGGGGTGATCTCGCCCCCCGCCGGGTCGTTTGCTGCAGCGTCGCCGGCCCCGAGCTCGTGGAGCGCCTGCGGGCCTGGGCGGCAAGCACGTGGGGCGCCGATCTGCATGAGTTGCGCCCCGGTGGCAGCGCCGCGGTGACGAGCGCCTACCGGGATGTCGCGCGCCTCGGTGCCGATCGCTGGGCCAACCTTCTCGGGCTTCGCGGCAGCCTCGGGGCCGTCGACGCGATCGTCGTCGACGCCGGCACCGCGGTGACCGTGGATGCGTTGCGCGCCGACGGCCACCATCCGGGCGGGGCGATCCTCGCCGGGCTCCAGGCGAGCCGGGCGGCGCTGCGAGCGGCCGCGCCGCGCCTGGCGCACGCGCTCGACGAGCCGCCCCTGCCCGCCAGTGACACGGCCGGGGCGCTGGGCGCCGGCACGCTGGTCGGGCTCGCCGGCGCCATCGAGCGCGTCGCCGCCGATGTCGCCACGGGGCTGAACGATGCGCACTGCGTCATCACCGGGGGCGACGCCGAGCGCCTGCGTCCCTACCTCGGCCCGCGCTGGATCGCGGATCCCGCAGTCACGCTGCGCGGGCTCCTCGCTCATGCGGAGGCGACATGCGCTGGGTAGCCCTGCTCCTGTGCGCGGTCAACGCCGCGCTGGCCGCCTGGATCCTTGCCGGCACACCCGGCCGGGCGCTGGAGCGCACCCGGGCGCCGACGGCGATCGGCGAACTCAGGCTCCTGCGCGAGGCCGCCAACGGCGGCGACCGCCAGAGCGTGTGCTACACGATCGGCCCGTTCGAGGATGCGGATCGGGCGCAGCGCGCGAATCGCCGCCTCGAGCGTCTCGGGCTGCAGCCGCGGCAGCGGACGACGCGCGACGAGGAGGTCTACGGCTACCAGGTGCTGCTGCCGCCCTTCGGCTCGCGCGCGGCGGCGCTGGAGGCCACCCGCCGCCTCGCCGACAAGGGGATCGAGGACTACTTCATCGTCGCCTCCGACCCGGAACTGGAGAACGCGGTCTCCGTGGGCCTGTTCGAGGAAAAGCGCTACGCCGTGCGCCACTCGGACTATCTCAACGACCTCGGCTTCGATGCCGAGCTGCGCCTGCGCACCCGCGAGCGTACCCGCTACTGGCAGGACTACCGCGATCCCGAGGGGCGCTTGACCGGCGAGGTCGTGGAGTCACTCGAGGCCGAGCGCGCGCTGCAGCGGCTCGAACGGCCCTGTGACTGATTGTCCGGCGATGCGCGCGTCACCTACAATAGCGGGCTCGGCGATGCCTCGCCGGGCGTTCGCGGGCCCGCGCCGTGTCGCCCGGGACGGCAGGGCAGGCGTTCTCGGCATCGCTGGC